>DATEGZ010000136.1:0-66534 GCA_035279905.1 Vicinamibacterales bacterium
CGGCTCAGGCCGCGGCTGCGGCCCCGCCGCGTGACGTGAACCTGCGCGACGCCGCGGAGCTCTGCGTCGATCTCGGACGCGTCATCGACGGCCGCGACATGCAGGCGCTGCTCCAGCGCGCGGCCGCCGTGCTCGACGCCAGGGGCGTGATTCTCTGGATGACCGATTCGGCCGGCGCCAGGCTCCGCCCGCAGCTCGCGCACGGATACTCCGACCGAGTCCTCACGAAGATGGGCACGCTTCAGGTCGACGGCGACAACGTCACGTCGCTCGCCTTCCGGTCCGTCCGCGGACAGACGGTCAACGGCGCCGCGGCCTCATCGGCCGGCGCCATCGCGGTGCCGCTCGTGACGCCGTCGGGCTGCATCGGCGTGCTGGCCGCCGAGATCAACCGCCAGCGCCCGAGCGCCGAGACGGTCGACATGGCCCGCATCATCGCCGCCCAGCTGGCCACGATCGTGGTCCCGTCGGGTGAGGCGACCCGCGCGGCGCAGGGGTAGACCCGCGATTGTCCACTCGCGCGGGGGACACCCGGTCCTCCGGCAGAGACAACCCCAGGCGCGTTTCTCGAATTTCCGCAGGATTCAGTACGGTACGACTCTTGATACTAAGAGGGACTGGAGCCGCCCGACGTCAACGGGGTGCGCAACAATCGACAGGCAGGCGCTGGCATCGCCGCACCCCGTCCGCTCCAGGTCGACGTCAAGGCGGCTCTATTTTTCTATCCGCTGGCCGGCACCCCCGGCGGCGGGATCACCACATCCTGATTCGTTTGCCGGACGATGCGCTGATCGTCGTCTTTCTTGGCCAGCGACGAACGCAGTCCAATCAAATCCTTCAGCACGTTGTACCAGAACGGCGCGCCCAGGCTGATCAGCAGGATCGACAGCAGCAGTCCCGGGTACTTCCGGATGTCGCCCATCTGCTGCAGCCAGTCGCGGCTCGGCATCGAAATCAGCCCGGCTTTACCCAGCATGTCGTAGTACGGCTTGGGTGGAACGTTCTCGCCTTGCGACTGGTCCTGCTCGGCCTTGGCCGAATAATCCTTCACCGCCGCGGACACGAAGTCGTCGCGAAACTTGTCGTCGATCGACAGCCGATTGATCACGGCGATCGTGTCGAGCTGGACGACCAGCACGACGATGGTCGCGATCGAGATCGTGACGAAGTGCGTATACCGCGTGAACCGCTCGCTGACGCGGTCCATCGTCTGGTCGAACCACGCGTTGACGCGCGCGACGTAGTCGCTCGTCGAGCTGCGCAAAATGGCCATCGTCTGCAGCACGTCGTTGGCGAGCGTGGGCGTTGCGGCCTCGATCTGCACGGCGACCCGCCGAATTTGGCGGAGCAGCGCCGCAGGATCGGCGACGCCGTTGTTTTGCAGCATGCGGTTGAGCGCAGTCTTCGCATCGTCGTTCAGGCGAGACGCACCCGTGTCGGTCGCGAGATCGAGCAGCAGCTTCGTGAATTCCTCGCGCTGGATGACGGAGCCAAGGCGTTGATTCACGCCGGCGATGAGCGGATGCGAAAGCACGCCGGTCGAGATCTTCTCCGCGGCGTCGCGGCTGTCGATGCCCAGCTGCATCAGGAGGTCGGCCAGGCCCGCCATCAGGTGCTTGCCGCGGCGGCCGAAGAATGACGTGATGGCCTGCGTGATGACCGTCACCGCCATGCTGAAAATCAGGATGACGGTCGTCGCGCCGATCAGGATGTCCAGCGTCTTGAACATGGCCTGACAACCTCGCGCTTGGGGAAGCGGGGGAAGGATAGCACCCCCGACCTACTTTGGCTTGAGGCTCGCTCGATACTGGTCCAACAGGCGGTCGGCGGAGCCCAGATTCATGGCCGCAATCGCGCGGAGGCGCGCCCCCGAGAAGATCGGCCCGCGCGTGATGAGCGCGAGCGTGTCGTAGTAGGCCGAGAGGCCCGGGTCCTTGAACTGGTTGGTGCCGGTTCTGAGCGTCTGGATCAGCCCGTCCGGCAAGGCGCGCTGAAAGTGGCCGATGCGCCAGGGGTCGGTGACCGGCAGCCGCGCGGTCAGCGGCTCGCCGAGGCTGAAGCGATCGACGACGTAGAGGTCGGGGCCGGCGGCGAAGCCGAACATGCCGACCATCTCGTGCGTGGCGACGCGCTGGCCGGCGTCGAGCATCCGGTGCGCGAGATCCGCGTCGATGAGATCGGGCCGTGTGAAGTGACCCGCGCGCAGCAGCCCGGTGCGCGGGTAGTAGTAGAGCCGCTCGTCGGTGACGCCGTGGAATTCCTCGTAAGCCTTGCCGCGTCCGAACGTCGCGTCGCTGAGAAGCGTCGGCGACGAGGCGAGCAGGCCGAGCACGAGCGTGCCGGCGATCGCGGCGAGCCGCGCCGGTCTCGCGAGCTCGATCGGCGCGGACACGAATTGCGCGACGCCGACGAAGAGCGGCGCCGTCAAGAACCGTCCGCTCATGAAATCGCCGCCGACCCACACGGTATAGCCAAGATACAGGCACTGTCCGAGCGCCAGCATGCGCGCCGGCGTCGATCCGATCGCGCCGATGACGATCGACAGGGCAATCGCCGCGAGCGTCAGCGGGTCGTGGAGCAGCGATTCCTGCAGATACCGCAGCCCCTGCGCGAAGAGCTCGCCTTCCGGAATGCCGGTGTGCATCTTGGCGAACGCGGTGTTGGGGACGAGGAAGCCGTAGTAGACGAGCGAGAACAGCTCCCACGCGATGACGGGCGCGAACCCGAGCGCGATCGTTCGCCACGGCCGTTCGACTCGATGCGCCACCAGATACGCGATCACGCTCGGCCCGACGAGCAGCGCGAGATCCTGACGATTCACGACCAGCAGCGACGCGATCGCGATCGGTTGCCAGGCGGCCGCGGCCGATCGCGGCCGCGCGAGCGCGACGAGATACCACGCGATCAACGCGTGCGACAGCGCGTTGTCGAGACCGGAGGACGAAAAGTCGACGAAGGATTTCGCGCTCGCCAGCACGACCAGGCCGATCGCGGCCTGCACCTGCGTCCGCGCGAGGCCAAACGCGACGAGCGCCGCGGCCGCAAGCGAGCACGCGAGGCTCAGGACGATCGACGTGAAGTACGGCTCGCGCGTCACCATGTCGACGGCGGCGAGCACGAGCATCCACAGCGGGTGCGTGTAGCTCTGCACGCGCTCGGCGACATTCCAGCGCGCGCCGTAGCCGTGGATCAGATTGTCGACCGTCCGGAACGTGATGTAGGCGTCGTCGCAGACCCAGGCGGTGCGGATGAGGCCGATGGCGAGGATGCCTGAGGCGGCCGGCACGAGGAGGCGGTCTGAGCGCACCGCGGGTATTGTGGCCGGAGTTGGGGCGTCCGGGTCGCCGTGCGTTCCCTCCTGGGGTTCTCTTCTGGGGTATTCCCTTCGTGAGTATCTCTAGATAGAGATATTCTCTCTTGCTAGAGAAATGGGACACGACGGAACCCTGGCCTGGCTCGACCTCAGCCGCGGCGACGGCCTCGAACGACGGCTCGCTCGACGCCTCGCCCTGCTCCGCGCCGAGCGCGGCTGGTCCCTCGACGACCTCGCCGGGCGCGCGCGCATCAGCCGCGCCACGATCTCCCGCATCGAGCGCGGCGAACTGAGTCCGCCCACCGCGATCCTCATCCGATTGCTCGACGTGTTCGGCTGGACACTCGGCCGTCTCGCCGCGGAGATCGAGTCCGCGGTCCCCCGCCTCGTCTCGCGACGACAACAGCGCACGCGGACAGACGCCGTGAGCGGCGCCCGCCGGCGCTCAATCTCCCCGCCGGCGTCCTCGCTCCGTGCCGAGCTCGCCGAGGTGCGCCTGCCCTCAGGCGGCGCCGTTGGCTTCGACCCCGCGAAGTCACGCGCCCTCGAGCATCACCTGTGGCTGCTCGACGGGTCGCTCTCGATCAATGTCCCTGGAACCAGTGTGGAAATGGACGCCGGCGATTGCCTGCGCTGGCTCGGCACCGCGGACGTTCGCATTCTCAACGCCGGCAAACGCGAGGCGCGCTATCTCATCGCGACCGTGCGCGCCTAGACCTGTGCGAGCTTCAGGACGACCGCCGTCGTGTCGTCGTTGGGCGCGGCGCCGGCGCGATGTTCCTCGACCTCGCCGACGATCCGGTTGACGATCTCCTTCGCCGGCAGATGCCGCGTGGCGCGCACGAGCTCGATGAGGCGCTCGCTGCCGAACTCCTCGTTGTTCGGGTTCATCGCCTCGGTCACGCCGTCCGACGAGAACACGAACACATCGTCATTCGCCAGCGGCAGCACGACCTCGTCGTAGGACACGCCGAAGAACGTGCCGAGCGGCACGCCCGGGAGCTCGATCGGACCGACCGAGTCGCCCGTGCAGCGAATCGGATACGGCACGCCGGAGTTCGCCATCGTCATCGTGCGGCGCTTGAGGTCGAAGATCGCGTAGCAGAGCGTGCAGTAGTACTCCTCGAGCTGCCGCTCGTGCAGGATCGTGTTGATCGACATCAACACGTTGCCCGGCGACGACTGCTCGGGCACGTAGCGCCGCCGGAACGTGCGGCCGCGCACGAGCTCCGCGGCAAACACGCTGTAAAGCGCCGCCGGCACGCCTTTGCCCGACACGTCGCCGAGCGCGATGACGAGGGTCGTCGAGTCGGGGAGCAGGAAGTCGTGGAAGTCGCCGCCCAGCTCGCGCGCGGGCGCGAACGACACACCGAGGTCGACGCCCTTCACCTTCTTGGGCAGCTGCGACGGCAGGAGCGCGGTCTGGACGCGCTTGGCGAACTTGAGCTCGCGCTCGAGCCGCGCCTCGTTCGCGGACAACGCCTGATACAGCCGCGCATTTTCGATCGCGACCGCGGCCTGGCTCGCGAGCAGCGTCAGAATTTCGACGTCGCGCTTGCTGAACGCGTCGAGCTCCGGGCTCTCGAGGTCGAACACGCCGATGCAGCGGTCCTTCAGCAGCATCGGCACCGCCAGCTCCGACCGCACGTCGTCGACCACCTTGATGTAGCGCGGGTCTTTCGACACGTCGGGCACGACCACGGGCTCGCGATGGAACGCCGCGTAGCCGACGAGGCCTTCGCCGAGCGCGACCTTCGGCAGCTCGACCTTCTCCGCGTATTTCACGGCGACCTTCATCTCCAGCATCTTGCTTTCCTGGTCGAGGAGCAGGATGCCGAAGGTCCGGTAGTCGACGACCCGGCGCGCGAGCTGCGCGATGCGCGCGAGCAGCTCGTCGAGGTCGAGCACGGCCGCGACTTCGCGGCCGATCTCCGCGAGCGTTTCAAAGGCTTCTGCGTCGAGCCGCTGGCGCTCGAAGAGCTGCGCGTTGACGAGCGCGGTCGAGACCGTCGACGCGAACTGGCGCAGCAGCGTCGCGTCGCGTTCGTCGTACGCGTGGGGCTGGCGGCTCAGGATGTTCAACGCGCCAATCGGCTTCTTCTTGTAGATGAGCGGCACGGCAATCGACGAGGCCATGCCAGGCACCACCTCGATGTAGTGCGGGTCCGCCGCCACATCGTCGAGGACCAGCGCCTGCATCGTGCTCACGACCTGGCCGACGACCCCCTGCGAGAGCTTGACGCGGAAATCCGGCATCTCCGGGTAGCCCACCGCGTAGCCGATGCGCAGCTCGCCGCGCTTCTCGTCCAGCAGATACACGGCGAACGCGTCGAACTGGATCAGCCGGCGGATCAGCTCCGGAATGCGCTGCAGCAGCTCGTCGAAGTCGACGACGGACGCGACCTGGCGTCCGAGGTCGAACAGCGTGCGGACAACGTCCTGCTCGCTCGCACTGGTCGAGCCGGTCGGGGACGGGGGAGGCGTTGGATGTGCACTCATGAAAACGCGAAGGCGGGTAGAACGTTCGAATTATACTTGGCGTCCGGCGTCGTTTTCATGTCACCCGAACTGCCTCTCGACTACACGGCCATCGAGCGCATTCTGCCCCACCGGTATCCGTTTCTGCTGGTGGACCGCGTCACCGAGCTCGAGCCCGACCGGCGCATCGTCGGCGTCAAGAACGTCTCGCAGGGCGAGCGCTATCTCTGGAAGGGGCCGGCGGACCGGCCGGTGCTGCCGGCGACAATTCTGACGGAGGCGGTCGCCCAGGTCGGCGCGATTCTGATTCTCTCGAAGCCGGAGAACCGCGAGAAGCTGATCGTGTTCATGGGCATCGAGCGCGTCCGTTACCGCCGCCCGGTCCATCCGGGCGACGTCGTCGAGATCGAGGCCGTGGTCAAGCGCCTGCGCAGCCGCATGGGATCGCTCAGCGGCGCCGCGCGCGTCAACGGACACGTCGTCTGCGACGGAACGATGACGTTTGCGCTGGTGCCGAAGAGCGCCGGTCAGGCCGCGTCGGGATCGTAGAGACTGAGGCCCGGAATATCTGAGAAGTCACTTCGGTTGAGCGTCCACAAGGCTGCGTCCTGCGCGACCGCGCACGCCGCAATCGCCAGGTCGATCTCCCGGCCGCGCGGGCGCGCCACTTTCGTGTAGAGCTCAGCCGCGAGAAGCGACGCCGCGGCATCGAAGGCCACGGTCTCCGCCGACGGCCACAGCGCTTCCTGCGCCTCGAGTTCGGCTCGGATCCTCGGTCCGCGCCGCCATTCGTACAGCACGAGCGTGGAGACGACCATGCGGTCGCCACGGGTAATCGCGGCTTTGAGCGCCGGCGCGCTCCGGCGCTGGCCCGCGAGCGCATCGACGAGCAGGGACGTGTCGAGATGAATCATCGGCCGTGCCGCCGACCGCCGGTGTGACGCGCCCGCCGAATGGCGCGAAGTTCGTCGTCAGCCGTGCGCGCAGGCCGCAGCGGAATGCGCGCGACCAGTTCGTCGAACGTCTTCAGCATCGCCCGGCGTTCTGTTTCGCTCAGCTTCCCGATACGCGCCGCGTGGTCTGCAATCGCCTCGCGCACCACGGCGCTCTGCGGCTTGCCGAGCCGCTCGGCGGATCGCCGCAGCGTCGCGACGGTCTCGTCGTCGAGCGTGAACGTCACTTTGACCATACTGTCACCATACTACTACCATATTCTTGGCAGCTGTCTCTGGCTCGCGCTAGCCTGAAACGAAGAGGACAACATGCGGCGCGCCTGGCTTGTCGCCGTGCTGGCCGGAATCGCGTGGGTGCCCGTCCGCACCGCGGGGGATGGGCTGGCCGACGTCCGTGCGGCACTTGGCGGCGATGCCGCGCTGTCGCGGATCAGCTCGATTCACGCGATTGGCAAGATCGTTCAGTCGTCCGGCACGCGCGATGGGACGATCGAGGTATCGCTGCAGAATCCGGACCGATTCGTTCGCATCACGCGCACCGCCCGCAATCCGTCCGGCGCGTATTCCGGTGGCGTGGACAAAGACGGACGTCAGATCGATCGGCGGTTGCCCGCCGAACAAGATCCGCGCTACGGCGCGCTCGCTATGCCGGATCTCTCGACCGACGTCACGGTGACGACCCTGCGCGTCGGATTCCGAGGCTCGATCCCGATCTCGGGTCGCGGAGGCGGGCCGCCTGGCGTCGGCGGCGCCCCGCGGCAGTACGCCGCGTTTGTCATTCCGCTCCTCGCCGCGGTCACATCCTCGTATCCGGCGAAAGTGACGTCGACGGCCGACGCCGTCCGCTTCGAGGGCGACGATGGCATCGATTGGATCCTCACGCTCGACCCGGCGACCCGCCTGCCAGCGACACTGGAGGGGTCGAGCGGCACGACTCAATTGCGCTTCGTCATCACCCTCAGCGACTACCGGAAGGTCGATGGCGTCGTCTGGCCGTTCCGGATTCAGACACGGATCGGCGATCGGTTCGACGAGGACGTGACGATCAAGAAGTACGAGATCAACGGCAAGATCGACGACAAGGCCTTTCGCTAACGTCCACCCGGACTTCTCAGTTCACCTGGACTTCTCAGCGCACCCCGGACTTCTTAGTTCGCCCGGACTTCTCATCTCACCGGACCTCTTAGCTCCCCGGACTTCTTAGTTCTTGATATATGCTGTGCCCACATATGGCACGCACAAGCCTCGAGCGCGAGCTCAAACGCGGCAGCACCGAGGTGTTGATCCTCGCGCTCCTCGACGAGCAGGACCGGCACGGCTACGACATCGGACGCCTGATCGACGAGCGGTCCGACGGCGCGATCACGTTCCACGTCGCATCTCTCTACCCCACGCTGTACCGCCTCGAGGCCAACGGCCTCATCGACGGCCGCTGGGTCGAGCGCCCCGGCCAGCGGCGGCGCCGCTACTACCGCCTTACCGCGGCCGGCCGGCGCGTCCTCAAGAGCCAGCGCAGCGTGTGGAAGCATTTCGTCGTCGCACTCGATCGCGTCGCCGGGATCGGCAACGCATAGGACGAACGCCATGGACTGGGCAGCGCGCATTCGTGACATTGCTCGACAGGCCGGCCGCGATCTCGAATCGGACGTCGTCGAAGAGCTCGCGTCGCACGCGCAGAACGCCTACGACGCCTCCTGCGCGCGCGGCTCGACGACGGCCGAAGCGGAGAGGCACGTCACGCAACTGATCGGTGTGTGGGTGGCGCAGGCGGACGGTCTGCACCGGCCTCCGCGCCGGGCACCGGCCCTGGAGCCGCCGCCGGCGGGCTCGCGGCGCGTGACCGGCGTGGTTCAGGATCTGCGCTACGGCATTCGCCTCACCGTGCGGCAGCGCGGCTTCAGCGTGCTCGCGATTGGAACGATGGCGATCGCGATCGGCGTGATGACCACGCTCGTGAGCGTCGTGTACGGCGTGCTGCTCAAGCCGTTGCCGTGGGCGGAGCCGGACCGTCTCGTGCGCGTCACCGAAACCCGCGCCGGCGCGACGCGGCAGACGCCGCTCGCGATCTCGAACCTCGCCTACCACGCGTGGCGTGAACAGCCGGCGACGATCGAGGCGGCCGGCGCGTGGCAGCGAACGTCGGCGACCGTCTCGACGGGCAGCGATGCCGAACGAACCTCACTGGCGCTCGTTACCCCGACCGTCTTTCCGCTCCTGCGCGCCGTGCCGCTGCTCGGCCAGCCGTTCTCCCGGGACGATGTGAGCGAGATTGCCGTGTCGTTCGGATTCTGGCGTGAACGGCTCGGCGCCGACCGTGGCGTCCTGGGCCGCTCGCTTCAGATCAACGGCCGGCCGTACACGATCGTTGCCGTGATGCCGGCCGACTTCGCCTTTCCCGATCGCGACACGCAGATCTGGCGCCCGTTGGTCGTGCCGCCGGCCGTGACGAGCGACGGGCACGTGACGATGTCGACGATCAACGTGATCGCGCGCCTGGCGCCCGGCGCCACGCCGGCGACCGCCTCGGCCGAAGCGACCGCACGCGCGCGATCCGTGCCGGAGCCCTCGTCCAACTGGTCGATGATGGCCTTCGGCAGCGGCGGGCCGCCGGAGATCACGGCGACGCCCGCGCTCGACGCGCTGACGCACGACGTCCGTCCCGGCTTGATCGTGATGCTGATTGCCGTGTCGCTGCTGCTCCTCACGGCCGTCGGCAACATCGCCGGGCTCCAGCTCGCGCGCGCGACCACGCGGCTTCGCGAGATGGCCATCCGATCCGCGATCGGCGCCGGCACGTCGCGCCTCGTCCAGCAGTTGATGATCGAAAGCCTGCTCGTCGCGGCCGCGGGCGGCGTCGCGGGTCTCTTGCTGAGCCGCGGGCTGCACGGCCTGCTGCCGTCCGTGCTGCCGCCGAACTTTCCGCGGGCCGACGGCATCGCGCTCGGATGGACGGTCACGGGCGTGGCCGTCGTAATCACCGCGCTCACCGGCCTGCTGCTCGGCGTGCTGCCGGCCTGGCAGTTGCGGCGCCTTCGGCTGGCCGGCGCGCTTTCCGACAACTCCAATGGCGCGATCGGCGGCAGCCGAGTGAGAGGACGGACGATCATCGCGGCTGTGCAGGTGGCGCTGACGTGCGCGCTGTTGGTCGGCGCCACGCTGCTCGCGCGCAGTTTCATGGCGATGGTCGGTCAGGATCGCGGCTATCAACCCAGCCACGCGCTGAGCGCGACGCTGACGCTGCCCGACTTCGCGTTCACCAGCGAGGCGCGGCTCGAGGCGCTCCACCGCTTCGTCGATCTTGCAAGCGCGCTGCCGGGTCACCCGACCGTTGCACTCACGACCGGCCTCCCGCTCTCGGGCTCGGAAAACCTGACCGGATTCACGATGCCGTCCGTACAGCGTCCCGGCACTGAAGAACATGCACATGCGGTGCGCTCGGTCGTCACCTCCGAGATCTTCGCGGCGCTCGGACTGCATCTCTCCGAAGGGCGCGTGTTCCAAACCTCGGACGACTCACCATCGGTTGCGCACGTCGTCGTCGTCAACCGGACGTTTGCGCGAAGCTATCTCTCGGATCGCCCGGTCGGCGACATCATTCGCAACTTCATGCGCGGCGACAACGTGCCCTTCGAAGTCATCGGCGTCGTCGACGACATGATCCGCAACGGCCTGCGCGATCAGACACAACCCGAGATCTACAGCCTGCTGAGCCAGAGCCCCGGGCCGGCGGCGTCGCACGAGGTCGTCCTTCGCACGAGCGGCGATCCGACGGCGCTCGTGCAGCCGCTCCGATCGCTCGTCAAGCAGCTCTCGCCGGCGGCGACGATCCAATCGGTGCGGACGATGGAGGAGCGCGTGGCGGGCAGCCTCACGCGCGACCGTCTCTATGCGATCGTGCTCGTCGTGTTTGGGGTGTCGGCGCTGTTGATCACTGCCGTGGGCTTGTTCGGCGTGCTGTCGTACGTGGTGTCGCAGCGCACGCGAGAGATCGCGCTGCGATCGGCGCTCGGCGCGCAGCCGGGGCAAATCGCCGGGCTCGTCTTCGGGCAAGGGCTGGCGATGGCGGCGGGCGGGCTCGCGATCGGTGTCGTCGCAGCCTGGCTGTCCGCGAAGTACTTACAGACGCTGCTCTACGGCGTCTCAGCGCACGACGTCGTCACGTACGCGACCGTCGCGGTGGTGATTCTGTCGATCGCGGTGGTCGCGTGTCTGCTGCCGGCGATCAGGGCGATGCGCGTCGATCCGCTGACGGCGCTCCGTTCGTCTCAGTAATCGGAGAGTTGAAGAATTCGAAGTCCCGGCAGCGGTGGCAGACGACGGTCGTTGGTGACAAACGTGCGGCAGCCGACGGCGAGCGCGGCCGCGAGCTGGAGCGCGTCTGGAGTCTTGACGCCTGTCGCCGCACGGAGCTGCGCCGCCGCTCGGAGCTCATCGCGGGTCACGTCAACCATACGCACGCCCCGGCTCGTCGTGAGCAGTCGCTCGTAGCGATCCGCCAGATCGCGATTCCCGACACGATAGGGCACGACGAGCACTTCGAAGAGGGTGAGCGCCGATGTGACGAGCTGCCGCCTGCCGCGATCCGCAGCCGCAAAGAGCGGAAGCAGTGCAGGCAGGAACTTCGGGTGCTCTTCAATCAGGTAGATGAAGGCGGCTGTATCGACGCCGACCGGTCCCGGGGCCAGGTCGTCGATCAATCCCATGCGTCGCGTTCACGCTTGACGTGCGTCGAGGCGTCGACGCCGTGCCAGTACTCTTTGCCCAGGCCGCGCAAGTCGAGCAGTGACGCTGACTTCGGGGTCTCGACGGCCTCGCTGAGGATCTGCGTCACTTCCTGGGCGACGGATCGCCGCTCGCGCTTTGCGCGGGCCTGCAATTTGCGATAGAGGCCGTCCGGCAGGTTCTTGACGTTGAGGGTCGCCACTGTTCCTCCGTTGTTCCTCCATTATGGAGGAACTGAAGATGCCGGTCAACGCCACGGCGCCCCAGATGGCTATGTAGTAAACGTCTCATGTAGTAAGCTGCTCGCTATGCCCGAAGGCTACCTGTCCTTCTCCGCGACGGTCATCCTCCAGGCCGTGGGGAACGGCTACGGCTACGGCTTCGACATCATGGACGCCACCGGGCTTCCGAGCGGCACGGTGTACCCCGCCCTGCGGCGCATGGAGGCCGCCGGGCACATCTCGTCGCGCTGGGAAAATCCGGCGCTCGCCCAGCGGGAGCAGCGGCCCGCGCGCAAGTACTACGAGCTCACCAGGGCCGGGCACCGGGCGCTCGCCGACGCCGCCAGCCGCTACCGCCTGACCAGCCCTGAGCCCGTGCGGGTGGGCAAGCCGTCCGCGGCCAAACGATAGAGGCAGCCAGGTGCGACTCCACCGCTGGATCCTCGCGCTCATCAGCCGGCTCGTGCCGAAGGACGCCCGCGCGGATTGGCGGGCCGAATGGGAGGCGGAGCTCGAGCACCGCGAATCCGTCCTCGCGCCGTGGCGCGGCACGCGTGGCGCGCGCTGGGCGCTGATTCGCGAGAGCTCGGGTGCGTTCGTGGACGCGCTCTGGCTCCAATCGAGCCGCTGGTACTCGCTGCGGCTCTTCGGCCGCCACTGGCGCCTCGCGCTGACGGCACTCGTCTCGCTCAGCATCGCGATTGCCGCGGTCGTCGTCGGACTGTCCGCTTACAACGCGCTGCTGTTTCGGCCTCCAGGCGTCGGGAATCCGGCGACGTTGCGCTTCCTTCACGTCCGCACGGCGACCGAGCCGTTTGGCTCCGCGTCGTTTCCCGAGTACGT
Source organism: Vicinamibacterales bacterium (assembly GCA_035279905.1). Lineage (GTDB taxonomy): Bacteria > Acidobacteriota > Vicinamibacteria > Vicinamibacterales > SCN-69-37 > DATEGZ01. Next base: position 12,531 of record DATEGZ010000136.1, read on the forward strand.
CGCGTATCGCGATCGCGCGCGCGCTTTCACCGACGTCGCCGCCTTTCCGTATGCGATCTCGAGCATCTCGTTCGTGTCCGGCAACTTCAAGCAACAGGTGATCGCGACCCAGGTCTCGCCGAACTTCTTCAGCGTGCTGGCCGTCCCCGCGCTCAGAGGCCGGCTCACCCTCCGCGACCCGGACACGCGCGACGTTGACGAGGTCGTCATCAGCGAGTCGGTGTGGCGCCGTCTCGGCGCGGACGAGCGCCTCCTCGGCTCGACCATACGCCTCAACGAGCAGCCGGCAACGATCGTCGGCGTCGCGCCCTCGTCTTTTCGGGGCATGACGTGGGGCTTCGAGCCAGATTTGTGGATGTCGCTTCGAGGCGCGGAGAAAATCCTCGGCAGCGACCCGACCCTCGTCACCAATCGCACCGTGCGATGGCTCCATCTCGTCGGCCGGCTGGCGCCAGACGTCACCGCCGCCCAGGCGGACAGCGACGTCGCGCTGGTCGCCGCCGGGATCGAGCGTGAGCACCCGGACACCGAGCAGGGACGGACCGCCGTCTTGACGACGGTCACCGTCACGCCGCCCGGCGACCGGGAGTGGACGTCATTGATTCTCGGCGCGTTGCTCCTGATCGTCCTGCTCACGCTCGTCGTCGCGTGCGCGAACGTGACGAATCTGCTGCTCGGGCTCGCCTCGTCGCGCCGGCACGAGATGCTCGTCCGTGCGGCGCTCGGCGCGTCGCGACTCCAGCTCGTCCTGCCGCTGGTCCGCGAAGCCGGCATGCTCGGTCTCGCGTCCGGGGTGATCGGTTACACCGCCGGGTGGCTCGCGCTCGCGAAGATCTCGACGTTCCGGCCGGAGATTGGCGCCCTCGGCGCGCTCTTCCCCTGGCCGTCCGTGGATCTGCGACCGGATGTTCTCGTGCTCGTGGGCACGATGGCGATCTCGCTGGTTGCCGGTGTGGCCGTTGGCCTGGCGCCGGCGTTGCGCGGCGCCGCCGACGGACTCTCCGGCGCGATCACCCGTGAGCTCGCGATCGACGAGCCGCGCAAGGCGCGCATCCGCAACGTGCTCGTCGTCATTCAAATGGCCGTCGCGACCGTGGTGCTCGTCGGCGTCGGCGTGTCGATTCACAGCCTGGTCAACCTGCGAAACGTGTCGCTTGGTTTCTCGGCGAGGAACCTCGTCTTTGCCGGCCTCAATCTGGAACGACGAGGCTACGACGAACGCGCGGGCCGGGTGTTCTATGCGAAGCTGCGCGAGCGGCTGTCGGCCACCCCGGGCATCGAGGCGGTCACGCTCGCGAGCAACTCGCCCCTGGACGGCTACCAGACCGACAACGTCGTCGCGGACGGTGAACCCGAGCCGGCGAATGGCCACGGCGCCGCCACGCCGTACGCGGTCGTCGACGATCGATACTTCGACGCGATTGGCATGACGGTGCTCGCGGGACGGACGTTCGACACGCGCGACGATCGCGGCCGCACCGAGGTCGTCGTCGTCAACCAGACCCTGGCGCGACAACACTGGCGCGGGCTGGATCCGATCGGCCGAAGGCTGCGCATCGAGAACGGGCATCGTCTCGTCGAAGTCATTGGCGTGGTCCCGGACGGCAAATACGGGGACATCGACGAGGGCCAGCTGCCGTTTATGTACTTCGCGCTGGCTCAGCACTACCTGTCCGACATCACGGTGATTACGCGGACGAACGGATCGCGCGACACGCTCCTGCAGGGCCTGCAGGACGTCGATCCGAACATCACGTTGAGCGGCATCGGCATCCTCACGCTCGAGGAGATGCTGAATCTGTCATTGCTCCTGCCGCGCGTCATTGTCTGGACGACCATCGTGTTCGGCGTCGTGGCGTTCGCACTGGCCGCCTTTGGCCTCTACAGCACGGTCTTCTATGCCGTGAGTCAGCGGCGGATGGAGATTGGCATTCGGACGGCGCTCGGCGCGACGCAGAAAGATCTTTTCGCGCTCACGCTCAGGCGATCTGGCTGGGTGTCGCTCGCGGGCGCGGCCACCGGTTTGACGTCGGGCCTCGCGCTCCTGCCGATTGCATCGTCGATCTTCTACGGCATCGGCCCTGTCGAGCCGATCGTGCTCGTCGCCGTCGCGTTCGTCAGCGTCGCCATCGTGATTGCTGCGACGTACTTCGTGGTCAAGCCGTGGACGCAAGTCGCGGCGCTCGATCTGCTGCGACGCTGATCGCCGGCGACTACCGTCCCGACGCGGCCACCAGCACGACGCTCGCGATCTTCGCGCCGCGCGAGGCCCACTTCGCCCACTGCGACTCCGGATGGAAATAGCGGTAGCCGTCGAGCACCGCCGGCGCCAGCACGACCACGCCGACCACCGGCTCCGGCCAGCCGTCCTGGCCCAGCGAGTCCGCCATGCCGCGCGTGTCGCGCTCGAACGGGCCGAATCGCCCGAAGGCCGCGATGCTGTACACCGTCGACGCGCCGAGATCGAAGGCGAGGATTCCCTTGAGAAACGGCGCGTCCTCGTGGCGCAGGTTCGGACGGGCGGTGAGGATCCACTCCGAATCCCAGTACTGCATCCAGAAGCCCGCCGACGAGATGACGAACTCCTGCCGGCGCGGGACGAGATCGTGCTCGATCTTGAAGAACGGGATGAAGCCGTAGTGGAGCGGCTCCACGCGCGGGTTCGCGTCGAACGTCGCGCTGAAGATCACGTGCCCCGTCTCGTGAATTCCGAGCCCGGCCGCCGCGCCGCCGAGAAACAGCAGCGCGTTGGCGACAGCAGAGTCGTGCGTTTTCTTCGGCGGCCCGTCCACGGGCATCAGCGTTTGCGCGTGCGCCGCCCCCGCCGTGGCGACGAGGCACCAGACGGCCGCGAGCAGGCGTGTCATTCGGTCGCCTTCACGAAGAGAATCCCCGCGACGATGATCGCGCCCGCGAGCAGCATGCGCCACGCGAACGGCTCGCCGAGCACGAGAATGCCGAGAATCACGGCGATCACCGGGTTGATGTACGAGTACAGCGACACGATCGCGATGTCCAGGTGGCCGAGCGCGTAGGAGAACGCGGAGAACGCGATCACGCCGCCGAAGAGCGTGAGATAGGCCATCGCCAGCGACGTCTTGAGCGTGAACGACACGTGGCTCCACTCCCCGGTCAGCGTTCCCGCGATGGTCATGATGATCCCGCCGAAGAGCATCTGCATCGCGGCCGATCCCAGCAGATCGCCCGGCATCACGTGCCGTCGCGTGTACGAGGATCCGAGCGCCCAGCCCGCGCACGCGATCTGAATCGCGATCACGCCGAGCAGACCGCCGCGGCCGCTGGCCCCGCCGCCCGTGATGTCCGGCCAGACGAGCAGCACGATCCCGAAGAAGCCGATCGCCAGTCCCACCCACTGGCGAGCGTGCATCCGCTGCCCGCCGGAAAACATCGCGTCGACGCTCACCATCCAGAAGGGCGTCGTGCCGATGAGCACGGCGGTCAGGCCGCTCGACAGGTACTGCTCGCCCCAGACGACCCCGCCGTTGCCCAGCATGAGCATGAAGAAACCGAGAATCGCGAGCCGCCCCCAGCTCTCGCGGCCGGGCAACGCATGGCCCTGCAGCCTGAGCCACAGGCCGAGGATGATGCCGCTCGCGATGTAGCGCAGCCCGCCCATGAGGAATGGCGGAATGGTGTCGAGCCCGACTTTGATGGCGAGATACGTCGTGCCCCAAATGATGCAGACCGCCGCCCACGCGATCCAGGCGCGCCGCCGAGTGGCCGGCGCGTCCAGGCCGGCCGTGGTCACGACTGCGGCGGCTTGTACAGCACGCGCTCCAGGTGGCGGTGGTACGTCGTGAACGCCCCCTCGGTGTCATCGTCGGCGATATGGCGGCGGGCTTGATGGATCGTCGCGTCGAGATCGTCGCTCGCGGCGAGGATCAACGCCTCGATCGTCATCGGCAGCACGGGCGAGCCGAGCTCGCGCGCGCCGTGGTGCGAGAGGATCAGATGCTCGAGCTCGATCGCGAGGTCCGGCGGGAACTCCGGCATCTCGCGAATCGCGTCGCGCAGCATGCCGACGCCGATCACGATGTGCCCGACGAGGTTGCCCTGCACCGAGTAGTCGATCGCGACCTCGTAGTTGAGCTCGCGCAGCTTGCCGATGTCGTGCAGGAGCGCACCCGCGATCAGCAGATCCCGCCGCGCGCCGTACCGCTCGGCGATGTAGATCGCGATCTCCATGATCTTGAGGATGTGCTCGAGCAGGCCGCTGCGGTAGGCGTGGTGCACCTGACGCGCCGCCGGCCACACGCGCAACCGATCGGTGTTGTCCGCGACAATCTTCGTCAGGAGCTCGCGCAGCTGCGGGTGCTCGACGCTCGCGAGCCGGTTGCAGAGCTCCTGCCACATCTCGTCGGCATTGCGCGGCGACGACGGAATGCAGTCCTCTTCGCGAAATCCGCGCGACGCGTCGTCGGGAATGACGCGCCGGATCTTGTCGAGCACGAGCTCGACGCGCTCGTGGAACGAGTTGCCGTGGCCCTGCACCGCGACGAACTCGCCCGCCTCGAACTGCTCGGACGCGCTTTCGACGTCCTGGAACACCTTGGCCGGAATCTCCCCCGACACGTCCTGAAGCAGCAGCGCGAGAAACGGGCCGCCGCGGCCGACACGACGTTCCTTGCGGGCGCACAGGAAATAGCCGGTGCCCGACGACGACGCGGTGAGCTCAGCGACGCGAGGCAGGCGAGCCATAACAGACCACGAACATCCGCCCAGTGTACTGCGAGATGGTAAAATCGCGTCCATGCCGTCCCCACGAATTGTGCGCATGGCGCCCGCAGTTTTCGCCGTCGCGCTGGCGGTCGCGTGCGACCAGAACACCGGCGCGCCGCCGGCCACGCAAACCGCGAGCATTCCGCCGCCTCCGCCGCAGACGATGGTGCAGATCGCGCCCGATCTGCCGCCGCTGCCGCCGGGCATTAACGCGTCGGCGCGTCCGCCTGAAGTGACCAAGGCGGTCTATGAATTCGCCGCGCGTCACCCCGAAGTGCTGAAGTACATGCCGTGCTTCTGCGGATGCGAGCGGATGGGCCACACGGGCAACGACGACTGTTTCGTCGCGGGCCGGGACGCGCAGGGCAAGGTGAAGGATTGGGAGTACCACGGCATGGGCTGCGAAGTCTGCATCGACATCGGCCAGCAGGCCATGCAGATGCACAACGCCGGCGCCACGATTGCGGAAATCCGCGCAGCCGTCGACAAGCGGTACGGCACGGACGCGCGGCCGCACACGCCGACGCCCAAGCCGCCGGTGAAGGCCAGCGGCAGTTCGCAGGACTGACGATCGCGCGCGCCTGAACGACTCATGGCGAGCTCGACGTCGCGCAGCGCCAGCACGAAGCTCGCCACCGACGCATTTGCGCGCCTGTTCGAGGCGCTCCACGAAGGCGTCTACATCGGTCTCGTTGCCGAAGACGGCACGACCAGCACGCTCGCCGCCAATCCCCATCTGCGCCTGATGTTCGGCTGGGCCGACGACCTGCCCACGACCGACGTGCGGCCGTTCGACGCGGATCGCTTCGTCGACGAACAGGCGCGGCTGAGCTTTCTCCAGCAACTCTCGCGCGACGGCCTCGCGCAGGATTACCTGCTCCGCCTCCGGCGCGCCGACGGCACCGCGATGTGGGTGGAGGTGACCGCGCGCGCGGAAGCGCAGCCGAAAAAGGCGCTGCGCGTGGAAGCCGTCATCCGCGACGTCACCGAGCGAAAGAAACTGCAGGATCAAACGCGCGAGCTGTACCACCAGCTGTCGCAGGCGGAAAAGCTCGCGGCGCTCGGCCAGACGATGTCGGGCGTGGCGCACGAGCTGAACAACCCGCTCGCGACGATCCTCGCGTGCGCGGAGCGGGTCTCGATTCGGCGCCTCGACGAGCAGGTCAAGCGCGATCTCGAGGCGATCCACAACGCCGCCGAGCGCGCGGCGCGCATCGTCCGCAACCTGCAGACGTTCGTGCGCAAGCGTCACACGACGAGAACCACGGTCGATGTGAATGAAGTCGTGCGCGAGACGCTCGCGATCCGCGCCTACGAGCAGCGCGCGGCCAACGTCGTCATCCTCGAGGCGCTGGCGGCGGGGCTGCCGCCGATTTTCGCGGATCCGCATCAAATCCAGCAGATCCTGCTGAATCTCATCATCAACGCCGAGCAGGCGATGCTCGACGCGCACGGCCGCGGCATGTTGATTCTGCGTTCGTGGCACGAGCCCGATCGCGACGCCGTCATCCTCGAGGTCAACGACGACGGCCCGGGCATGCCCGAGGCGATGCAACCAAAGATCTTCGATCCGTTTTTCACGACGAAGGCCGTGGGCAAGGGCACCGGCCTGGGTCTGACGGTGGCCTACGCGATCGCGCAGGAGCACGGCGGGCGGCTCACCGTGGCGTCACGCGAAGGCCGCGGGGCGTCGTTCTTCCTCGATCTGCCGGTGAGTGGCCTGAACGTGCGCCTGCCCGAGGCCGCGCGCGGCGAGCCGCTGCCCGACGTGCCGCCTGGCACGCGCGCCCTCGTCATCGAAGACGAGCAAGCGCTCAACGAAGCCGTCGCCGCCGCGCTCGCCGACGAAGGCTTCCACGTCGACCGCGCCGCCAACGGCGAGGAAGCGCTCGCGCGCGTGCGCGAGATGCACTACGACGTCGTGATCTGCGATCTGAAGATGCCGAAAGTCGACGGCATGATGTTCTTCCGCGAGGTGTCGCGCACGATGCCGCAGGTCGCCAAGCGGCTCGTATTCGTTACCGGAGACGTCGCGGGGACAGAGGCAGAGAGATTTCTCGAGGAGAGTGGGTGCCGGTGGGTACCCAAGCCGTTCAGATTGAGAGATCTCGTGAGGGTTGCGCGGGAAACGCTCGGGTGAGACAGGATCAACTTAGAACTTAGAACTCAAAACTTAGAACTTCAGAAGATCACGCGTGATCCTCCGAAGTTCTAAGTTCTAAGTTTGAAGTTCTAAGTTGCGCTAAGCCACCAGCCGCGGTGTACCGATCTTCCCGGTCTTCTTCGCCGCGGGTCTGACAAACTTCGGCCGTGTCGGCTTCGGCACGAGCTTCGGACGCTCGACCGGCTGGCCGGCGGTCATGACCTTGCGGAGGCGCTCGATCGCCCGCGCGTGGAGCTGCGAGACGCGCGACTCGTTGACGCCGATCTCCTCGCCAATCTGCTTCATCGTGGCTTCGCCGAAGTAGTAGAGGCTGACGATGCGGCGCTCGCGAGCCGGCAGCTTCGAGAGCGCCTGACGGACGCGATCGCGCACTTCGGTCTGCTCATAGACGCGGTCAGGCGACGGCGGCTCGCTCGGCACGAGCACGGCCGGCAGCGTCGCGCTGTCCACGCCTTCGAAATTCGCCAGGGGTGACGTCGACTCGATCGTGCTGATGCGCACGATCGTCCGCTCGAGGCGCGCTTCGTCCGAGCCCACGCGCTTGGCGAGGTCGGCGAGCGTCGGCTCGGCGCCGAGCTCGCGGCGCAGCTCTTCGCGCGCGGCTTCGAGCTCGCGGCGCACGCGGCGCACGCCGCGTGGCCAGGCGTCGCGGCGCAGCGCGTCAATCATCGCACCCCGCACCCGCCGTTCGGCAAATGTCTCGAACTTGATGCCCCGGTCCTCGTCGAACCGGTGAGCCGCGTCGATGAGGCCCAGCACCCCGTCCTGCACGAGGTCGCCGAGATCGATCGAATGCGGCATGGTGGACGCCATGCGGCGTGCGAGCGATTCGACGAACGGCAAACTCGCGGCGACGCGTTGCTGCTGATGATTCGCCAACGGAGCGCGGTGCATTGGGAGCCTCCTCCGGGTCATGCCCGGGACCATCCCCTATCGCAACGGCGATGCCAGCCATCTGGCCGGGAGCATGCCGCGGGCGCTCACCGCGGCCTGATCGTGTAAGTTGTTGAATTAATGGAACTTCGTGATTAGCGGTGAAGGTGTGAAAAGGCGTGCAATGCCGTGCGAATGCGTGCGCGAATCGTCAGAATATTGACGGCAGTACGTTTTTTGTCATTGGCCTGACGGTTCTCCGTGAGCGGCCGCCGACGACTCCGCCGGCTCGTTGATCTCGCGCCGCAGGTGCTGAACGGTGTCGATCGCTTCGAGGACGCTCTTGACGACCTGACCGGCTCGCGCCTTCTGCGTCTCGTCAGCGAGACGGCTTTCGAGCAGCTCGGCGTTGGCGAGAATAATCCCGAGCTGATTGTTCAGCCGGTGAAAGAGACGCGACCACTCCGACTGGGACAGGCTCACAAGACCCCCAGCGCGACGAGCGACACGCGCTCGTCAGGCGCCAGGACGAAGCCGCTGGCTCCAGGTTTGGCCATCGTCCGGGCTGGGTTCACGCCACAGCGTGTCGGCGAAGATCCGTACTGAACCGCCGGCTGTCCTTACATATTGAACCTTGCCGCTGGAGATCCAGTTGTAAATCGTCCGCCGGCTGACGCCGACCAGCTCGCAGGCTCGAGGAATGGATACAGTCTTGCGATCCAGGATCATATGACGACTCGCCCGTCACTATCGGCGGGCGAAAAGGGAGACTTTAAGGGTGTCCCGTGTCAAAATACCGTCGCTTCAATGTCGGACGCACCGCTGCACCTTCTCCTGGTCGATGACGAAGCGGCATTTCGCGAGGTAATTGCCGAGCGGCTGACCGAGCACGGATTCAAGGTGCAACAGGCGGGCACGGGCGAAGATGCGTTGGAACGGCTCAGTGAGTTCGCGTTCGACATCCTCGTCACGGACCTGCGGTTGCCGGGCGTCGACGGCCGGCAGGTGCTCGACGAAGCGTTCGCGCGGTACCCGGACATCCTGGCCATCGTCATCAGCGGCTACGGGACGTTGAAGGAGGCCGTCGAGGTGACGCGCCTGGGCGCCGAAGGCTTCATCACCAAGCCGTTTCCGTTCGAGGAGCTCCTGCACGAGCTCAACGTCGCGCTCGAGAAGCGCCGGCTGCGCGCGGAAAACGCCTACCTGCGCGCCCAGCTCCAGGACAAGTTCAAGATCGACGGAATGATCGGCCGGACGCCGATCATGGACCGGCTGTTCGAGCTGCTGCGGACGGTCGCGTCCACGACCAGCACGGTGCTGATCACGGGCGAAACCGGCACCGGAAAAGAGCTCGCGGCCCGGGCCATTCACGACGGCAGCGCACGCCGGAGCCAGCGGTTCGTGGCGCTCAATTGCAGTGCCATCCCCGAGACACTGCTCGAAGCCGAGCTGTTTGGCCATGTTCGAGGGGCATTTACGGGGGCTGTGGCGAATCGCCAGGGCCGGATGGAACAAGCCAATCGCGGCACGTTGTTCCTCGACGAGGTCGGCACGATGAGCCCGGCGCTGCAGTCGAAGCTGCTGCGCGTGCTGCAATCGCGGGAATTCGAGCGCGTCGGCGATTCGCAGACGGTGAAAGTGGACGTCCGCATCATCGCGGCCACCAACTCGGACCTGAAGAAACTGGTCCAGGAGAACCTCTTTCGCGAGGACCTGTTCTACCGGCTGAACGTCATCCCGGTGCGGGTGCCGGCGCTGCGTGAGCGGCGCGCGGACATCCCGCTCCTCGCCCAGCACTTCCTCGACCGGCTGGTCAAGGAAACGCCGCAGCGCGGGCGGGTCGCGCTCTCGCAGGACGCGCAGCAGGCGCTCATGGCGTTCGGGTGGCCGGGCAACGTCCGCCAGCTCGAGAACGTGATCGAGCGCGCGTTTGCACTCTCCCCGGGCCGGTCGCAGTTGTCGATCGCCGACCTGCCGGATGAGGTCCGGGAGTTCCAGCAGCCGGCGACGTCGGCTGAGGTCGCGTTCCCGGATGAAGGCGTCGAGATGGAGCGGCTCGTCGCCGACTTCGAGCACAACCTGATTCAGCGCGCGCTGGAGCGGTCCGGCGGCAACAAACGCCAGGCCGCGGATCTGCTGCACCTCAAGCGCACCACCCTCATCGAGAAGCTTCGTCGTCTGGAACGGCACTGACGATGGCTCGCTCTCATGCGTTCTGGGTGATTCTGGCCGGCGCCGTCCCGACGGCGTTCCGATCGCCAAAGCGCGAGGACCTGGTGCCAACGCTGCATCAGCTCCAACGGACGCAGCAAAACGTCACACTGATGTGGTGGGACCGCGGCAGGGTCTGGGAATCGCCCGAGGCCGCGCGTGCCGCGCTTCTCGAAAAGCGGCGGCAGTTCTCCGACCGGAAGGACGACTGGCGTCCCGGCGGATCGCATCGCGACCCGCGCGCGCGGTACCAGCTGTCGCGCGACGAAAAACGCGCCCGGTTCAAGAAGCGCCTTGGGCGGCCGCCGCTCGAGTCGCGGTCCGACAAGCCGTTCACGCCGCGATCCGACAAGCCGTACGGCTCTCGACCCGATCGCCCCAACGACAATCGACCGCCGGGCGACCGCTGGAAGAAGCCGAAGCCTTTCGGCAAGCGTCCGTTCCGTCCGCACGGTGACCGCCCATTCCGGCCGCACGGCGATCGGCCGCCAGGCGATCGTCAAGACAGGCCGCGAGGCGATCGCCCCGACCGGCCGCCAGGCGGATCCGCCAAGCCATTCGGCCGCCGGCCGCCTGGCAAGTTCCGGCCGCGAGGACCGCGCGGTCCTAAGCGGCCGCGATGATCGGTCACCTCGTCCTTTTCAACGCGAAGCCGGAAGCAACCGACGAGCAGTTAAGGTCATTTGCCAGAGCAATCTCCGAGGCATGCCGACAGATCCCGAGCATTCAGCGCGTCCAGATCGGGCGTCGAGTGACCGTCGATGCCGGCTACCCCAGATCTTTTGGTGAGAAGACCTACAACTACGCCGCGGTTTTCGAGTTCAGAGACACCGCAGCCCTCAAGCAGTACCTGAATCACCCGCTGCATCACCAACTCGGACGCATGTTCTGGGAAATGTGCGAGGCGACGACGGTCGTCGAGGTCGAGCTGGCCGATGGAAAGTCCGATCAGCTCGTGGATTTTCTGTTGTTAGACCGAAACTGAAGTCAGAAAGAAATCCGCGATGATCGCGCGGAGCTTGGGGATCGACTCGGCCGAGTTGATCGCGACCCGCAGGTGCGAGCCGTCCTCGAGCCCCTTCGTGTACCAGGAGCCCAGCGCGCGAAGCTTGTTGATCACCCAGCGCTCCCGGCCCCTGGCGGGAGCGACGACCGACTCCTGACCGGGCGCGGTGTGCCGGAATCCGGCGCCCTCGGTCGTTCGCTCGTCGAGAAGCAGCTCGAGGTACGCCAGCAGGAACTGCCCGCGCTCCTCGGGGGAAATGGGTGCAGGCGTCGCGCCGCCCGCGGCTTCGGCCGCTTGCCGGAAGATCCACGGGTTGCGCAGCGCGCCCCGGCCGACGAGGACGCCGGTCACGCCGGACGCCCCGACGCGCGACACGACCTGGCTTGCCTCGACGCAGTCACCGGACCCGAAGACGGGAATGGAGAGCGACTCGGCCACGCGACTGATCAGCGACCAATCGGATTCGCCGGTGTAGGACTGCGCCGCCGTCCGGCCGTGCACCGCGACGGCCGCCGCGCCCGCCTCCTCGACCATCTTCGCGAGCTCGGGGGCGTTGATCTCGTGCTCGTTCCAGCCGGCGCGCATCTTGACGGTGACCGGGATGCTCACGGCCTGCACCATCGCGCGGACGACTTCCGCCGCGTGCGCCGGCTCGCGCATCAGGCTGCACCCCGCGTTGTGCTTCGCGATCTTCGGCACCGGGCAGCCCATGTTCACGTCGACGATGTCCGCGCCCATGCCCTCGACGACGCGCGCGGCTTCCGCCATGACGTGCGGATCGCCGCCGAAAATCTGGATGGAGACCGGGCGCTCTTCTTCGGTGTACTCCGCGTACTCGAGCGTGCGATCGATCCCGCGCACGAGGCCTTCGGAGCTGACCATCTCGCTCACCACGAGCCCGCACCCGCCCATGCGCTTCACGAGCCGGCGGAAGGCGGTGTCCGTCATGCCGGCCATCGGGGCCAGCGCGACCGGATGCGCGAGATCCACGGTGCCGATCTTCACTGTTTGCCTGCGCGCGCGGCGACGCCCTTGTCGTAAAGCGTCTTGTAGGCGTCGTCTTTCCACTCGATCAGCGCGGTTTCACGCAGTTTCGAGAGGAATTTCTGCGTCTCGCCCTCGAGCCGCTCGGCGTAGACCTTCTGCGAGATCTTGTCGCGGACCTTGTCGAACGCTTCGACCTCTTCCGCCGACCGCGCGTCCACTTTGAAGATTTGATACCCGCCCTTCACGCGCGTCGACTCCGTGAATTCGCCGGGCTTCAGCTTGGCGATCATGTCGCGCAGGGTTGGGTTCATCTGATCGAGGTTGACGACGCCAATCAGGCCGCCGTTCGCTTTGGATCCGGAGTCGGACATCTCGGCTGCCACGGTCGCAAAGTCGTCGCCCTTCTTCAGGCGCGCAATCGCGTCGTCCATCTTCTTCTTGGCGGCCTCGTCCACGGCCGCGTTGAAGACGTCCTGGCCGTCACGCGTTTCGGTAGGCACGGTCACCATCATTTCGCGGAGCGTGACCGTGGCCGGCTTCATGAAATCTTTCTGGTGCCCGTCGTAGTACTGGCGCGCTTCCTCGTCGGTGAGCGTCGCCTTCTGCATGATTTCCTGCCGCTGGACGGTGCCGACGATCATCTGCCGCTCCATCATCGAGCGGTAGGACTCCATCGTCAGGCCCTCCTGCGCGAGCGCGACCTTCAGCTGCTCGTCGTTGAGCTTGTTGTCCTTCTTCACCTGCTCGAGGACGTTCTTGAACTGCTCGTCGCCGAGGTTGTAGCCCTGCTCTCGGCCGTGCTGAACCAGCAGGAGCTCGTCGACGGCGCTGACGAGAATGTCGGGAGTCACCGTCTCGAGCGCGGCCTTCAGCGTGGCGTCGTTCTGCAGGTCGACGTTGCCGAGCTTCGGGTTTTCCTTCCGCAGCGCTTCGATCTGGAGCTGTTCGAGGTCGGTCTGGGTGAAGATCTCGCCGTTCACTTTGACGACGATCCGCTCGATGATGCGGTCGCGCTTTTGCGCGGCGAGCGGCGCCACGGCGACGAGCAGCGCCAGCACGAGTCCGACTTTCTTCATACACACTCCTGACCGCAACATTCGCAGAATCAATATTTTAGCCCGGTACCTAGCCCGATACCAGCGACTCGCTCAGCCGCCCCAGCACCTGGCCGACCCGCTCGAACAGCCCGCCCCGGGCGCCCGGATCGAACGGCCGCTCCGCCAGGATGGCCTCGCGGGTGAACCCCGGCGCCACGTCACCGGGCGTGGCGCGAGCCGTCCACCAGGAGGTGCCTTCGGATTGCGGCTTGCGGCGCGTCTGAGGCCGCTCGACCGGAGCCGTGGGCGCCTTGCTCAAGTCCAGCCGCAACACGGCCGGCGGCAGGAGCGTCAGGTCGCCCCGCTCCTGGATCAGCCGGAGCAGCAGCGCCGGGTCGATCCGGGCATCTTGCCTGAACTTTAAGACAACGATCTGCCCTTCCCGGTCGAGGCTTTCCAGGCCAATCTCGTCGGACACCAGCCGGATCCGGGCATATTGGGCCAGATTGGCGATGGACGGCGGCGGCGCGCCATACCGGTCCCGAAGCTCCTCGAGGAACGCGGCCACCTCGTCGAGGCTGCGCGCGCTGGCCATGCGGCGGTAGACCGAGAGCCGCTGGTTCATGTCGGGGATGTAGGTTTCGTCGATCTTGAGGTCGATCCGCAGGTTGACGGTGGCCCGGCGGTCGTCTTCGAGCTCTTCGCCTTTCAGCTCGCGAATCGTCTGCTCGAGCAGCTTCATGTACATGTCGAAGCCGACGGCCTCGATCTGGCCGCTCTGCTCGCCGCCGAGCAGGTTGCCGGCGCCGCGGATCTCGAGGTCGAGCGCGGCGATGCGGAAGCCGCTGCCCAGGTCGCTGAACTCGCGAATCGCCGCGAGCCGGCGCCGGGCGATCGGCGACAGCGTCTGTTCGGCGGGAATGAGCAGGTAGGCGTAGGCCCGGCGATCCGCGCGGCCCACGCGTCCTCTCAATTGATAGAGCTGCGCGAGCCCGTATCGATCCGCTCGATTGATGACGATCGTGTTGGCGTTCGGGATGTCGAGCCCGTTTTCGACGATCGTCGTCGCGACGAGCACGTCGTACTTGCCCGCGACGAAATCGACCATCACGCGCTCGAGCGCGTCCTCGCTCATCTGTCCGTGCGCGACCGCGAGCTTCGCCTCGGGGACGAGCCGCGCGACGAGGTTGGCCATCGAGTGGATGGACTCGACGCGGTTGTGCACGAAGTACACCTGCCCGCGCCGCTCGAGCTCCGTGCGCACCGCGCGGGCGATCGTGTCGGTCTCGAAGCGCACGACCTGCGTCTGAATCGCGAGGCGGTCGCGCGGCGGCGTTTCGATCACCGACATGTCGCGAATGCCGACGAGTGACATGTTCAGCGTTCGCGGAATCGGCGTCGCGGTCATCGTCAGCACGTCGACCTTCTTGCGCAGCTGCTTGAGCCGCTCCTTGTGCACGACGCCAAATCGTTGTTCTTCGTCGACGACGAGCAGGCCGAGATCGCGGAAGGTTACGTCCTTCGACAGCAGCCGGTGCGTGCCGACGACGATGTCCACCTGGCCCGCCGCGAGCTGCGAGACGACGGTCTTCTGCTCCTGCTTCGTCTTGAAGCGGCTGATCATCTCGATCTTCACCGGGAACCCGGCAAAGCGCTCGGTGAGCGTGCGCTGGTGCTGGAAGGCGAGGACGGTGGTCGGCGCAAGGAAGGCGACCTGCTTGCCGTCGATCACCGCCTTGAACGCCGCGCGCATCGCCACTTCGGTCTTGCCGTACCCGACGTCGCCGCAGAGCAGGCGGTCCATCGGCGTCGGCGTTTCCATGTCGCGCGTGATGTCGCGAATCGCGGACTGCTGATCGGTCGTGAGCTCGTACTCGAACGCGTCGTCGAACTCCTGCTGCCAGTGCGTCGCCGCGTTGAACGCGTGGCCGACGACGGCCTTGCGCGCGGCGTAGAGCTTCAGCAGCTCCTCGGCCATATCGCGCATGGCCTTCTTCACGCGGCTCTTGGCTTTCTCCCACGTGGTGCCGCCGAGTCGATCGAGCGCGGGGTTCGCGCCGCCGGTGTACTTCTGGACGAGATCGAGCCGCTCGAGCGGGACGAAGAGCTTGTCGTCGCCGGCATAGCGGAGCTCCATGAACTCCTGGTCGCCGGCCTTGCCCTGCGCGTCCGGCGCGCCGGTGGCGAGCTTCTTGAGACCGACGAACCGCCCGACGCCGTTGTCGACGTGGACGACGAGATCGCCGATCTTCAGATCGCGGAAGTCCGAGAGGAACTGACTCGTTGCCGATCGCCGCCGCTCGTGGACGCGCCGCTCTTCCTCGAACAGGTCGGCTTCCGCGAACAGCGTCAGCTTGCCGCCCGGCAGGTGGAATCCGCGAGACAACTGGCCGGTGGCGACGAGAAGGCCCGCGTTCGTGAGGTCGTCCGAGGTCGCGATGTCGCGCGCGCGGATCTCGTAGTCGGCGGCCAGCTCAATCGTGCGTTCGGCGCGGCCGGGCGACGCCGCGACGAACACGACGGTTTCCTCTCGCGCGCGGGCGGCGCGAATCTCGCTCATCCAGTCGCCGATGCGCCCGTGATACTCGACCGACGGCGTGGACGTGATGTGCTGCGAGTCCGGCGCGGCGTCCTCGATGGCGAGTTCCGTGATGCGATGGCCCGTGTCGATCCACTGCCGGACATCGTCCCAGCGAAGCGCGAGGTCTTCGTACGGCAGCACCGAGCGGCCGCGCGCTTCCATGTCGGTGGCGCTGGCCCGCCATTGCTCCTCGAGCTTGCGCCCGCGCTCGTCGACGTCGTCGGGCTCGATCACGATCACCGATGCGCCGCCGAGGCGCGCGTAGTCGCGAATCGTCGCGGTGCGGTCGAACGCGGCGGGATCGTCGTCCTGATCGTCCGGCGCGAGCAATTCGCGAAGTGGCGTGACCGCGACTTGATCGATCGCCTTCTGCGACCGCTGCGTGGCCGCGTCGTACTGGCGAATCGACTCGATGATGTCGCCGATGAACTCCAGCCGCACGGGCTGCGTCTCGAACGCCGGAAAGAAGTCGACCACGCCGCCGCGGACGCAGAACTCACCGTGCTCGTCGACCGGGTCGCCTGGCGAGAAGCCGGCGATGGCCAGGCGCTCGCCAAGCTCGTGCGGCGCGATCTCCATGCCGGTTCTGACGGTGAACCCCGTCGCCGCGAGGCGCGCAGGCGCGCTCAGCCGCGGCAGCAGCGCCCGCGCGGACGCGATGACCACGCGCGAGTGGCCGGTCGCGAGCAGATGCAACGCGCGAGCGCGCGCCGCCGCCACCTCCAGGTGCAGCGTCAAACCGCGGTACGGATCGACTTCCTGCGATGGAAACGGCGCAACCGCGCTCTCGAGGTCGGACGCGGCCAGCCCCTCGAGCACGCCGAGAAAAAACCGCGTGTCGGCCGTGAGCTGCTCGACGACGGCGTCGGTCGGCGCGATGGCGAGTACGCGTCCGGCCTGTACGGCCAGATGAAAGGCGGTGGCGGACGGACCAATCCCCGTCAGACGACCGGGCGACCGGGTGAGCCCGGATCGCGCGGCGGCCGACTTCAACAGGGATCGAAAAGCGAGCGACGACGACGAACCGATCAGACGACCATGATATTGGGTTATTGGGTCATTGGGCTATTGGGTCATTGCCGGCCGGCTCACGCCGGCCTCGACGCGACCAACAACTTGAACTGATTTCGCATCCGGTAGCCGCCGTTCGGCAGCTTGAACGGCACGAGCGCTTCGGCGACGTCCTGCGTGACGCGGACGCGTCCCGCGGCCTGAATCGCGCGAATCGCCGGACCGGAGGCGAGGAGTCCGCGAAGCGCGGCGTCGAGGCTCGGATACTCGAACGGTACGTCCACGTCGACGATGTCTTCGGCGCGCAGGCCGGCGATTCCGACGAACCTGCGCAGCGCCGGCTCCTTCGAGAGCGCGAACGGACCGGGCGCGTGCGGCGCTGCCTCAGGCAGCAGCGCTCTGAGCGCCGACAGGTACGCGACCGCTTCGCAGCGCTCCGGCTCGCCCCACGTTGCGATGAAGATCTGCGCGCCTGGCTTGGCCACGCGTCGCGCTTCCCACAGCGCCTGCTGCGGATCCGCGGCGGAGTGCAACGCGTCGATCGCCGTCACGACGTCGAACGTGCGCGCGTCGTACGGCAGCATCTCCATGTCGCCGCGCCGGAACCGCGCCCGCGGCGCCACGCGTCGCGCAATCGCGAGCAGCGGCTCGGCCGCATCGATCCCGTCGACGACCATCCCGTTGTCGATCAGCAACTGCGCGAACATGCCGCTGCCGCAGCCGATGTCCAGCACGCGCACGTCCCAGTGCTCGATCCGCTCCAGTACGGCCTCGAACACCGGCAGCATCGTGTGTTCCTGAAACGCCGCCCAATCCTCGGCGGCCGTTCCCCACAGGGCGCCCTGCGCCTCTCCGGCTCCCGTCGTCATCATCGTCCGCATCGTTCACCTCGTGGATAGAGGGTACGAATTGAGACGGATTCCAACTTCCCCCGATCGGGCCAAATTGTCAGCCACGTGCCGAATGGCCCGTTCGGGCCATCGTGCAGATCTGAATATCGAGGAAATCTCGACATGGCGTTCAACGCCGCCGAACTGCTCAAGAACTATGAACGACACGCAGGCGGGCTGATGTTCTCCTCGCCGATCGACATCGTGCTCGACAGCTACAACGTCGTGCAGCCGGACGTCGTGTTCTTCGGGCGCGATCGTGCCTGCGCCATCGACATGCATCGCGCGATTCGGACGGCTCCGGACCTGGCGATCGAAGTCTTGTCGAGAGCCACGGCCGCGATCGATCGAGGCAAGAAGTTGCGCATTCTGGCGAGGTTCGGCGTCGGCGAATGCTGGCTCATCGATCCAATTGCCAGCACTCTCGAGCAATTCGCGCTTGCCTGGCGCGACGGCGCGCAGCAGTCTTCAGGGATCTTCAGATCGCTTCGACGCACCATCGGAACGCGCCCCCCGGACATGCCGCGCATCGTCTGACCGTCGGTCGCGAGAGCGACATCGATGTGAGCGTCCGGCTCCCGGCTGATCAGCCCGAGTCGGAATCGCACGTCGATTGATCCATCGGCCGCGCGTGAGACGGACGCCCGATCGCCCGGCATGATGCTGCTCGAGCGAGTGGCACACTCACCACCGCGTCCCGGATCCCACCAGAAAACGCCGTGGGGATCGGACCCGTCGATGGCAACGCACAAGCCGTGCGAAGGCATCCCCACATCAACGGGCGACTTTGTGACGAGGTACGTCTTGTCCTGCCCCGCGGTCTGCACGAAGCATGCGACGAGTGCGAGGCACACGAATCTCACTGGCCGGCTCTCCGAACCTTCTCGATTATCGACGATGTCGACCAGCCCTGCTCGATCTGGACGCGCACGACCTTGCCGCCGCGCGCTTCCACGGTGTCGCGGCCGACGATGGCGTCGGCGGCCCAATCCGCGCCCTTGACGAGCACGTCCGGCTGGATCCGCTTGATGATGTCGGCCGGCGTCTCGGCGTCGAAGATCGCGACGGCGTCGACGCAGGCGAGCGCCGCGAGGATCTCGGCGCGCTCGGCTTCCGGCGTGATGGGGCGCGCCGGGCCCTTGTTCGCGCGGACCGATCGGTCGGAGTTCACGCCGACAATCAGCGCGTCGCCGAGCGATCGCGCGTGCTGCAGATAACGCACGTGGCCGGGATGCAGCAGGTCGAAGACGCCGTTGGTGAACACGACGGTCTTGCCGGCACGGCGCAGGTCGTCCGCAAACGCCGCAGCCTCGTCGATCGTCACGTCTTCATCCGGAATTTGATCGGCCCAGCGAATTCCCAGCGGTGCTTCGGCCGGTAGATGCCGACGTCTTTCAGCCGCGACTTCACGCGGAACGTGTAGAGCAGGCGGTGATAGTCGTACGGCGCGCCGTCGCGGCGATGGACGGCCACGTCCAGCTTGTACGTGCCCTCGACGAGATCGAGCGCGTCGACGATGACGCTCACGTCGGCTTCGCCCTGGAGCGACTCGGCAACGTACTCCTCGACGTCCGTGTTCGTGCCGTAGATGCAGACACCTTCGGCGTTGAAGATGCCGAGCCCGAACACGAAGTCCTGGACCGGCTTCGCGGCGCGCACCTTGAATTGCACTGTGAACGGCTCGCCCGTGTGAAATACGTGCGATTGCTGGTGGCTTGCGCCAAGGAACTTGACGTCGGAGATCTCGACGCCGCCCGATCCCCAGCGGCCCTCGGTCGTCGTGTTCATGTCGCCGGCGACCTCACCCGGATGCACCGGGCCTTCCGCGGGCTGCCGCGCGCCGGGCTCGAGCGCATCGTGCGTGGCCTTGGCCTCCGACGTGGCCAGGAACTGCTCTTCCTGCCGCTCGACGTCGGTCACGTACGCACCGATGACGCGCTTCGGATCGCCCTGTTCGCGCTTCTGTCCCGCGTCGAGCCAGACCGCCTCGTCGCAGAAGCGCTCGACGAGGCCCAGCGAGTGCGTCACGAGCAGGATCGTCTTGCCGCGCCGCTTGAACTCGCCGAACTTGTCGAGGCACTTGTGCGTGAAGCCCTCGTCGCCGACTGCGAGCACTTCGTCCACGAGCAGCACGTCGGGATCGACGTGAATCGCGACGGAAAACCCGAGCCGCATGTACATGCCGGACGAGTACGTCTTGACCGGCGCGTCGATGAACTCGGCGAGCTCCGCGAATTCGACGATCTCGTCGAAGCGCTTCTGAATCTCGCGCTTGGTCAAGCCGAGCATGATGCCGTTGATGAACACGTTCTCGCGGCCGGAGATCTCCGGATGGAACCCGGCACCGAGCTCGATGAGCGCCGAGATCCGGCCGCGAACGGCGACGGTGCCGGTCGTGGGCTTCGTGATGCCCGCCACGACCTTGAGCGCCGTGCTCTTGCCCGATCCATTCCGGCCGATGACGCCGAATGTCGACCCGGCGGGCACGCTGAAGGACACGTCACGCAGCGCCGGAAACGTCTCGCGCGGCTTCAGGTCCTGCAGAATGCTGCGGCGCAGCAGCGCGCTCTTGAGCGTGGCGAAGTGCCGGCCGCCGTAGCGGCGGTAAATCTTCGTGACGTTAGTGAGCTCAATCGCCGCGCTCACACGGACTCCGCAAACGAATCCCGCAGGCGATCGAAGATCCAGTAACCGCCGAGGAAGGCGACGAGCGATCCTGCGGCAAGCGGCGCCAGCCACTTCAAGTGGCCGAATGGGCCTGGGAAGAAGAGGAGTTCCTGATACGACACGGCGAGATGAAAAAACGGATTGCGATTGAAGAACCACGCGAAGCTCTTCACGCTGTCCATCTTGTAGTAGTAGATGATCGGCGTCGCGAAGAACCACAGCGTGATCAAGTTGGCCAGCAAGTCGCGAATGTCGCGGAAGTGCACGGTCAGCGCCGCGAGCAGCAGCGTGAGGCCGACCGTGAAGATCAGCTGCACCAGCACGACGACCGGAAACCAGATCAAATCGCCCCAATCCGGGTAGTGCTGGTTGTAGATCATGAACCCGGCCAGAATCAGCAGGCCGAGGAAGAAGTGCACCATGTTCGAGAGCACGCTCACAATCGGCAGCACTTCAGCCGGAAACAACACTTTCTTGATCAAATTGCCGCCTGAGATGAGCGACCCCGAGCCCTCGAGCAGCGACGACGCGAACCACGTCCACGGCAGCAGGCCCGAGAACATGAACACCGCAAACGGCTCGAGGTCCTTGTTGGCGCCGGGCAGAATCTTGGTGAAGACGAACGTGTAGATCGTGAGCAGCAGCAGCGGGTTGACGAAGGACCAGAAAAACCCGAGGACCGATCCGCGGTAGCGCGCCTTGAGCTCGCGGGCCACCAGGCTTTGAATCAAGCCGCGGTAGCGCGGAAGCTGCGCGAGGTTATGCCACATCGACCTTCAGCATCGCGACGGTGATGTTGTCGGGGCCACCGGCGTCGTTGGCCGCGGCGATGAGCGCCTTGCACGTCTCGTCCAGCGCCGGCGTCGTCGAGACGATCGACTCGAGCTTCTCGAGCGGCACGACGCCCGACAAACCATCCGAGCAGATCAACAGCCGGTCGTTGGCCTTCACTTCGATCTCGGTGACTTCGACGTGCGGATCGTCGCCGCCGGAGAGCGCGCGTGTGACGACGTTGCGCCAGGGATGGCGGCGCGCGTCGGCGTCCGACAGCACGCCCGCGCGCACCTGCTCGCCGACCCACGAATGATCCTCGGTGAGCTGCACGAGCTGGCCACCGCGAAACCGGTACACGCGGCTGTCCCCGACATGCGCGATGACGGGCGCGCCGTTCGTGATGAGCACGGCCGCGGCGGTCGTGGCCATGCCGCGCAGCGTGTCGTCGGCTTCCATCGCCGTCGCGAGCCGCCGGTTCGCCAGCCGGAACGCGGCCTTGAGGCGGTTGCCGTCCAGGCTGAGCGCCGTGTCGTAGGGAAACGGCCACGTGCGGTTCATGTCCGCGTCGCGCGTGTCCTTGATGAACGCTTCGATCACCTCGACGGCCAGCCGCGACGCGACTTCGCCGGCCGCGTGCCCGCCCATCCCGTCGGCGACGACGTACAAGCCGAGATCGGTGCGGGCGCAGTACGCATCTTCGTTGCTCTCCCGGCGCAGGCCGGGATCGGACGCAACCGAAGAGGAGATGCGCTTCATCAAGGCGTCAGCCGCGGGGGCGCTGGCGGCGGGCGATGTCCAGGCGGGCGATCGCTCTCGCCAGCTCGAGGCGGGCGATCTCGAGATCGGTGTCGGAGGACGGTTTGACCAGCGCGTCTTCGGCGCGCCGCCTGGCGGCCTCGGCGCGCTCGATGTCGATCTCCTCGGCGCGCTCGGCGACCTGCGCGAGGATCGACACGCGATCCTGGACGATTTCGGCGAACCCGCCGGCCACGAACGCGTAGGTCCGCTCGTTGCCCTTCCGGTACCACATCTCGCCCGGCCGCAGCGCCGTGAGCAGCGGCGCGTGGCCCGGCAGCACGCCGAGATCGCCCAGCTCGCCCGGGAGCACGACCTCGTCGACGTCGTTCTGGGCGAGCGCCCGCTCGGGCGTCACGAACTCGAGACGAAGATGAGCTGGGATAGACATGCGTTATTGGGCCATTGGGCTATTGAGCCATTGGGTTATTGGTTATTGCACGGGCCGCCGAGCTCTTCAATAGCTCAATGACCCAATAACCCAATTGCCCAATCATTGTTGTTTGCTCTTCTCGATCGCGTCGTCGATCGTCCCGACCAGATAGAACGCCTGCTCCGGAATGTTGTCGTGCTTGCCGGCAGCGATTTCCTTGAAGCCGCGCACGGTCTCGGCAATCGGCACGTACTTGCCCTTGTAGCCGGTGAACTGCTCGGCCACGAAAAACGGCTGCGACAGGAACCTCTGGATCTTCCGCGCGCGCGCGACCGTGAGCTTGTCGTCTTCCGACAGCTCGTCGATCCCGAGGATGGCGATGATGTCCTGCAGGTCCTTGTAGCGCTGGAGGATCTGCTTGACCTGCCGCGCCACCGCGTAGTGCTCCTCGCCGATGATGCGCGGGTCGAGAATGCGCGAGGACGAGGCCAGCGGGTCGACCGCCGGGTAGATCCCGAGCTCGGCGATCGCGCGCGACAGGTTCGTCGTCGCGTCGAGGTGCGCGAACGTCGTTGCCGGCGCCGGGTCGGTGTAGTCGTCGGCCGGCACGTAAATCGCCTGCACCGACGTGATCGATCCCTTGCGCGTGGACGTGATGCGCTCCTGCAGCTCGCCCATCTCGGTGAGCAGCGTGGGCTGGTAGCCGACGGCCGACGGCATGCGGCCGAGCAGCGCCGAGACTTCCGACCCCGCCTGCGTGAACCGGAAGATGTTGTCGATGAAGAGGAGCACGTCCTTGTTCTCGGCGTCGCGGAAGTACTCCGCGACCGTGAGCGCCGAGAGCGCGACGCGCAGCCGCGCGCCTGGCGGCTCGGTCATCTGTCCGTAAACCAGCGCCGCGCGCGACTTCGACGCGTCCTTCGTGTCGATGACGCCGCTCTCCTGGAACTCGATCCACAGGTCGTTGCCTTCGCGCGTGCGTTCGCCGACGCCGCCGAACACCGACACACCGCCGTGCTTCATGGCGATGTTGTTGATGAGCTCCATGATGATGACGGTCTTGCCGACGCCGGCGCCGCCGAACAACCCGATCTTCCCGCCCGTCAGGTACGGCTCGAGCAGGTCGATGACCTTGATGCCGGTCTCGAACATCTTGAGCTCGGTCGACTGCTCTTCGAGCGTCGGCGCATCGCGATGGATCGGCCAGCGCTCTTTCGAAACGACCGGACGTTCCGGGTAGTCGACCGGCTCGCCGAGCACGTTCAGGACGCGGCCGAGCGTTTCGGGCCCGACCGGCATCGAGATGGGCTCGCCGAGATCCGTCGCCGCCATGCCGCGCTGCAATCCGTCGGTCGGCTTCATCGCGACCGTGCGGACGCGCTTCTCGCCGAGGTGCTGCTCGACCTCGACGATGATGTCGATCGGGTCGCTGCCCTTCGCGGCCGCGCTGGTGATCCGGACGGCGTTGTAGATCTCGGGCAGTTGGCCCGCGTCGAACTCGATGTCCACGACCGGTCCGATGACCTGGACGACTTTCCCGACTTTCGCTGCTGCGGCAACCGTCATAACGCTTGTGCTCCAGACACGACTTCGATGATCTCTCTGGTGATCGCGGCCTGACGCAGCTTGTTCATGTAGAGCGTCAGGCTCTCGAGAATTTCCGTGGAATTGCGCGTCGCTGAATCCATCGCCGTCATCTGCGCCGCGTAGAACGCGGCGTTCGACTCGACGAGCGCCCGCAGCACCTGCGCGACGATCAGCTGTTTGACCAGGATCTCGAGGATGCGCTCGGGCGACGGCTCGTAGATGTACTCCGCCGACGGCGTCTCGTCCTTCTTCCCGTCCTGGCCCGGGTCGAGATCGCGCACTGGCAACAACTGCTCGACGACGAGCTTCTGCTGGATGACCGACTTGAACTCGTTGTAGATGAGCAGCACGCGGTCGATCTTGCCGGCGACGTAGTCCTCGACGGCCGGCTGCGCGATCGCCTCGGCCTCGGCCATGCGGATGACCTTCGGCAGGTTCACGTACTCGAACCGGACCGGCAGGCCGCGTTTGCCCAGGAAGTCTCGGCCTCGGCGCCCGACGAGCCCGAGCGTGATCGGATGGCCCGCATGCTCGCCCAGATAGTGGCTGACCGCCTTGATGACGTTGGCGTTGAAGCTGCCGCAGAGACCGCGATCCGCCGTGATCGCGATCAGCATCGTCGCGCGCTTCGGGTCGGGGTCGCGAGGAATGAACAGGTCGTGCTGGCGCGGATCGACGCGCGACGCGATGCTCTTGAGCACGTGGCGCGCTTCGATCGCGAACGGCCGCGTCGCGATGACGCGCTCCTGCGCGCGGCGCAGCTTCGACGCGGCGACCATTTTCATCGCCTTCGTGATCTGCTGCGTGGACTTGACGGCGCGAATGCGCCGGCGCATGTCGATGAGTGACGGCATCTGCCCTGGTCCTCTGCCCTTTGCCCTCTAGGCCGCTGCCGTCTTCGCCGCGAAGCTCTTGCCGAATTCCTCGAGCGCGGCGCTCAGGTTCTTCTTGAGGTCGTCGTCGAGAATCTTCTTCTCGGCCACGGCCGCGAGCACGCCCGCCTGGCGAGAGTCGAGGAAGCGATAGAGCTCCACCTCGTACTGCCGGAGGCGCTCCACGGGAACCGAGTCGAGAAAGCCGTTGGTCGCGGCGTAGATGATCGCGACCTGCTTCTCGACCGGGATCGGCGCGTACTGCGGCTGCTTGAGGATCTCGACCAGGCGCTTGCCGCGGTTGAGCTGCTTCTGCGTCGCGGCGTCGAGATCGCTGCCGAACTGCGCGAACGCCGCGAGCTCGCGGAACTGCGCGAGGTCGAGCCGGAGCGACCCGGCGACCTGGCGCATCGCCTTGATCTGCGCCGACCCGCCGACGCGCGACACGGAGTTGCCGACGTTGATCGCCGGGCGGATGCCCTGATTGAACAGGTCGGCCTCGAGGAAGATCTGCCCGTCCGTGATCGAGATCACGTTCGTCGGGATGTAGGCCGAGAGGTCGCCGGCCTGCGTCTCGATGATCGGCAGCGCCGTGAGCGATCCGCCGCCGAGCTCTTTCTTGAGCTTCGCGGCGCGCTCGAGCAGGCGCGAGTGCAGGTAGAAGACGTCCCCTGGATATGCTTCGCGGCCCGGCGGACGCCGCAGGAGCAGCGAGATCTCCCGGTAGGCCTGCGCGTGCTTGGACAGGTCGTCGTAGATGCACAGCGCGTGGCGGTTGCTGTCGCGGAAGAACTCGCCGATCGTGCACGCCGAGTACGGGCTGATGTAGAGCAGCGGCGCCGGATCGGACGCCCCGGCCGCGACGACGATCGTGTACTCCATCGCGCCGAATTCCTCGAGCGTCTTCACGACTTGCGCGACCGTCGACTGCTTCTGGCCGATGGCGTTGTAGATGCAGACGACGTTGTGGCCCTTCTGATTGATGATCGTGTCGACCGCGACGGCCGTCTTGCCCGTCTGCCGGTCCCCGATGATGAGCTCGCGCTGGCCGCGGCCGATCGGCACCATCCCGTCGATCGCTTTGAGGCCGGTCTGCAGCGGCTCCTTGACCGGACTGCGATCGACGACGCCCGGCGCGAGGCGCTCGATCGGCATGAACTGCTTCGTCGCGATCGGGCCCTTGCCGTCGATCGGCTGGCCGAGCGCGTTGACGACGCGGCCGATCATCTCGTCGCCGACCGGCACCGACATGATGCGTCCCGTGCGCTTGACCGTGTCGCCTTCCTTGATCTCCGTCGAGTGGCCGAGGAGCACCGCGCCGACGCTGTCCTCTTCGAGGTTGAGGGCGATGCCGAAAACGCCGTGCGGGAACTCGAGCATCTCGCCCGCCATCGTCCGCTCGACGCCGTGCACGCGCGCGATGCCGTCGCCGACCGACGCGATCGTGCCGACCTCGGCGACGTCCAGATCGACGGCGAAGTTGCCGATCTGATCGCGAATGATCCTGGAGATTTCGTCAGCCCTGATTTGCATGTGTGCTCTCTGTTACTGGCTTTCCATTAGCCGCTGCTTCAACCGCTCGAGCTGTCTCGTCACGCTGCCGTCGAACACGACGCTGCCGACGCGCGCGATGATGCCGCCCACGATCGCCGGGTCGACCCGCGCATCCATCTTCACCGTCATGCCCGACGCCTTGCCGATCGCCGCCTCGAGCCCCGCGCGCTGCGCGTCGCTGAGCGGCACGGCCGTCACGATGTCCGCCGGGACGATGCCCTCGGCATCACGCAGCTTCTCGGCAAACGCCTCCGACAGATCCGCGAGCAGCTCGATCCGCCCGTGCTCGGCCAGAAGCTGGACGGCCCGCGTCACGTCAGGGCTCACGTCGCCCGCGGCCTTGAGCACCGCCGTCACGATCGCCTGCTTCTTGGCGGGCGGCACGGACGCGGCGTTCAACACCTGACGGAGGTCGGCGCTGCCGGCCACGAGGGTACGCACCGCGGCCAGGTCGCCCGCCGTGCGCTGAGCCTCGCCCTTCTTCGAGACGATCCCGAAGAGCGCCGACGCGTACCGCTTCCCGGCGGACCGGGAGGTCATGAGTACAGCTCCGGCCGGGTGCGGCGGCAGTCACTCGACGAACGGGCAAGTAATGTCACGGGTTCCTATACAGGATGGGCGCAGACGTACCGAGTAAAACGTCAATTTATACCATTCGGGGCGCGTACCGGCAAGGTTGCGGGGAGGGGTCAGTCGAGGCGAAGCAGGGCCCCGTCAGCGTCGGATTTCTCGATGCGGCCGATGACGGAGGCCGTCACGCCGGCGTCCGTCAGCTTGCCCAAAATGTGCGCAGTCGCCCCGGGATCCACGGCCAGAAAGAGGCCGCCGGACGTCTGGGGATCGAAGGCCACGAGGCGCATGGCCGGGCTGACCTGGGAACCGATCCGGACCCGGGGGCCGAAGTGGGCGGCGTTCGTCTTGTTGCCGCCGGGAATGTTTGACGAGGCCAGCGCGACGGCGCCTTCGAGCAGCGGGAGCGCCGCCGTGTCGATCGCGATCGTCACGTGGCTCGCCGCCGCCATGCCGGCCGCGTGGCCCACGAGCCCGAAGCCCGTGATGTCCGTCGCCGCGCTCACCATGCCGGGCGCCAGCTGACGGACGACGTGCGCCGCGTCTCGATTGAGGCGGATCATTGACTCGGTCGCGGCATCGATCTGCAGCTGACTCGCCCGCCCGAACTTGAGCGCGGTCGCGATGATGCCCGTGCCGAGCGGCTTGGTGAGGATCAGGCGATCGCCCTCGCGCGCCGTGGCGTTCGTCAACACGCGCGTCGGATCGATCTCGCCGGTGATCGCGTAGCCGAACTTGATCTCGGTGTCGGTGACAGTGTGCCCGCCGAGCAGCACGACGCCGGCTTCGCGCAGCTTGTCGTGGCCGCCGCGGAAGATCGCTTTCACGACATCCGGGCCCGGCCCGTCTTTGGGCAGCGCCGCGATCGCGAGCGCCGTGCGCGGTTCCCCGCCCATCGCGTAGACGTCGCTCAGGGCGTTGGCCGCCGCGATCTGTCCGTAGCTGTACGGATCGTCGACGACCGGCGTGAAGAAGTCGACCGTCTGCACGAGCGCCGGTCCCGCACTCCACGCGTACACACCCGCATCGTCCCCCGTGCGGTAGTCGACGAGCACTCGAGGGTCGTCTGTTCGCGGAATGTCACCCAGCACCTGGGCGAGCTCGCCTGCGGCGAGTTTGCTCGCTCAACCGGCGCAAGCGGCGTAGTCAGTCAGCTTCTTCGGCATCGGTCCTCCTTTCTGTCAGCGTTCTGCTCTGCCCTTCTCTACTCGCTCAACGTTTCGTACAAGCGTTGCAGTTCGTCTTCGTTGACGAAGTCGATCTCGATCTTGCCGCCGGTGCCTTTGCGCACGATGCGGACGGCGGTGCCGAGCGCGAGCTTGAGTTGCTCTTCGGCGGCGCGCGTGTTGGGGTCGATCTTGCGCGGCGGCGGAGGCGGGGCGGGCGGGCGCCCTTCGCGCCGCACGATCGCTTCCGTCTCGCGCACGGAGAGGCCGCGCGCGACGACCTCGCGCGCCACGCGGCGCTGCGCCACGTCGTCGGGCAACGACACGAGGGCGCGCGCGTGTCCCATCGAGATCGCGCCGGACGTGATTTCGCTGCGGATTTCCGCGGGAAGGCGCAGCAGCCGCAGATAGTTGGCGATCGTCGCGCGATCCTTGCCGACCGCTGACGAGAGCTCTTCCTGCGAGAGATGGTGCTCGTCGATCAGCCGCCGGTAGGCTTGCGCCTCTTCGATGGGATTCAAGTCGTCGCGCTGGATGTTCTCGATGAGCGCGATCTGCAGCAGACGATCGTCGTCGATCTCGCGCACGACGATGGGGACTTTGAGCAGACCGGCGCGCTGCGCCGCGCGCCAGCGGCGCTCGCCGGCGACGATCTCGTAGCGGCCCTCGACGCGGCGGACGAGCAGCGGTTGAATCACGCCGTTCGTACGAATCGACTGCGCGAGCTCTTCGAGCCGCGCTTCGTCGATGTAGGTGCGCGGCTGGCGCGGATTCGGCGCGAGCAGGTCGAGATCGATGTGCGTCGGCCGCTCAGGATCGCGATCGACGGCGACAGGTTGCGGGCGCGGGGACTCGGGAATGAGCGCGCTCAGGCCGCGGCCGAGCGCGGGGCGTTTCTCCGTCATTGGTCACTCCTCTCGCCGGACGCCGGAGCGGGCGCCGCGATCTGCAGCGCCGCGGCGCGATCGCGCGCGAGGAACTCGTGCGCGAGCGCGATGTAGGCCTCCGCGCCGCGCGATCGCGCGTCGTAGAGAATCACGGGCACGCCGTGACTGGGCGCTTCGCCCAGCCGGATGTTGCGCGGAATCACCGTCTTGTAGACCTTCTCTCCGAAATACTCGCGAACGTTGCTGCTCACCTGCTGGCCGAGATTCGTGCGCTCGTCGTACATCGTGAGCAGCACGCCTTCGATGCCGAGCGCCGGATTGAGGGCGACGCGGACGCGATCGATCGTCGACATCAACTCCGCGATGCCTTCGAGCGCGAAGTACTCGCAGTTGAGTGGAATCAGCACGGTGTCGGCCGCGACGAGACCGTTGAGCGTGAGCAGGCCGAGCGAGGGCGGCGTGTCGACGAAGATGTACTGGAATTCAGGACGCAGGCGGTGGAGCAGTCGCCGCAGCCGGTGCTCGCGCGCCTCGAGTGTGACGAGCTCGATCTCGGCGCCGGTGAGCTGACGATCGGCGGCGACGATCGAGAGGTGATCGAAGCTCGTCGGCAGCACGAACGATCGGACATCGCCCGCGTCGCTCGTGAGCGCTTCGTAGACAGTTCCGCCGGGCGCCGACTGCCCTTTCAGCCCGAGTCCGCTCGTGAGATTCGCCTGGGGATCGAGGTCGACGACGAGGACGTGCTGGCCGGCCATGGCGAGCGACGCGGCGAGGTTGATGGCGGTGGTGGTTTTGGCGACGCCACCTTTCTGATTTGCGACCGCGATGATCCGCGCTGATTTGGTCATGTGGCCAAATACTATGTCTGCTGGGCTGAACAATTGTCTCCGTCGAGCTTGCGGGCGTCAAGGGTAGATGTTCCACGTGGAACAAGAGCGCAAGAGCACGGGTACGACCCTTCGACACGCTCAGGGTCGTCCCGAGCGAAGTCGAGGGACAACTGGTACGTCAGGTGCGAGGAACGAACTGCCGCGTGTCAGCTCCTTCCTTTACCTCGCGGAGGCAGCTTCCGGGCATCAAGGAACGGACCCGTTGGCTCCGGCTGATGGGTCGTCAGCGGCTTTGAACCTGGCGACTAAAGAGAAAACGTGAGGAAGGAGATAGTTGACCCGCCGAAGGCGCGTTCCGGGTACCTGACGTACCCGTCGTACCCGAGCACTCACTTCCGTCCAGGTCCGCGGAACCAGTAGAGAAACCCAATCAGGAACCCCGCGATGGTCGCCACAATCGCCGGGCCGCTGAGCTCAATCGAGACCGCGCCAAGCCCGCCGGATCCCGAGAAAACCGTTGACATGCCGAGCGCAGACTGGACGGCCACAACCGCCACGAGGCCAATGACGGCGAAAACCAGCCCGACGACGGTCGCGCGAAGCCAGCGCATTCGGACCCTCCCTGGAACAAGATCGGGCCGCTTCGAGCCCATCGTTCCACGTGGAACACTGCCGCGCACAGGGCGCCGGCAGCTAATCAATTCGCCGCAAGCCGACCAGATGGCTCCGGTTGGACACCAATAGCGGCTCGCTGAACAGCCTCTCCATGTTGGGAGGGAAGCTCAACCCTTCTAGATCCTCAGCAGTCCCAAGCAGCAAGAGGCGGCCACCTGGCTTGAGCATGTTTCTGGTATTTACCCAAAAATCAGCCCCGATCCGCACCGCCCGCATCGTGACCACATCCGCCTGACCTTGCAGCTCACTCCGGCCGGCCAGCTCCTCGAACCGCCGGTTCTCGACCGTCGTGCCCTCCAGCCCCAGTTGCCGGACGACCTCCCGCAGAAACGCTGACTTCCTGGTCCTCGCTTCCACCAGCACCACTCGCAGTTGCGGCGCCATCAGCCGGAGCGGAATCGCCGGGGAGCCGCCCCCGGATCCAATATCGATCAGCAAACGATCGGCCGGCAGCAACCGCTGCGACGCGATGACGGGTTCAACAATCAGCCGGTCCAGGGCGGCATCCGAGGGGGGATTGAGCTCGAACGCTGTGAGGTTGCTCTTCTGATTCCACTTGCGGAGCACGTCCAGGTAGCCGGCCAGCCCTGCCGCTTGCTCCGGCGACACCGTGGCCCCCGCCAGCGCCACTCGCCGCTCAATCCTCGGGCCATCGTCGGGGTAGGGCATCTGCATCCATTGTCGTACGGGTACGACCGGTACGTCTGGTACGTGGAACGAGCTAACGCGTGTCCGCTTCCTTCTTTTTCGAATCGAAGCTGACCAGCGATAGTCCGTTCCTTGGACCTGACGTACCAGTCGTACCTGAGCTCTATTTGCGACCGATCCTCGCGGCGACGATGGCGACCGCGGCGGGCGTGACGCCTGGAATGCGGCCGGCCTGGCCGATGGTGGCCGGGCGGACTTCGGAGAGCCGCTGGACGACCTCGCGAGAGAGGCCGGGGAGATTGCCGTACTCGAACGTCTCAGGGATCGCGCGCTCTTCATCGGCGCGCACGCGCGCCAGCACGGCATCGTGACGCTTGAGGTAGCCGCGGTAGGTGAGCTCGGCTTCGAACGTCGCGGCGTCGACGTGTGCCATCGCCGCGGACATCTCGATCTCAAAACCCTGCGACGCGAGATCGCGCAGCGAAACGTCGGGCCGCGCGAGCGCATGCGCCGCGGTCATTGTGTCGCCGCCGACTTTCACTTTCGCGGCGGCCGCGCGTCCGCGATTGCGATCGAGGCGCGCGCGGCGATCTTCGAACGCCGCCCAGCGATCGTCGCTGACCACGCCGGCGTCGCGGCCGATCGGCGTGAGCCGAAGATCCGCGTTGTCGATGCGCAAGATCAAACGATGCTCCGCGCGCGATGTGAACATGCGGTACGGCTCGAGACACCCGCGCGTGACGAGGTCGTCGACGAGGATGCCGATGTAGGCTTCGTCGCGGCCGAGCACGATCGGCGATTCGCGCCGCACGGATCGCGCGGCGTTCAGTCCGGCCATGAGACCCTGCGCCCCTGCTTCCTCGTAGCCGGACGTCCCGTTGATCTGACCCGCCAAAAACAGGCCGGAAACACGCTTCGTTTCGAGTGTTCGGTCGAGCTCCGTCGGCTGGATGAAATCGTACTCGACCGCGTAGGCGTGCCGAAGGAGCCGCGCGTTCTCGAGGCCCGGCAACTCGCGCACGATCGTTTCCTGCACGTCGCGCGGCAAGCTCATCGAGAGCCCGTTGACGTAGATCTCGTCCACGTCACGGCCTTCCGGCTCGAGAAACAGCTGGTGCCGCTCGCGATCCGGAAACCGCATGATCTTGTCTTCGAGCGACGGACAGTACCGCGGACCAATGCCTTTGATCTGGCCGTTGAACAGCGGCGACCGATCGATGTGGCGGCGCACGAGATCGTGCACCGCGTCCGTCGTGTGCAGCACGTGACAGACGATCTGATCGCGCTCGAGCGGCGGCGAGAGGAACGAGAAGGGGACGATCGGATCGTCGCCGTGTTCGGCAGGGAAGCGCGAGAAGTCGATGCTGCGGCGATCGAGCCGCGGCGGCGTGCCGGTCTTGAGCCGGCCCATTGTGAACCCGCACGCATGAAGCGAGTCGGCGAGCGCTCGCGTTGGCGGCTCGCCGGCACGCCCCGCGGGAATCTGCTCGTCGCCAACGTGCACGAGCCCGTTCAAAAACGTGCCCGTCGTGACGACAATCGCGCCGCAAGACACCGTCTGGCCGCTCTCGAACGCCAGACCCGTCACGCGGCCGCCGGAAATTATCAGGGCGCCCGCGCGATCGAACAGCCACGTGATGTTCGGCTCAGCGGACAGCGTCTCGCGCATCCAGGCGCCGTACCGGCGCTTGTCCGCCTGGGCCCGCGGCGACCAGACCGCCGGCCCGCGGCTGCGATTGAGCAGCTTGAACTGGATCCCCGTTGCGTCGGTCGCCAGGCCCATCAACCCGCCCAGCGCGTCGATTTCGCGGACGAGATGGCCCTTGGCCGTGCCGCCAATCGCCGGATTGCAAGGCATCAGCGCGACCGTCTCCGGCCCGAGCGTGCACAGCCCGACCGTGCACCCCAGCCGCGCCGCAGCCCACGCCGCCTCGCAGCCGGCATGGCCGGCCCCGACGACGATGATGTCAAAGGAAGGCACGGGCAGGATCTTAGTCTTCTCGAACCTAACGAACCTAACGAACCCAACGAACCGACTACTTCCCTATACAGAATCTTTCAAAAATATGCCTGAGCAGATCCTCCGGCGTTCGTCGTCCCGTCAGCTCTTCGAGCGCGCGTCGCGCCGCGCCGAGGTCCGTCAGGATCAATTCCTCGGTCGCACCGGCGTCGATCCCGTACATCGCCGCTTGCAGCGAGTCCGCCGCGCGGTCGACGAGGTCGAGATGACGGACGTTTGAAATCGACGGAACGTCGCGGAGCATTTCGCGATCCGTGAGCGCGCCCACCATGCGCTCGCGGAGCGTCTTCAGTCCGGTGCCGGTCTTCACCGACAGATCGATGATGTCCTCGCCCTTCAACCCGGCGGACGCGGCCGTCCAGGCGCGCGGCAAATCCGCTTTGCTCGAAACGACGATGCGCGGTGCGGGCGATTCGGCGACGATGCGCCGATCGGCGTCGACGATCGGCTGATTGCCGTCCACGACGACGATCGTGAGCGCGGCGACGCGTCGCGCCTGCTGCGCGCGCTCGACCCCCTCGGCCTCGATCGCGTCGCTGGTCGCGTCGCGCAGTCCGGCCGTGTCCACGAGCGTCACCGGAATGCCGCCGATGTCCACGCGCTCGGTCAGCACGTCGCGCGTCGTCCCGGGTACCGCGGTGACGATCGCGCGCGCCGCGCCAGCCAGCGCGTTGAACAGGCTCGATTTGCCCGCGTTCGGCCGCCCGACGATCACCACGAGCCGGCCTTCGCGCAGCACGCGGCCCGTTCGTCCTTCGCGTGCGAGCGTCAAGAGCTCCGTGCGAATCCGCTCGATGTCCACGCGCGCATCGTCGCGCGTGACGAAGTGGAACCCCTCTTCCGGAAAATCCAGCGACGCCTCGAGCCGCGCGGCCAGATCGAACAGCGCCGCATCCATCCGGCCGATCGCCGTCGTGAGCGTGCCCTCGAGCTGATCCATCGCCGCGCGCGCCTGCAGCGGCGTCACCGCATCGACGAGATCCGCGACGGCCTCGGCCTGCACGAGATCGATCCGGCCGTTCAGGTACGCGCGCAGCGTGAACTCGCCGGGCTCGGCAAGCCGCGCGCCCGCGCGCATCGCGAGCTCGACGACGCGCTGGAGCAGCACCGGGCTGCCGTGCCCGCTGATTTCCACAACGTCATCGCCGGTGTACGAGTGCGGACCTTGAAACCACGTGACGACCACCTGGTCGACGGGCCGGCGCGACGCCCCGGGCTCGCGCCCGATGATGCGCGCGAACGTCGCGTGGCGCGGCACGAACGGCTCGTCGCGGCCGACGAGCGAAGAGGCGATGGCCGTGGCGTCCGGCCCGGACAGCCGGACGACGCCAATGCCGCCGCGGCCCGGTGGCGTAGCCACCGCGACGATGGTGTCCGTCACGGCAAAAGACACGGGAGAGCTAGTTTAGACCTTCCGCGAGATCACGACGCTCTTGAGAAACGCGTCGCCGATGCTTTCCGAAGTGAGCGCCGGGTCTTCCGCCACCGTGAGGTGGACGATGCGGCGGGCGTACGGGTTGAGCGGGTCCATTTCCTGCGGCACGCCCGACGCTCGCGCCTTGTCCATCAGGAACAGCGCCATCTGGCGCAGCTCGGCGTCCTTGCCCTTGCGGAAGCCCAGCGCGTCGATGACGTAGTGCCGATCGCCGCGCGCGTCTCGTCGAAACGCGGTGTTGACGATGACCTGCAGCGCGTCGAGCGCCTCGCCCTTGCGGCGGAGCAGAACGTCCGCGCCCTCGCCCGAGAGATTCAAGCGGATGTTGTCCGGCAGCTCCTCGGCCGTCACCTCGAGCGCGAGGCCCATGGCCGACGTGATCTGCTGGACGAACTCGGAGACTTTGGCGTCGAGGTCCTGCATGACTGGTATGTCCTACGACTTGCCCGTCGTCGTGTTTCCCCGCGCCGGGGTCTTGGCCGGCACGACGCGCACCGGCGCGCCGATGATCCGCGTCGTCAGGTACTGCTGGCCAATCGCGAGCACGTTGCTCATGAGCCAGTAGAGCACGAGACCGCTCGGCATCCACAGGAACGTGAACGTGAAGAAGATCGGCAGCACGAGAAACATCTTCTGCTGCACGGGATCCGCCGTCGACGGCATCATCTTCTGCTGCCAGAACATCGTCGCGCCCATGAGGACGGGCGTGATGAACGTGGGGTCGCGCAGCGAGAGATCCTTGATCCACCACATGAACGGCGCCCCGCGCAGCTCAATCGACGAGTACAGCAAGTTGTAGAACGCCAGCAGGATGGGGAAGGTCAGCAGCATCGGCACGCACCCGCCGGCCGGGTTGATGCCTTTCTGCTTGTAGAGCGCCATCATCTCCTGGTTCATCTTCTGGCGCTCAGGATCGGTCACCTTGTATTTGGCGTAGCGATCCTGAATGGCTTTCACTTCCGGCTGCACGGCCTGCATCTTCTTCATCGAGACCATGCTGCGGTGGCGCAGCGGGAAGATCGCGATGTTGATGAGCAGCGTGAGGACGATGATCGACCAGCCGTAGTTGCCGAGGAAGCCGTTGATCCACTTGAGCGCCTGGAGCAGCGGCACGACGAGCCAGGCGAACATGCCAAAGTCGATCGCGCGCACGAGCTCGGGGTCGACGGCGTGCAGCACGTCGAAATCCTTCGGGCCCATGAAGAACGGCACGCTCGCCGCGCCCGGCAGGTGCACGCTGTACAGGATGAAGCTGCGCAGGCGGCTCTTCGGATCGTTCGGCACCGGCAGCGTCACCGGCTGGAAGTTCACCTGGACGTTCTGCGTGCCCGGCAGCGCGACGCTCAGGAAGTACTGCTCTTCGACGCCGGTGTAGCGCAGCGCACCTTCGTAATGCGGTTCTTTTTCGAGCGAGTTGGAGGCGAGCCGTTCGACCTTGCCGTCGCGGTACTGCAGCGCGCGCACGGGCACTTCGCGGGATCCGTCCGGCTTGAAGCCGAGGCCGAGCGCGGGGCCCCACGCAAGCGTGACGGGCCGCGCCGCGCCGCCGACGTCAACCTCGGCGTCCACCGTCAGGTTGTACGGCTTGCCTTCCGGCTGAAAGCGAAACGCTTTGCGCGCGCTCAGGCCTGAGGCGTCGCGGTACTCGAAGCTCAGCGTGCCCGGCGACGATCCGATCGTGAGCGAATCCGAGCTCGGACGGTAGAGCGCGGACGCGAGCGTCTTGGAAATGTTGGGATCGTCGGTCGCGAGCGTGAACGGCCGCGCGAGGTTCCCGGGCATGTCTGGCGGCACCAGGTCGAGCGCGGTGCCGTCGTCACCCTTGAAGTGTTTCAACTGCCAGCTCTTCAGGACCGCGCCGGCTGACGAGAACACGGCGCGCACCGAATCCGTCTCGACGACGATGTCGCGCGCCGTCTCGTCGGAGACGAGCGCCTTCGCGGCGGGTTGATCCGGCGTCGCGGCGGCAGCCGCGGCTGGTGTGGGCGTGGCGGTCGCGGTTGGTGACGCGGTGGCGGCCGCGCCCGGCTGAGTGACGCCCGCGGCGGCGGGCGCCTGGTCGGGCGGCTTCGGCGCGAAGTACGCCTGGTACACCGCGAGCACCGCAAAACAGAGAAAAATAGCGAGAAAAACGCGCTTTTCCATGAATCACCCCCGCCCGCTGGTGGACGGGCGAGGCGGCACCGGATCGCTTCCGGCAACGTGTGCGAACGGATGACAACGCGCGATGCGTCGCGCGGCCAGCACGCTGCCGCGCATCAATCCATGCTCGGTGATCGCCCTCACGGCGTACTCCGAGCAGCTCGGCTCGAACCGGCAGGCTCCGCCCATGAACGGCCCCAGCAGGAGCTGGTAGGCCCGGACGAGCAACACGCCGAATCTCGCACTCAACGACATAAACCTACTTGTCACCGCGGAGCTTGCGGAGCGCACCTTGAACATCGGCGCTGACTTCGGCGAAGGGCGCCGCCGCCAGCTCGCGACGCACGATCATCACGACATCGAACGGGCGACGCCCGGACTCGATCACGCGATCCGGTTCCTGGCGCCGGAAGATCTCGCGCAGCCGGCGCTTCGCGCGATTGCGAACGACGGCAGGTCCGACTTTTCGGGACGCGATGATCCCGAGCCGGTC
Source organism: Vicinamibacterales bacterium (assembly GCA_035279905.1). Taxonomy (GTDB): domain Bacteria; phylum Acidobacteriota; class Vicinamibacteria; order Vicinamibacterales; family SCN-69-37; genus DATEGZ01. The sequence continues at coordinate 49,522 of DATEGZ010000136.1, forward strand.
ACAGCCGCGATCGTTCGGCCGGCCGATGAGCGTCACGTAGCGCGCCGCGACGCGCCGTCCGCGTTGCTGGACCGCGCGAAATTCGACGTGCGACGCCAGGCGAACCGCCGGACGAAATCTGCTGGACATGTTCGAGAGCCGAGTTCTGAATCCGCGGCCCCGCTCGGAGACGCGACGGGTCTAGGAGACGGTCAGGCGCTTGCGGCCTTTGGCGCGACGCCGCTTGAGAACGATCCTGCCGTTCTTGGTCCGCATCCGCACGAGAAATCCGTGCGTCCGGCGGCGGCGGCGGCGATTAGGCTGAAACGTGCGCTTCATTGGGCTCCCGGCTGGATGTTGCTACACCCTGCGAAAAAGTGATCGTAGTAAGGGAGGAAAAGCCTGTCAAATGAGGGTGGTCGCCCGAGGGGGGCTGGCTGTGGTAGATTCGCCAGCCTTCCCTGGGGAAGACCCGCACGCAGCCAGTTTTCCACACCTGTGGAAAAAACTGTGGAAATCCTAGGGTTTCCGAGGGGTTCAGTACGTAACTCATTGTTTCTGTTGGTGTTACTGGTATGACCGGCACGATCTGGGACGACGTTCTTGGCCGAATTGAGACCAAGGTCAACCGGTACACCTACTTCGCCTGGTTCCGCGCCACTACGCTCGCCTCCGACGCCGGCGGCACCCTCACCATTCGGGTCGCCGATCGGATGGTCGTCGACTGGCTCACCAAGCACTACGCCGGGGTGATCCGCGAGGCGCTCGCGGAAGTGGGCCGCGCCGACACCCGCCTCGAGTTCGTGACCGACGGACAGCACGTCACGCCGGCCGCGGCCGCCCCGCAGGAACGCGCCGACGCGCTCGAAAACGCCGAGATCGGCGAGGACGCCGTCGGCCTGAGCCCGCGCTATTCGTTCGACACCTTCATCGTCGGATCGTCGAATCAGTTCGCGCACGCCGCGTGCCGCGCGGTCGCCGAAGCGCCGTCGCGCTCCTACAATCCGCTGTTTCTCTACGGCGGCGTGGGTCTCGGCAAAACGCATCTGATGCACGCGATCGGCCACTACGTGCTCAGGCACAGCCCGGGCTTGAAGCTGACGTACGTGTCGGGCGAACGGTTCATGAACGAGGTGGTCAACGCGATTCGCTACGACCACATCCTCGAATTCCGCGAGCGGTACCGCGGCGTGGATGTCCTGCTCGTCGACGACGTCCAGTTCATCGTCGGCAAGGAACGGACGCAGATCGAGTTCTTCCACACGTTCAACGCGCTGCACGACGCGCAGAAGCAAATCGTGCTCAGCAGCGACTGCCCGCCGCATCAAATCAACGAGCTCGAGGAACGGCTGCGGAGCCGCTTCGAATGGGGCCTGATCGCGGACATCCAGCCCCCCGATCTCGAGACGAAAATGGCTATTTTGAAGCGGAAATCCGAGTCCGAGGGGGTGCCGTTGCCCGACGACGTCGCGCTCTACATCGCGGGCCGGATCAAGTCGAACATCCGCGAGCTCGAGGGATCGCTCGTGCGGCTGCTCGCCTACGCGTCGCTGACCGGCAAGGAACTGTCGATGACGCTCGCGCAGGAAGTGCTGCGGGACGTGCTCCGGCACGAGGAAAAAGCGGTGACGATCGACATGATTCAGAAGTTCGTCGCCGAGTACTACCAGCTCAAGCTCGTGGATTTGAAGTCACGAAACAACTCGAAGTCGGTGGCGATGCCTCGCCAGGTCGCGATGTATCTCTGCAAGTCGCTCACGAGCGCGTCGCTGCCGGAGATCGGACGCAGCTTCGGCGGCAAGCATCACTCGACGGTGATTCACTCGATCCGCAAGGTCGAGGACATGCGTCAGAAGAACACGACCTTCAACAGTTTGATCAACACGCTCAGTCAGGCGTTTCAGTAGCAATTCCGGGCATGAAGTCGATCCCGTCCACGGCGTCCACAGGCGGGGCTGTGGACGGTCTGTGGAGGCCTCTCCCGGGGTGAGTTTTCCGCATTTTCCACACCCTGTACCCGCAAAACCATGCACAGAAACGTCCACAGGTTAACTAATTGATTGAGAAAGACTTACAGTCACGGTTTCGCGTACAAACAGGCTCTTCTTCCTGTTATAATTTGTACGTCTTCTTGATCTGCTGTCAGCTTCAAAGATCCCCGCTCATCGCGGGCTAGGTGTGAGGTCCTCCAACCCATGGAATTGGCCGTCCGCAAGAGCGATCTGCTGAAAGAGCTCTCCCTGCTGCAGGGCATCGTCGAGCGGAAAAACACGATCCCGATTCTTGCGAACGTGCTGTTCAACGCGACGAAAGACAACGTCTCGCTGCTGGCGACGGATCTCGATGTCGGCCTGCGGAGCCGGTGTGACGCGAACGTCTCGAAGCCCGGATCGCTGACGCTGCCGGCGAAGAAGCTGTTCGAGATCGTCGGCGCGCTTCCGGAGACCGAGATTCGCATTGCCGAGGACAAGGGCGGCAAGAGCGTCACGATCGCCGCCGATCGCTTCGAGTCGCGGATGCAAACGCTGCCGGTGGGGGAATTTCCAACACCGCCCGAGGACGGCGGGAGCACGGAAGCGGTGCTGCCGGGTCCGGCGCTGAAGCGGATGATCTCGCACACGCGGTTCGCGATCACGAGCGAGGACACGCGGTATTTCCTGAACGGCGCGCAGCTCGTGTTGCGGCCCGATTCGATGAGCATGGTCGCGACCGACGGGCACCGCCTGGCGTACATCAGCGTCCACGAATCGCCGGGGAAGAACGCCAAAACCGAGGTTCTGCTGCCGCGCAAGACGCTCAACGAGGTCGCGCGTTTGATCGACGGCGGCTCGTCGATTGAGTTCTCCCAGGGCGAAAACCACTTGTTTTTCAAGGCCGATGGCCGGCTGCTGATCTCGCGAAAAATCGACGCGAACTTCCCGGCCTACGAGCGTGTCATCCCGAAGACGAACGACAAGAAGGTCGAATTCGACCGCGATCGGCTGGCGGCTGCGGTGCGGCGCGTCCGGCTGCTCTCGAACGAGCGGTCGAAGGCCGTGAAATTCGTCATCGGAAAAGACCAGGTCGAGATCACGTCGAGCACGCCCGAAGTCGGTGAAGCGCACGAGGTGCTGCCCGTCGATTACAGCGGCGCCGGCACGCAGATCTGCTTCAACGCCGACTACGTGGACAACTTCCTCGGCGTCGTCGAGACCGAGAACGTGCAACTGGAATTCAAAGACGAAGTGAGTCAGGCCGTCGTGAAGCCCATCGGCGCCGAAGGCTACGAATACACGTACGTGATCATGCCGATGAGGATCTGAGGCGGCGCTTCCACTATGTCAAAGACTGTTCGACCGGCGACCCGGGGCACTCCCGCGGCGGGCACTGTTGCGCCCGGCGGAGTCGAAGACTACGGCGCCGACAAGATCAAAGTTCTCGAAGGCCTCGAGGCCGTCAGAAAACGGCCCGCGATGTACATCGGCTCGACCGGGCCGACGGGCCTGCACCACCTGGTGTACGAAGTCGTCGACAACTCGATTGATGAAGCGCTGGCCGGGTTCTGCCGCAACATCAACCTGACGATCCACATCGACGGGTCGATCACGATCGTCGACGACGGCCGCGGCATTCCGGTCGACATGCACGAGAGCGGCCGGCCGGCGGCGGAAGTCGTCCTGACCGTGCTGCACTCAGGCGGCAAGTTCGAGAACACCGCGTACAAGGTCTCCGGCGGTCTGCACGGCGTCGGCGTCTCGGTCGTCAACGCCCTGTCCGAGTGGCTCGAGCTCGAGATCTGGCGCAACGGGCTCGTGCACCAGCAGCGGTACGAGCGGGGCAATCCCACCGGCGACCTTTACGTCACGGGCAAGACCGAAAAGCGCGGGACGAAGATCACGTTCAAGGCCGATCCCGACGTCTTCGAGTCCACGGATTTCAGCTTCGAGACGCTCTCGCAGCGGCTGCGCGAGCTCGCGTTCCTCAACGCCGGCGTCACCATCACGATCGACGACGAGCGCGACGGCAAGCACCACGCGTTCGTGTACGAGGGCGGCATCCGCGAGTTCGTCGAGTTCCTCAACAAGAACAAGACGCCCGTCAACGAGAAGCCCGTCGTCATGACCGGAGAGCGCGACGACATCGTCGTCGAGATCGCGCTGCAGTGGAACGACGCGTACACGGAGACGACGTACACCTTCGCGAACAACATCAACACGACCGAAGGCGGCACGCACCTGTCCGGGTTCCGCGCGGCGCTGACGCGCACGATCAATCACTACTCGTCGAAGAACAGCCTCGCGGAGAAGCTCACCGAGAGCGTGAGCGGCGACGACATCCGCGAAGGCATGACCGCGGTGATCTCGGTCAAGATCCCGCAGCCGCAGTTCGAGGGCCAGACCAAGACGAAGCTCGGCAACACCGAAGTGAAGGGCATCGTCGAGGGTGTGGTCAACGATCGGCTCGGCGCGTTCCTCGAGGAGAACCCGACCGTCGCGCGGAAGATCGTGAGCAAGGTCGTCGAGGCGGCGCTCGCGCGCGAGGCGGCGCGGAAGGCGCGCGATCTCGTGCGGCGTAAGGGCGCGCTCGACAACATGGCGCTGCCGGGCAAGCTCGCCGACTGCCAGGAGCGCGATCCGGCGCACAGCGAGCTCTACATCGTCGAGGGCGAATCGGCCGGCGGCTCGGCCAAGCAGGGCCGCGATCGCAAGTTCCAGGCGGTGCTGCCGATCAAAGGCAAGATCCTGAACGTCGAGAAGGCGCGCTTCGACAAGATGCTCAGCCACGAGGAGATCCGCACGCTCATCGCGGCGCTCGGGACGGGCATCGGCGAAGACGAGTTCGACCCGGCAAAGCTCCGCTATCACCGCGTGATCATCATGACGGACGCGGACGTCGACGGATCGCACATCCGGACGCTGCTGCTGACGTTCTTCTACCGGCAGATGCGCGACCTCGTCGATCACGGGCACATCTTCATCGCGCAGCCGCCGCTGTTTCGCGCGAAGCGCGGGCGCGCCGAGACGTTCATCAAGGACGAACGCGAGCTCGAGGCGTTTCTGATCAAGCGCGCGGCCGAGTCGCGCACCGTCGTACTGCAGTCGGGCCGTGAGATCTCGGGCGCCGATCTCGAGCGTCAGCTCGAGAAGTTGATGCTCTTCCGCAAGTTCCTGCAGATCGTCGAGCGGCGCGGCACGGGCCGAAAAGCGATTCTCGCGCTGCTCGAGGGCGAGGCCCGCGACAAGGGCTTCTGGGCCGACAGAGCGCGCGTGACGGCGCTGGCCGAGCACCTGACGGGGCCGCACGTCCAGGCGACCACGGTCGAGGATCCGGAGCACGAGGCGTTTGCGGTGGCGATCGACGATCGGTCCGCCGGGTACGGGCGCCGGCACCGGCTCGATCTGGATTTCGTGACGACCGGCGAATTCCGCACGCTCGCGGCGACCTACCAGGACGTCCGCGAAGTGATGATGGGCCCGGTCACGATTCGCACGACGGCCGCGGGCGCAGCCGCGGCGGCAGCCGACGCCGAGACGCTGGACGACGAGGCGGCGGAGACCGACGCGCCGAAACCACCGGCGCCGAAGCCGGCCGAAGGCGACACCGACAGCCGCGCCGAATCGTTCGACGAGCTCATGGAGTACTTCGTCGCGGCCGGCCGCCGCGGGCTCGCCATCAACCGCTACAAGGGCCTCGGCGAGATGAACCCCGAGACGCTCTGGGAAACGACGATGGATCCGGCGAAGCGGACGCTGCTCGAAGTCCGCGCCGAGGACCACACCGAAGCCGACCAGATGTTCACGACGCTGATGGGCGATCAGGTCGAGCCACGACGGAAGTTCATTGAAGAGAACGCGTTGGACGTCAAAAACCTCGACATCTAACGCTTGTGGTTCCGAGGTTCCGGAGTTCCGAGGTTCCAGGGTGCGCCGGCAGCGTGACCGAGAACCGCGGAACCCCGGAACTTCGGAACCCCGGAACCGACAAATTTCATGGATCAGACGCCTCAGACACGCCTCCCGGTAAACATCGAAGACGAGATGAAGCGCTCGTACATGGATTACGCGATGAGCGTAATCATCGGGCGCGCGCTTCCCGACGTCCGTGACGGCCTGAAGCCGGCGAATCGCCGCGTGCTGTTCGCGATGCGGCAGATGGGCCTGGCGTCCAATCGTCCGTACCGCAAGTGCGCAAAGATCGTCGGCGAGGTCATCGGCAACTACCACCCGCACGGCGACGTGCCGGCGTACGACACGCTCGTCCGGCTCGCGCAGGACTTCAACATGCGGTACGTCCTGGTCGACGGCCAGGGCAACTTCGGATCGATCGACGGCGATCCGCCGGCCGCCTACCGGTACACGGAAGCGCGGCTCGAAGCGCTCGCCGAAGCGATGATGGGGGATCTCGACAAGGAGACCGTCGATTTCCGCCCGACGTTCGACGAGACGAACGACGAGCCGACCGTGCTCCCGGCGCCGTTCCCGAATCTGCTGGTGAACGGATCGACCGGCATCGCCGTCGGCATGGCCACGAGCATTCCGCCGCACAACATGGGCGAGGTCATCGAGGGCGTCCTGCAGGTGATCGAGCGCCGCGCGTCGCCGAAAGACGAGCGCGCCCGCGCGCTGCTGGCGGCCGTGCCCGGCCCGGACTTTCCGTCGGGCGGCACGATCGTCGGGCGCGGCGGGATTCTCAAGGCCTACAAGGAAGGCCGCGGCGGCATCACCGTCCGCGGCAAGGCGACGTTCGAGGAGCACAAGCGCGGCGAGCGCGTGTCGATCGTGATCACCGAGATCCCGTATCAGGTGAACAAGAAGAACCTGATCGAGGAAATCGCGGAGCTGGTCAACGACAAGAAAATCGAGGGCATCTCCGACATCCGTGACGAGTCGAGCCGCGAAGGCATGCGGATCGTCGTCGAGCTCAAGCGCGGCGAGCTGCCGGACGTCGTGCTCAACAACCTCTACAAGCACACGAAGCTGCAGATGGGCTACGGCATCACGCTGCTCGCGATCGTCGCGGGCCGGCCGCGCGTGCTGAGCCTGCTGGACGTCGTCGAGCACTTCATCGAGTTCCGGCGCGAGGTCGTCCGGCGCCGGATCGAGTTCGAGCTGCGCAAAGCCGAGGCGCGCGCCCACATCCTCGAGGGCCTCAAGATCGCGCTCGATCACCTCGACGAGGTCATCAAGCTGATCCGCGGGTCGAAGAATCCGATCGAGGCGCGCACCGGATTGATGGCGAAGTTCTCGCTGACGCAGATCCAGGCGCAGGCGATCCTCGACATGCAGCTGCAGCGGCTCACCGGTCTCGAGCGCCAGAAGGTGCTCGACGAGCTCGCCGAGCTGGCGAAGACGATCGAGCGGCTGCGCGCGATCCTCTCCAGCGACGACCTGCTCATCGCCATCGTCGTCGAGGAGCTGCGCGCGATTCAGAAGAAGTACGGCGACCCCCGCCGCACGGACATCATCGAGGAGCAGGGCGACTTCCGCGTCGAGGACCTGATTGCCGACGAGGACGTCGTCATCACGGCGACGAACACCGGCTACATCAAGCGGACGACGCTCGAGTCGTACCGGAAGCAGCGGCGCGGCGGCAAGGGCCTGATCGGCATGCAGACGCGCGAAGAGGATTTCGTCGAGCACCTCTTCGTCGCCAACACGCACGCCTACATCCTGATTTTCACGGACAAGGGCAAGTGCTACTGGCTGCGCGTCTACGAGATCCCGGAGGTCGGGCGCAGCAGCAAGGGCAAGGCGATCGCCAACCTCGCCCACATGAACGAGGGCGAGAAGATCGCGGCGCTGCTGCGCGTGCAGACGTTCCCCGAGGAAGACGGCAAGCGCTTCGTCGTGATGGGCACGCGCAAGGGCACGATCAAGAAGACGGACCTGACCGCGTTCTCGAACCCGCGCTCCGCCGGCATCATCGCGATCCAGATCGACGACGACGATCGGCTGATCGCGGTCGCGGAAACGGACGGCGCCAAGGACCTGGTCATCGGATCGAAGAACGGCATGGCGATTCGATTCGCCGAGTCGGACGCGCGGCCGATGGGCCGCAGCGCCTACGGCGTGCGCGGCATGCAGCTGCGTGAGGGCGACGAGGTCGTCGCGATGCAGGTCGTGAGCCCGGATGCGACGCTCCTGACCGTGTGCGAGAACGGCTACGGCAAGCGCACGGACGTCAGCGAGTACCGCAGCCAGACCCGCGGCGGCATCGGCCTCAAGAACGTGCAGACGAGCGATCGCAACGGGATGGTGGTGGACATCGCGTCCGTCACCGATCGCGACGAGCTGCTCCTCGTGACCGAGCAGGGCCAGATCATCCGCATGAAAGCCGGCGACCTGCGCCCGATTGGCCGCGACACACAGGGCGTGCGGCTGATGGATCTCGCCGAGGGCGATCGGCTCGTCTCCGTGGCGACGCTCACGGAACCTGACGAAGAATAATGACTGACTCGCCCGTGCCCGGAGCCCTCGCCGCGGCGAAGCTTCGCGCGGTGCGCATGGCCCTCCTCGCGTTGCACAAGACGCTGCTCGATCACGAGCGTCTGCGGTACGAGCGTACGCACGGCCGGATCGAAACCGCGGGGCAGGCGCTCCATCTCGTCATGAACGATCCGTGGTTTGCGTGGCTGCGGCCGGTCAGCGCGCTGATCGTCCAGGCCGACGAGAAGCTCGACGATGACCGCGGTGTCGGCGCGTCGGACGTCGCCGCGTTCGTGGGGCAGATTCGCGATCTGGTGCAGGGCTCGAGCAGCCCGGAGTTTCAAGCGGCGCTTCAGCGCGTGCTGCAGGAAGCGCCCGAAGCCGTCATGGCGCAGGGTCGGCTGACCGCGGCCCTTGCGCTGCCCTAGCCGCGGCCGTCACCTCACGAAACGCGCGCGCGTGCGCGACCAGCAGCGCGCCGCTCCCGATCGCCCCCAGCACCGTGAGCGGCAGAAACGCGCCCGTCCGCGGCAGGACGGCGAAATCGCTCCCCAGCCCCTGAAACACCAGCAGGTTGAATGTCACGAGCGCCGACGCGGCCAGGTACAGCGTCCGGTACCGAGCGTCGGAAAGAGCCGCAAGACCCATGAGCGGAAGCGCGTACACGAGGTGGTTCTCGTGCACGGCGATCGCCGCGACGAAGTAGACGTTGATAGCGAACGCGCCGAGCGCGAGCACGGATGAGCGCGTCGGCCGTCCGCGCACGCGCCAGAACGCCCACAACGCCGCGGCAATGGTCGCTGCCGCCGTCCACATACGCGGATCGACGCCGGCGCGCGCGATGAATGTCGAGACCGAGGGCGATCCGAACGTGTGACCGAGCGCCGCGCTCCCGTACGTGAGCACGAAGCCCGCCGCCGACACGAGCCACCAGAGATTGAGCGCGTCGCCGGAGAGCAGGTCCTCGCGGAAGTTCGTGATCATCGACGTCCACACGCCGCCGGGCGTCGCGAGGACGAACGGGAGGAACGCGATCGCGACGATCGTGGCAGCCACCAGCGCCGCGCGCGCGAGACTCGTTGGCCGCGGCCAGAGCGCGGCCGCCACCGGCAGGACGAAGAAAAGCCCTTGCGGCTTGACGAGCACCGCGACGGCGAGCAACGCGCCCGCCGATCCGGCGCGGCCAACGAGCGCCGCGACGATCGCGCCCACGCCCGGCAGCCAGCAGAGCAGGTCCAGATAGCCGAGCACAGGCCCGTTCAGGATGAAGGCGGGGTTCAGCCAGAAGGCTAGCGCTACCGCAACCGGTTCCGGGGTTCTTTGCGCCAGGCGCCAAACGATCCAGCATGCTGCGATCTGCAACACCAGCAGCGGCGCTTTCACGCAGACGGTCAGCAACCGCGAGTCGCGCGTGACGTCCGGCTCGATCCACGCGGCCACGCGCGCCGACGCGGTGAGTGTGACCACCGAGAGCGGCGGGTAGTCGGGAATCGGGCTGACGCCGGTGGGCGCGACCGGAAGATCGTACGAGTACGCGTCGACCAGACGCCGATCGAGCGTCGTCATCGCCCACGTTTTGAACTGGAAAACGTCGCGCGTGCCGGAAAGAGCCAGCGCGGCGATTTGGATGACGAGCCCCGCGATCATGAGCGCGAGGACGCCGCGCTTCACACCCGCTCGAGCCCCGCGAAGCTGGCCAGCAGTTTCTTCGTGCCGACGGACGCGAAACGCACGGTGACCTTGTAGTCGTCGCCGTGCTCCTCGACGGTCAGGACGGTCCCCACGCCGAATTGGCGATGGCGGACCTTCATGCCGGCGCGGACGCCGGACGCCGACTGGTCTTCGCTCTCGTACGCGTACGTCGCGGCTCCGTCCCCCTCGCGCACGCGGGTCCCGCGGCCGTACCGGCGGCCGTAGGGGTTGCGCAATTCGTAGCTGCCGGTCCACCGCGGCGTTGCTGAAGCCGGCTCGACACGATCGACGAGCTCCGCCGGAATCTCCTCCAGAAAACGCGACGGCTCAGACGGCTGGTACTCGCCGAAGATCCGGCGTCGCGCCGCGCTCGTCAGCACCAGCCTCTCTCGCGCGCGCGTGATGCACACGTAGCACAGCCGGCGCTCTTCCTCGATGTCTTCCATGTCTTCCGAGGCGCGCGAGTGCGGAAACAAGCCTTCTTCCATGCCCGCGACGACGACCATCGGAAACTCGAGACCTTTCGCCGCGTGCATCGTCATCAGCCACACGTGCGATTCCTGCGCGCCCTCGGCCTCGTCGGCCTCGGACAAGAGCGACAGCCGATCGACGAACCCGCTCAGCGAGGCCTCGGGCTCGCGCGTTTCGTATTCACGTCCGGCGGAGACCAGTTCCATCAGGTTTTCGATCCGCGCCTCGGCCTCTTCGCTGCGCTGATCGCGCAGCTCCTGGAGGTACCCGCTCTTGTCGAGCACGAGCTGGAGCGCGGACGACACGGTGGCGCCTTTGACGGCCTCCGACATCGACACGATGAGGTCGCGGAATACCGACACCGCGGTGAGCGCGCGCGCCGGGACCAGCCGCTTGTTGATGGCCAGGAGCAGGCGCGCCCAGAGCGATCGCGGCGTCGGCACCGGCGAGAGGCCGGCCGAGAGCAACGGCGTCGCGGCCGAGTCGCTCTCCGCTTCGGCCGCCGGATCGATCGCGTCGAGCGCGTCGATCACCGACTTGCCGATGCCGCGCGCCGGCACGTTCACCACGCGCCGGAAGCTCACGTCGTCGTGCGGGTTGATGAGGAGCCGCAGGTACGAGAGGACGTCTTTGATTTCCTTGCGCTCGTAGAAACGAACGCCGCCGATGATGCGGTAGGCGATGCCGTCGCGCATCAGCGCATCTTCGAGCGCGCGGGACTGCGCGTTGGTGCGGTAGAGCACCGCGACGGTCGAATCGGGCCGGGTCGCGCGGCTCTGGCGGATCGTGCGCGTGATGTAGTCGGCCTCTTCGATCTCGTCGCCCGCGCGGACGTACAGGATCCGATCGCCGCCGGCTTTGTCCGTCCACAGCCGCTTGTCCTTGCGATTGCGGTTGCGGCTGATCACGGCCGACGCCGCGTCGAGAATCACCTGCGTCGATCGGTAGTTCTGCTCGAGCCGGACGATCTTGGCGTCCGGAAAGTCGTGCTCGAAGTCGAGGATGTTGCGCAGGTCCGCGCCGCGCCATTTGTAGATCGACTGGTCCGGGTCACCGACCACGCACAAATTGCGGTGGACCTCGGCGAGCCGGCGGATCAGCAGATACTGCGGCCGGTTCGTGTCCTGGTACTCGTCGACGAGAACGTAGCGGAACTTCTGCGCGTAGAACCCGCGCACGCGCTCGCTGGTCTCGACGAGCTCGACGGTCTTGAGCAGCAGGTCGTCGAAATCGAGCGCGCCGGCTTCGGTGAGCGCCCGCCGGTAGTGCTCGTAAATCCGCGCGATCTGCTGGTCGCGCAAGCTCCACCCGGCGGACTTCATCTCCTCGGGCGATTCCATCTTGTTCTTGGCCTGGCTGATGCGCGACAGCGCCGCCCGCGGCTGAATCAGCTTGTCGTCGACGTCCAGCGCTTTCATGCCTTGCTTGACGACGGAGAGCTGGTCGGAGGAGTCGTAGATGACGAAGTCGCGCGACAGGCCGATCGCCGGCGCTTCGCGGCGCAGGAGCCGCGCGCACAGCGAGTGAAACGTCGAGAGCCAGATCTGGCGGCAGTCCTCGCCGAGCAGCTGCTCGACGCGGCCGCGCATTTCCTCCGCGGCCTTGTTGGTGAACGTGACGGCCAGCACCTGATCCGGCGACGCGTGGCCGTTGCCGATGATGTACGCCATGCGGTGCGTGATGACCCGCGTCTTCCCCGAGCCCGCGCCGGCGAGGATCAGCAGCGGGCCGTCGGTCGTGAGGACGGCATCGCGCTGAGACGGATTAAGAGAAGAGAGAAAGTCCATTAACGATCAGGCAGCCGAGTCACTCTGACACGCTGAGAGTATCACCGCGATCGCCTTGGTCGAAGCGATTGCCAGAGACCTTGACCGATGCGCGAGACAGAAATTGCGTACTTCGGCGCTTGGGACCATTGCAGAATCTGACATGTTCCTCTCCTCATCCTGACGGCGCGACGGCTTTTCGCTCGCTAGTGCCTAGTGCCTGATGCCTGGTGCCTGACTTATAAGCAAGCGCTATGCCTCAATGACGGCTTCGCGTGCCCTGCTACGATGTCCGCAGTGCCTTCGACCCTGTTCCAAAAGGTTTGGGACCGTCACGCGGTCCGCCGTCTGCCGAACGGGCAGACGCAGATGTACGTCGGGCTGCATCTGGTCCACGAAGTGACGAGCCCGCAGGCGTTCGACGAGCTGCGCACGCGCGGGTGGCGGGTGCGGGCGCCGGAGCGCACCTTTGCGACCGTCGATCACATCGTCCCGACGCGCGCGCAGTCGCGGCCGTTTCCCGATCCACAGGCCGAGACGATGGCCCAGGCGCTCGAGCGGAATTGCCGCACGCACGGCATTCCGCTGTTCGACCTGCACAGCGGATCGCAGGGCATCGTCCACGTGATCGGGCCCGAGCTGGGCCTCACGCAGCCGGGCATGACCATTGTCTGCGGTGACAGTCACACGTCCACGCACGGCGCGTTCGGCGCGCTCGCGTTCGGCATCGGCACGTCGCAAGTCCGAGATGTGCTGGCGTCGCAGTCGATCGCGATGTCGCCGCTGAAAGTTCGACGGATCGACGTCACGGGCGCGCTCGCGTCCGGCGTGTACGCGAAGGACGTGATCCTCACCATCATCGGCCGGATGGGCATCAAGGCCGGTGCGGGCTTCGCGTACGAGTACGGCGGCGACACGATCGCGCGGATGTCGATGGACGAGCGCATGACGATTTGCAACATGTCGATCGAAGGCGGCGCGCGCATCGGCTACGTGAATCCCGACGAGACGACGTTCGAGTTCCTGCGCGGCCGGCGGTTTGCGCCGAAGGGCGCGGCGTTCGATCGCGCGTCCGAGTGGTGGCGCGGCGTCGCGTCCGATCCAGGCGCGTCGTACGACGATCGTGTGGCGATCGACGCGGCCGCGATCGCGCCGACCGTGACGTGGGGCATCAACCCCGGACAGGTCGTCGCCGTGGACGGCCGGCTGCCGGATCCTGCGGCCGGCGGCCTGGATCGCGCGGGCCTCGAGGAAGCCATGGAGTTCATGGGCTTTCAGGGTGGTCAGCCGGTGGCTGGAACGAAGATCGACGTCGCGTTCGTCGGCTCGTGCACGAATGCGCGGCTGTCGGACCTGCGCGAGGCCGCGAAGATCGCGGCCGGCCGCAAAGTCGCGCCGCACGTCCGCGCGCTCGTCGTGCCCGGATCGCAGGCTGTGGCGGCCGCAGCCGAGCGCGAGGGCCTCGACGCGGTGTTTCGCGACGCCGGATTCGAATGGCGCGGCGCCGGCTGCTCGATGTGCCTCGCCATGAACACCGATCGACTCGAGGGCCGCGAGATCTGCGCGTCCTCGTCCAACCGCAATTTCAAGGGCCGGCAGGGGAGTCCGACCGGCCGCACGCTGCTGATGAGCCCGGCGATGGTAGCCGCCGCCGCGGTCGCGGGCGAGGTCGTGGACGTCCGGTCGTGGCTCGCGGGCTCGGTGCCGGCGGGCGCGGGGGCAGCGCGATGACCAACTCGTCACGCACGCTCGTCTCCGGCACCGCGATCGTCGTGCCGGGCAACGACATCGACACTGACCGCATCATGCCCGCGCGGTTCCTGCGCGCGATCACGTTCGACGGCATCGAGGCGCACCTCTTCGAAGACGATCGCCGAAGCCTCGCGTCGCAAGGCGCGACGCATCCGTTCGACGACGCCGCGCGCCGATCCGCGCGCGTGCTGGTCGTCGGCGCGAATTTCGGCTGCGGGTCCTCGCGCGAGCACGCGCCGCAGGCGATTCTGCGGTGGGGGATTCGCGCGATCGTCGGCGAGTCGTTCGCGGAGATCTTCTTCAGCAACGCGGTCGCGATCGGTCTGCCGTGCGTGACCGTGCCGGCCGACGCCGCCGGGCGGCTCGCTCGCGCCGTTCAAGCCGACGCAGGCGCCGTCGTCACGGTCGATCTGCAGACGCGCACGGTCTCGGCGCCGGGCGTGAGCGCGGCCGCCGCGATGCCGGACAGCGCGCGCGAGGCACTGATCTCCGGCCAGTGGGACGCGACGTCGCTTCTGCTCGATCGATACGAGGACGTGGAGAGAGTGGCCGGGGCGCTTCCGTACATTCAGGGGTTTTAGTCCTCAGGTACGACCGGTACGACCGGTACGTCAGGTCCGAGGAACCTGCATTTGCATCAACTTATTCACAAAGACCTTCATTGAAGAAGCTGACGCGCGATAGCGCGTTCCTCGTACCTGACGTACCTGCCGTACCCGAGAACTCACTCAACGTTTTTCTTCCCGCTCCCCCCTGACACTCGTCTCGCAACCTCGAGAAATGCCTGCGCGGCGTGCGAGAGCTCGCCGTCCCGCCGGTAGATGAATCGAATCTGGCGCGGCGAGCGAAGCTCCGGCACGCGGACTTCGACGAGCTGGCCGCGCGCGATCTCGCCTTGCGCGCAACGGCGCGGCAGGAGCGCGACGCCGAGCCCCATCTCGACGGCGCGCTTGATGCCGTCGAGGCTCGGCAGCGAGATCCGGATGTTGAGCGGCGCGTGGCGTTGCTCGTAGAGACGCAGCACGCGGTCCCGCGCCGGCGACGGATCGTTGTGCGCGATCACCGGCTGGCGCCCCATCTCTTCCATCGTGATCTGCCGGCGTCCCGCCAGCGGATGCTGCGGCGGCACGAGCAACACGAGCTCGTCGGGCCCGAGGAGCAGTGACAGCAGCTCGCGCTCGGACGGGTTGAACGTCAGCACGCCGAAGTCCACCGTGCGCAGGAGCACCTCCTGCGCCATCTGCCGCGCGTGGACACGGCGCACGTCGACGAGCACGGAGGGATACTCCTTTTGAAACGCGGCGATGAGCGGCAGCATGCCGTGGACGCCGCCCTCGTTCGCGCCGATCAGCACGCGTCCCTTCCGGACGTCGCGCAGCTCGGCCACGGCGCCGGCCGCCTCGTCGGCCAGCCGGAGCAGCCGGGTCGCGTAGTCGAGCAGGAGATCGCCCGCGTCGGTGAGGGTGCCGTCGCGCGACGACCGGTCCACCAGCCGCTCCCCGGTCGACTCCTCGAGCCGCCGGATAGCCTGGCTGACGGCGGGCTGCGTCCGGCGCAGTTTGCGCGCCGCCCGCGAAAAACTGCGCTCGGCGGCCACCGTGACAAAGACGCGAAGGTCCTCGAAAGTCATAAGGAATCCTACTACAAAGCTAAATATCATAACTTTGACTTTGGATACCGGGCCGCGCAGACTGCGAGGATGTCCTCCAAGCTCATCGTGTTCGACACGACGCTGCGGGATGGGGAGCAGGCCCCCGGGTTCTCGATGCGCGTCGACGAGAAGGTCCGGATGGCGCGCGCCCTCGAGGCTCTGGGCGTCGACATCGTGGAGGCCGGGTTTCCCATGGCGTCGGAAGCCGACGCCGAGGCGGTGCGGCGCGTCGCTCTCGCGCTGGAGCGGCCGGTCGTGGCAGCGCTGGCGCGGTGCGCGCCGGCGGACATCGACCGCGCAGCGTGGGCGATTGCGCCGGCCCGCCGGGGCCGTATTCACACGTTCATCGCGACCTCCGACCTCCACCTCGAGCGCAAGCTGCGCATGACGCGCGAGGCGTGCCTCGACGCGGCCGTCCAGGCCGTGGCCCGCGCCCGGACCTACACCGACGACGTCGAGTTTTCAGCCGAGGACGCGACGCGGAGCGATTTCGATTTTCTCTGCCGCGTCATCGACGCCGTCGTCGCCGCGGGCGCGACGACGATCAATCTGCCGGACACGGTCGGGTACTCGACGCCGGACGAGATCGCCGCGTTCTTCCGCTCGGTGATCGAGCGCGTGCCGAACGCCGATCGCGTCGTGTGGAGCGCGCACTGTCACGACGACCTCGGCCTCGCCGTCGCCAACACGATGGCCGCGGTCGGTGCCGGCGTGCGTCAGGTCGAGTGCACGATCAACGGCATCGGCGAGCGCGCGGGCAACGCGGCGCTCGAAGAGATCGTGATGATCACGCGCGTGCGCCAGGATCGGTGGCCGGTCGAGACGACGATTGAGACTCCCCAGCTCTTCGCCGCGAGCCAGCTGCTGACCGAGCTCACCAGCGAGCGCGTGCAGGCGAACAAGGCCATCGTCGGCCGCAACGCGTTCGCGCACGAGGCCGGGATTCACCAGGACGGCATGCTGAAGGATCGCCGCACGTACGAGATCATGCGGCCGGAAGACGTCGGCGTGCCGAAGACGACGCTCGTGCTGGGCAAGCACTCGGGCCGGCACGCGGTCGAGAAGCGCCTGCAGCACTTCGGCATCACGCTGTCGCGCCGCGATCTCGACGAGGTCTATCGCCGCATGGTCGCGATGGCCGACACGCAGAAGCACATCGCGGACGACGATCTGCTCGGCATCGCGTCGAGCGTGTGCGGGATCGCCCCGTCGCAACGCTCGCGCGAGCACGGCGAAGCGGGATACGGGTTCGGGGTTTAGGGACGGGGCTTTTTTCCACAACTTCGCCGCAAAAAGG
>DATEGZ010000137.1:0-22225 GCA_035279905.1 Vicinamibacterales bacterium
CGGCCTCGCACGAGAGCAGCAGGTTGTCGCCGAGCGAGACGTCCAGGCCGCCGTTCTCGTCAGCCAGCCGCGTCCAGCTCTCGTTGAGCGCGACGACGCTGCCGAGTCGATCGACCACGGCGACCCCGGTCGTGAGCGACTGCAGGATCGCCGATTTCATGATCTCGCTCGTGCGCAGCGCGTCCTCCGCCTGCTTGCGCACGAGCACGTTGGCGAGCACCTCGCTCACGAGCCGGACGTTCACGCGCAGATCGTCCGACCAGCGTCGCGGCATGAACGATCCGCACGCGAGCACGCCCAGGAACCCCTGCTTGCCGGCCAGCGGCACGGCGAATCCGGCGCGCAGCCCCAGCCGCTCCATCGTCGCGCGATCGGTCGTGGCGTCCGCCGGCAGCGCGTCGAGATCGGGCACGACGAACGGCTGGTGGTTGTGCAGCGTCTCGAGCGCCCAGGGGAAGTCTCGTCCCGCGATGAGCTCGGGCGCGACAGGGAAGCCCTGCGCGCCCCAGAAGTGCACCGACCGGAAATTGTGCTGTTCGGTGCCCGCGACGAAGAGCGCGAGCACGTCCACGCCGAGCGCGTCCGCCAGCCGCCCGAGCCAGGCGTCGAACGCGCGGTCCATCTGATCGCTCGGCAGCTGCACGAACGCGCCGGAGAACCGCGAGAGCTGCTCCTCGAAGCGCAGCCGCGACGCCAGCGCGTGCTGCGTCGTGCGCCGTTCCTCGACGAGCGTCGATACCGTCATCAGTGTCATGGCGACGACGATGAGCGAAAGCGTGAGCGCGATGACCGTCGTCGTCGGATCGATGGGGACGAACGGGCCGAGGCCGTGCACGAGCGACCACGCGCCCAGGATCGTCGTCGTGAGGAGCGCGAGGCCGGTGCCGACCGGCCCGAAGCGGACCGCCGCCCAGAGCAGAAACGGCAGCTGGAGCGCGAGCGGCGTCTGGCTCGACACCGCGCGCAGCCAGGGAACGTGCGGGAAGTCGCTTCGCAGTCCGGTGAACGCGACGCCGATGAGACCGACCGCGAGGATCACGGCTTCCGTCGCGTGAGCGGTCCAGCGCAGCCGCAGCCAGTTGGGCAGACCCGCGACCGCGCCGACCACGGCGGGCACCACGGTCAGCTCCGACAGGATGTTGCTCAAGAGCCGCGTGCGGAAGACTTCCCAGTAGACCTCGCCGTGAAGCGCGCTGACGGCCGCGGCGTCGGCGAACGACGACAGCAGCGGTCCGGCGAACACCGCGGAGACGAAGAACGCGGTCAAGCGTGAAAACGTGTCGAACTGCGACGGCGCGTCGCTCAGCAGCCACACGCCGCCCGCGCCGATCACGGCTTCCAGGCAGTTGGTGACGAAGAGCACGAGGATCAGCGGCAGAGAAAACCCGGCGTTGAGCTCGAGGACGAGATGCACCGGCAGCGCCGCGAGCAGTAGCCACAGCCACCGCCGTGGGGGCGAGAGGAGCAGCGCGGACGTGAGGATCGCGTTTGGCGGCCAGATGACGGACGGCGTCACGCCCGGCAGGCGAAGGCTGAGACCCACCTGACACGCGACGTAGTAGCCGACCGCGACGCCGATGGCGCCGCCAATCAGGGCGGCACGCCGGCTCGTCGAACGCGACTGGGGCATGGATCGCGTCAATTCTACGGCCGCGGCTATTTCCTCGGATACAGGAGCGAGAGGACGAACCGCAGCTGGTACGCCGGCGCGCCGTCAGGCCGCTTGACGTTGTAGTAGTACTGGATGCCCACGCTCATCGGCCGCGTGCCCAGCATCGTGACGCGGGTAATCCCCACGCCCAACGGCACCGTCCACTGCTGGCCGCTCTCGGCGTCCCAGTTGGCGGTGATGATCGGCGCAAGTCCCAGCGCCCAGCCCGGGCCGAAGTTGTAGTTGACGAAGGGCTGGAGGACGAAGAGATCGGTCCTCGGATCGGTGTCGCCCGGGTCATCGACCATCGGCCAGAACTGCTGAACGAGTCCGCCGACGACCCAGGGTCCGGGGGTCGTGAGCACGACCGCGCCAGGCCCGACCGCCCACGTTCCCGTCTGCATCGGAGCGGCCGTGGCCGTGGGGAACGAAAACATCGGGCCGGCGCCCCAGATGATCTTCCCGGGGTTGGCCGGCGAGAAGTAGAGCTGCTCTTGAATGTCGCCGATGCCGCTGTATCGCGTGGTGGGACCCGCCGGCACGCTGTTGATGGGCACGATCGTCCGGGCGATGGCGTTCCATTTGTCAGTGACGCGGAACGGGATCACCGGCTGGAGGTTCAGATTGAACAGCGTCTGATCCTTCAGGTCGCCGCCACCGTTGAAGTTGAACTGGAGCGGCACGGACGTGAGGCTGCTCACAGGGTTTTGCGTCTGCTTCGCCAGGCTGGTGGCATCGCTCGCGCTTGGTGGCGCCTGCGCCGCGGCCGGTCCCGCGACCGCGAGGGCTCCGATGAGCGCGGCCAGCCAGCCACGAACCTTCGCGGGTCGCGGCTGAATCGTGCCTCGCTCGTGCGTATCGGCCGAAGAATCGCGGTGGCCGGGCGGTGTCTCGACGGAACAACCGTTGCAACTGGTACCGATGGTCATGCTCCTGGCCTCCCTGACGTTTCGCGTCCAGCCCTTCAAGCGGGCCGAGGCGCTCAGCAGCGTCGATGCGCTCGTCCACCGGATGCGCGGCACGTCGGGCTGCCTCCGCAGCCGGGTGCTCATCGACACCGAGGACGCCAACTCCTTCATGGTGACCTCCGAGTGGATGGACCCGGCGACGGCCGAGGCCTTCTTTGCCTCGGGTGACTTCCGCGTGTTCCGCGGCATCCGCATCCTGCTGCGCGACCAACCGCTGATCGTGCTCGACGACATCCGCACCCGCACCACGCGCCTGCTCCGCAGCGACTCGACTAGCCCGTCAGCTTGAACCGCTCGGCCAGCCCGTCGCAGAAGATCTGCACGCCGACGGCGAGCAGGATGAACGCCGACATCCGCAGCAGCACGGTCGTGCCCGTGGTGCCGAGCGCGCGCAGCACCGGCGTCGCGAACCGGTAGCAGAGATAGATCGTGGCGGCCGCGATCAGAATGCCCGCGATCGTGCCGACGATCCGAAACGCCGAGTCGACGTTGTACCCATGCGTGCCCGCGCCGAGCGTCACCGAGATCGAGATCGATCCCGGGCCGATCGTCAGCGGAAAGGTGAGGGGATAGAAGCTGCGCCGCCCGATGTCCTCGGCGCCGGGAACGGGCGTCGTGGACGCGAAGTCCGCGTCGGCGCCTTGTTCGGCGCTGATCAGCCGCCAGCCGGTGGCGCCGACGAGCAATCCGCCGGCGATCTTCACGACCGACAGGGCAAGGCCGAAGAACGCCAGCACGTACGATCCGACCAGCATCGCGGCGACCAGCGTCAGAAACGAGTTGGCGGCGATGCGCCGCGCGAGCGTCGTCCGCGTGGCTTCGGACGCGCCGGGGGTCATCGAGAGGAAGATCGGCGCCGATCCAGGCGGGTTGATCACCGGCAACAACGCCGCGAGCGTGAAGATCACTGCGCCAACCGCCGTCGTGACGTGGTCCATGGATGCTCCCCTCGCTCCGCTACTTCACGATGTCGTACTGCACGGAGATCTGCAGCCGTTGCGCTGAATTGTGCCGGCCATCCTGCACCTCGTAACGGCCGAACGCGCCTTCCACGCCCATCGTGAGTCCCGGCGCCGGACGGTAGAGCAGGTTCGCCGCGAGGTAGCGTGCCGTCCGATACGTTTCGGCCGGCAGCGTGTCGACGCGCTCGAGCCAGTCGCCGCTCACGACGAACGTCGAGCGCCAGCCCGGCCGCCAGATGTGCTGGTAGGCGAAGTACCCGCCCGTCGCCTGCGTGGCGCGCACGCGATCCTGCGCGTCGCGCGACAGGTCGAGCCCGAGATCCGCCATGTCCTTGATGTAGCGCGCGAAGCCGGGCCCCGTGCTGGCTTCGAAGACGATCGTGTTCTTCCGCCACACGAGAAACGATCCCGACACGGACAGGCCGCCGCCCTTGACCTGCGCGCTCTGGTCGCCGGTGCCGAGAAACCCGCCGATCGATCTCATCACGCCGCCGGCCTGCAGATGCCCGCGCTTCGCATCGAGCCGGTAACGCACGACGATGTCCGGCCACGGCGTGCGCGGCGTGACCGTCTGGCTCTGCGTCGTGCCGGGCACATCGGATTTCGGATCCTCGACGGCAAACGCGAGGCTGTGCTGCCTGGAGAATGGCACGGTGTAGCGCAGCTGCGCGTGGCGCACGGCCACGCGCGCGGCCGGTCCCTCATGATCGAGCGTATCCGGCTTCGCGTCGACGTCCTGAATCGTCGACGAGGTGAATCCGCCGAGGATGTTGGCGATCTGTCCGTAGGCGTGACGCAGGTTGAGCGCGCGCTCGCCCCCGGACCCGAAGAAATCGAATTCGAAGAGCACGCGCAGATCACCGCGCCTCTTGAAGTCGCTCGGCCGGCGCACCTCGAAGTTGAGCCGCGTCTGCTTCGCCTGCAGGCGCGTGTTGTCCTCGGAGCCCGACACGTCGATCGGGATCGACGAGACGATGAACTCGCCGGGATTGCCGATGGGCCGGAAGTCGTGCAGCACGTCGAGGCGGATGTAGCCGCCGACTTTGAGGCGCGTCTCCGTGCCCGGCAGCAGGAAGAAGCCCTTGAGCGTAGGATCGAGCGGCTCGTTGTCGATGCGCGCGGCCGTGTCCGAGTCGTTGGCGATCGTTTCCCGCGCCTTCACGGAGTCCGGGATCCGCGACGGCGGCGCAGTCTGGGGCGCCGGCGCCGGCGGCGTTTGCGCGGACGCGACCGCGCTCAGCCACAGCATCACCGAAGCGGCCACCCCTCCGATATTTCGGGGTTTGATTCCCGTCGCGCGTCTGTCTGCAACCATTGGTAGACTGGAGGCTCCGTTTCAGGAGGGATCTATGAAGGGTCGAACCGCGTTGGTGGTCGCCGCCGTGCTCGCCATCCCGATGCTCGTGCTGGCGCAGGACGTCAAGACCGACTTTGACAAGACGTACGACTTTACGAAGCTCAAGACGTTTTACGCGAAGCTGGGCACGCCCTGGGGCAACCCGCTCAGTGAGAAGCGAGTCATGGCGGACATCTCGGACGCGCTGGTCGCCAAAGGCTGGAAAGCCGCGCCTGAGCCTGTAGCCGATGCCGAAGTTATCGTGCACGGCGCCACCGACCTCAAGAAAAGCCTGAACACGTTCTACTCGGGCATGGGCGGCGGCTGGGGCTACGGCGGATATGGCGGCGGCGGCATGGCCACCGGCACCACCACCGTGAGCGAGTACCGCGTCGGCACCCTCGTCGTCGACATCTTCGACGCGAAGACCAAGAACCTCGTGTTCCGCGGCACGGCCAGCGACGAGCTCTCCGACAAGCCGGAGAAGAATCAGAAGAAGAGCACGAAGGCCGCCGAGAAGATGTTCAAGGACTTCCCCCCGGGCTCGAAGAAGAAGTAGTTCGAGCTACCTCGGTCTCGCGATTCCCAGCTTCAACATTCGGCTCCGCAGGGTGCTCGGCTTCAGGCCGAGCACCTGCGCGGATCCTCCTGAGCCTTCAATCCGCCACCGGCAACCCTCGAGCACCCGGACGATGTGCCGGCGCTCGACTTCGATGAGCGTGCCGCTGCCGTTCGTGTACGACGGCATGTGATCGGTTGACGGGTGCCACGGATCGGTCAATCCGAGCACGCCGCCCGCTGACAGGATGATCGCCCGCTGCAGCACGTTCTCGAGCTCGCGCACGTTGCCTGGCCAGTCGTACGACTCGAGCGCGCGCATGGCCGGCGGCGGGATCACGTCGATGCGCTTCTGCAACACGCGGCCCAGCCGGCCGACCAGATGCCGCACGAGCAGCGGAATGTCGTCGCGCCGCTCGCGCAGCGCCGGCATCGTGATCGGAAAGACGTTCAACCGGTAATACAGATCCGCGCGGAAGCGTCCCTGCCGGACCTCCTCGAGCAGATCGCGATTGGTCGCCGTGATGAGCCGCATGTCGACTTCGACGGTGTGCGGACTGCCGAGACGCTCGATCTGTCCGGTCTCGAGCACGCGCAGCAGCTTCGGCTGGAGCTCGAGCGGCAGCTCGCCAATCTCGTCGAGGAAGATCGTGCCGTGGTTGGCGAGCTCGAAGCGCCCGATCTGCGTCGTGTGCGCGCCGGTGAACGCGCCGCGCTCGCGGCCGAAAAGCTCGCTCTCGATGATCGTCGCGGGGAGCGCCGCGCAGTTGACGACGACGACCGGGCGATCGCGGCGGCGGCTGCGCCGGTGAATCGCGCGCGCCACCAGCTCCTTGCCCGTGCCGGTCTCGCCGAGCAGCAGGACCGTCGCATCCGTCTCCGCCACTTGCTCGGCGCGCGACATGACATAGCGCATGCCGTCGCTGTCGCCGATGATCTCGTGACTGTCGTGACCGTTGCGAAGCGTTCGAGCCGCCGACGGATGCGGAGCGATGTTGAGCGAGTCGTCCACGGGTAGTCCGGCGATTCTCATGTTGGCCGCCTTCCGGAGGTGGGGGGCGCCGCGTCGGTCATTGATAGCGTACGACGTCGGATGCGGCCGTAGGACTTGAGTAGGTTTCTCGTGACGGGCCAATAGGACAATAGCGACCTGCCGGATCGTGCAGTGCGGCCGCTCGCATCCTGGCGCCGGTTAGCGGAAAATGCGAGGGTCCTCGTCCGAAGGAGCGTCCCATGCGCCGTGTTGTGTTCCTGCTGTTCGCCCTCTCGTTGGTCGTGCTCGCGACCCGTCCGTTGCGTTCGGCGCCCGCCGCGGCGACGCCGACGGTTGACGATCTGATCTCGCTCAAGCGCGCCGGATCGCCGGTGATTTCTCCCGACGGCCGGCTGGTCGCCTACACGGTTCGCGAGACGAACTGGGACGACGACCGGTACGAGACGGAGATCTGGATCGCGGACGTGGCCAGCGGCGCCGTCCGACAACTCACCAACGCGCCGAAGTCGAGCAATGCGCCGGCGTGGTCGCCCGACGGCCGCCGGCTCGCGTTCGGATCCGACCGCACCGACAAGCGCCAGATTTACGTCATCGATCCCGCGGGTGGAGAAGCCGAGCGCCTGACGTCGGGTGAAGAGGGCGCGGGCAGTTTCAAATGGTCGCCTGACGGCAAGTCCATCGCGTTCACGGCGACGGATCCGGCGCCCGATCGTCTCAAGGCGCGCGAGAAGACGTTCGGCCAGTTCGACATCCTCGGCGCGGAGCACCGGATGACGCACCTCTGGCTGCTCGACGTCGCGTCGAAACACGTCAAGCGCCTGACGAGCGGCGAGTTCACGGTCGGCGGGTTTTCGTGGTCACCCGACGGTACGAAGATCGCGTTCGATCACCGCATCAACAGCGACAACGCCAACGGCGGCACGGCCAACATTTCGATCGTGACCGTGGCTGACGGCGCCGTGCGCGCGCTCGTGACGCAGGAGGGCCCCGACAGCAATCCCGTGTGGTCGCCCGATGGCACGCGGATCGCGTTCGAGACGAAGATGGCCAACCCGTCGTACTTCTACACGAACACCGTGCTCGCGACGATTCCGGCAGCGGGCGGAACGATCGAGCCGCTGTCGACGGCGTTCGACGAAGATCCCTCGCTCATCGCGTGGAAAGGCAGCGACCTGTATTTCTCCGCGTCTCAGAAGACCAGCGCGTCGCTGTTCCGCCTCAACACCGCAACCAAGGCCGTCACCGCAGTCGCGCCGAAAGGGATGCAGATCGGGCAGGCCTTCAGCCTGTCGGCGGCCGGCGACGCCATCGCGTTCATCGGCTCCGGGCCGAAGCAGTTTCCGGACGTGTACACGACGGACGGCGCGACGCTGAAGAAGCTCACGAGCCTCGGCGACCAGACGGCCAGGTGGGCGCAGCCGTCGCGTGAAGTGATCTCGTGGAAGAGTCAGGACGGCGCGACGATCGAGGGCGTGCTGCACAAGCCCGCCGATTTCCAGGCGGGCCGCCGCTATCCGCTGCTCGCCGTGATTCACGGCGGGCCGACGGGCATCTCGCTGCCGGTGCCGTTCGCGAGCACGTCGATCTATCCGATCGACGTGTGGCTGGGCCGCGGCGTGCTCGTGCTCGAGCCGAACTACCGCGGGAGCGCCGGCTACGGCGAGAAATTCCGTGCGCTCAACGTGCGCAACCTCGGTGTCGGCGACGCGTGGGACGTGCTGTCGGGCATCGACGCGCTCGTCGCCCAGGGACTCGTCGACACGAATCGCGTCGGCGCGATGGGCTGGAGCCAGGGCGGCTACATCTCGGCGTATCTCACGACGCACGACAGCGCGCGGTTCAAGACCATCTCGGTCGGTGCGGGCATCTCCGACTGGATGACGTACTACGTGAGCACGGACATCACGCCGTTCACGCGGCAGTATCTGAAAGCCACGCCGTGGGACGACCCGGAGATCTACGCGAAGACGTCGCCGATGACCTACATCAAGGGCGCGAAGACGCCGACGCTGATCCAGCACGGCGCGGCGGACCAGCGGGTGCCGCCGCCCAACGCGTTCGAGCTCTACCGCGGCCTCGAGGACCAGCACGTGCCGACCGAGCTCATCATTTACCGCGGATTCGAAGGCGTCGGCCACGGCCCCTCGAAGCCCAAATCGAGCCGGGCCGTGATGACCCACAATCTCGAGTGGTTCGACAAGTATTTCTTCACCGAGCCGGCGTCACGCTGACGCGCCCCTCGCACTATTACCAGCTTCAAAAACGGCCGGGACTGGACTATCCTGTCCCGGCACGGCAGCCGAGAAACACCAAGAGGTACCTGTGAACGAGTCCGGACACCCGACGAGCCCACCCAGCTGGCAGGAAATCGTCGCCCGTTACCAACAACCATCCGTCGCACGCGGCACGTATCAGCTCGTGAACACCCTCGTGCCGTACGCCGCTCTCTGGGTGCTGATGTACTTCGCGCGGCCCGTGTCGTGGTGGCTCGTGCTGCCGCTCGCGATGCTGGCCGGCGCGTTCCTCGTGCGGCTCTTCATCATTCATCACGACTGCGGGCACGGGTCCTTCTTCAAGTCGCGCCGGGCCAACGACACGATCGGGTTCATCACCGGCGTGCTCACGTTCACGCCGTACTTCCACTGGCGGTGGGAGCACGCGACGCACCACGCGACGTCGGGCGATCTCGATCGGCGCGGCATGGGCGACATCTGGACGCTCACCGTGCAGGAGTACCTCGAGTCGTCGCGCTGGCGGCGGTTCGCGTACCGCCTCGCGCGCAATCCGTTCATCCTGTTCGTCATCGGGCCGCTCTACGTGTTCCTGATTCAGTTCCGGTTCGCGCGCGACAACGCGAATCGCCGCGATCGCGACTCGGTGTTCTGGACCAACCTCGGCATCGCCGGAGTCGCAGCCGCGCTCAGCGCGATCTTCGGGATCAAGGCGTACGTCCTGATTCAGTTGATGATCATGGCGGTGGCCGGCGCCGCCGGCGTCTGGCTCTTCTACGTGCAGCACCAGTTCGACGGCGTGTACTGGGAACGATCAGGCGAGTGGGACTACGTGACGGCCGCGTTGCAGGGCAGTTCCTTCTACAAGCTGCCGAAAGTTCTGCAGTGGTTCTCCGGCAACATCGGTTTCCACCACATCCATCATCTGAGCGCGCGCATTCCGAACTACCACCTCGAGAAGTGCCACAAGGCCGAGCCGCTGTTTCAGACGGTCAAGCCCGTGACGCTCGTCGGCAGCCTCCGATCCTTCACGTTCCGCTTGTGGGATGAGCAGAAGCGCAAGCTCGTCGGCTACAGCCACCTGCGGCAGATTCGGCGCGAGCAGCGTCAAGCCTCGGCGCAGCGCCAGGTCACGGGCATGTAGCTTCGCTGGCGGTTCCGGAGTTCCGGGGCGCGCTGGCGGCGCCTGACATCGTCCAGTCGAACCGCGGAACCTCGGAACCTCGGAACCCCGTCAATACGTCGGCACGCTCGGATCGATCCTCGCCCACGCGAGGATGCCGCCCGTAAGATTCTGCACTCGCGTGTAGCCGTGCTGGCGGAGCAGCGCGACCGCTTTCGCGCTGCGGCCGCCCATCTTGCAGTGCACGACGATGTCCGGCGCGCCGGGGCCGCTCGGAATCTCCGCGAGGCGCTTCGGAAGCTCGCCCAGCGGAATCAGCGTCGAGCCGGGAATCCGGCAGATGTCGAACTCGCGCGGCTCGCGCACGTCGAGAATCCAGAGCCGATCGCCGCGATCGATCCGCGCCTTCAGCTCCTCGACCGTCGTTTCGGGCACGGCCGACTTCGACGCTGCCGCCTGGACGACCGGCGCCACGCCGCAGAACTCCTCGTAGTCGATCAACGCCGTGATCGTCGGATGGTCGCCGCAGATCGGGCACGCCGGGTCGCGACGCAGCTTGACCGTCCGGAACTCCATCGCGAGCGCGTCGAACAGCAGCAGCCGGCCTGCCAGTGTCTGCCCGGCGCCCGTGATGATCTTGATCGCCTCGGTCGCCTGGATCGTGCCGACGATGCCGGGCAGCACGCCCAGAACGCCGCCTTCCGCGCAGCTCGGCACGAGTCCCGGTGGAGGCGGCTCCGGGTACAGGCAGCGATAGCACGGCCCGCCCTTCGTCGCAAACACCGACGCCTGGCCGTCGAAGCGGAAGATGCTGCCGTACGCGTTCGGCTTGCCGAGCAGCACGCATGCGTCGTTCACGAGGTAACGCGTCGGAAAGTTGTCCGCGCCATCGACGACGACGTCGTACTGCGAGAGGATGTCGAGCGCGTTGGCCGACGACAGCCGCGCTTCGTGCTCGACGACGCGCACCCCCGGATTGAGCGACGTCAACCGATCGGCCGCGGCCTCGAGCTTCCGGCGGCCGACGTCCGCGGTGCTGTAGAGAATCTGCCGTTGGAGGTTGCTGAAATCGACCGTGTCGAAGTCGACGAGGCCGAGCGTGCCGACGCCCGCCGCGGCCAGATAGAGCGACGCCGGCGATCCGAGCCCGCCCGCGCCGATGCACAGCACGCGCGCGGCTTTGAGCCGCTGCTGCCCCTCGACGCCGATCTCCGGCATGATCAGGTGCCGGCTGTAGCGCTTCACCTCGTCGTGCGAAAGCGCCGGCCGCGCGTCGGCGGGCGCGGCGACCGCGTCCGTCCCGCCGGCGACCGACGGCACGATGCTGATCGTGTCCGTCGCCTTCACCGCCGTGCGCTCCTTGTCGAGATAGCGCACGTCCTCGTCGTTGACGTAGACGTTCACGAAGCTGCGCAGCGATCCATCGGCTCCGAACAGGTGCGGACGGAGCTCGGCGAACTGCGACGCCAGCCGCTCGAGGATCTGGCCGACGGTGGAGCCGTCGATCGCCACGGACGCCTGCTGTCCGGTGAAAGGCCGAAGGGGCGTCGGGATGCGAACGGTCACGGCCATGAGGGACTCCTTTGCGTTACGGCTTCTTCGTCGAATCGCGAGCGATCGGGCCGCAGCCGCCACGACCGGAGATCCTGATCGCGTCCCGCGCGCACCGAGACGATCACGTAGCTCAGGTTCGGCCACGCGTGGTCGAGATCGAACTCGGACGGCACCGCCGGATGATCGGGATGCGAATGGTAGAACCCGACGAGCTCGACGCCCAGCGCGTCGGCGCGCGCCTCTGCCTGCTGATAATCCCGCGGCGTCACGACGAACCGCCGGCGCCGCTCTCCGTCGCTGTGATTGTCGAGCGCCAGCGCTTCGCGAACCGCGCCGCCCGGCGAGCCCAGGAGCGCGCCGCAGCACTCGTCAGGATACGTCGCGACCGCGTGCCGCCGAATGGCCGCCTGAATGTCCTCGGCGAGATCGAGCGACGGCCCGGTCCAGAAGGCGTCGGTCAGATAGCGATCGCCGCCGTCGGGGAAGATCGTGACGATCACGCCCTCCGGGATCCGGCGCGCGACGTCGAGCGACGCCGCGAGCGCCGCGCCGCTCGACGGCCCGACGAGCAACCCGGATTCGCGCGCCAGCCGCCGCGTCAGCGCGAGCGCGTCTTCGGTGGCGACGCGCAGATCTTCGTCGGCGAGCGACGGATCGTAGATGCCGGGCACGATCGCCGTCGCCATGTGCTTGAGCCCTTCGAGCCCGTGGAGCGGCGAGTCCGGCTGCATCGAAATCAACCGTACCGACTCGCGCCACTCGCGGAGCCGGCGGCCGATGCCGACGAACGTGCCGCTGGTGCCGAGGCCGGCGACGAAGTGCGTCAGGCGGCCTTCTGTCTGATCGATGATCTCCGGCGCCGTCGTCTGGTAGTGCGCGCGCCAGTTGGCCGGGTTGTTGTACTGGTCGGGGTAGAAGTACGCGCCCGGATCGCCGGCGTAGATTCGCCGCGCTTCGCGAATGGCTCCGTCGCTGCCCTCCATCGGATCGGTCAGCACGAGGTCGGCGCCGTAGGTGCGCAGCAGGCCGATCCGCTCGCGCGTGACGTTGGCGGGGACGCAGAGCCGCACGCGATAGCCGCGCGACGCGGCGAGCATCGCGTAGGCGATGCCGGTGTTGCCGGATGTCGCGTCGAGCAGCACGCGATCGGGACCGAGCAGCCCGCGCCGCTCGCCGTCGAACATCATCGCGAGCGCCGCGCGGTCCTTCACCGAGCCGCCGGGATTCTGTGCTTCGAGCTTCGCGTAGATCTCGACGCCGGCGTGCGGCTCGAAATCGGTCAGCCGCACGAGCGGTGTGCCGCCCACCAGCGAGGCGACGGACGTGCCCTCTCGTGGTGCGATTCCATGGCGCGTGACGATCGGCATGCTCCTCCGGCCCAAAAAAGCAAAAGGCCCGGAACGTCTGTTCCGGGCCTGCGATGCGGCGATGGGTTCGACTGCTGTCCCTACGATGTCTTCATCGACGCGCACACGCTCCCCGGCCGGACCCGGTGGGTCTACAGGGGCAGGCCTCAAAAGCGCGGGGACGCATCTTCGACAGTCTGTACCGAGCGCGGGGCAAAGGTCAAAGGGCAAAAGTTGACACTGCCACGCGTGTCGCGCTACCGTCGATGGCGCATGACGGGTTCACTCACCGCGTTCTCGTGTCGCGAGAGCGTCGCCACAGCGGCGAGCGTGCGTACGTTTGCGTTCGGCTTTTACTTTTACTGCCCTGGAGGATAGGGGAGTGGGCTGACGCGACTCGAGTTTGGTTCTGATGAGGCCCGCTCCCGAAAGGGACGCGGGCTTTTTTGTTTTCCGGGGGGCGCAATGGAAAGTCTGGCGGTCACCACGACAGGCGAGGTCGCCTGGCCGCTCGCGCAGCGGGCCGGGCGGGCGGCGACGATCGTGCGCGTGCGCGATGTCGGCATCGGCGGCGCGGAGTTCGTCGTCATCGCGGGTCCCTGCTCGGTCGAGACGCGCGAGCAGATCGGCGAGATCGCCGCGCGGGTCGGGCGCGCGGGCGCGGCGATGTTTCGCGCCGGCGCGTTCAAGCCGCGGACGTCGCCCTACGCGTTCCAGGGGCTCGGCGCCGGCGGTCTCGCGCTGCTCGCGGAGACGGTGAGTCCGGCGCTGCCCGTCGTGACCGAAGCCCTCGATGCCGCGCAACTCGAGCGCGTCGCCGGCGCGGCGGACGTCGTGCAAATCGGCGCGCGCAACATGCACAACACGTCGTTGCTCTGCGCCGCTGCCGCGTGCGGCCGCCCCGTGCTGCTCAAGCGCGGCTTCGCCGCGACGATCGAGGAGCTGCTGCTCGCCGCCGAGTACCTCCTGGCGCACGGCAATCCGCACGTGATTCTGTGCGAGCGCGGGATCCGCACGTTCGAGCGGGCCACGCGCAACACGGCCGATCTCGCGTCGGTCGCCTTGCTCAAGCGGCTGACGCACCTGCCGGTGCTCGTCGACCCCAGCCACGCCACGGGCCGCGCGGACCTGGTGGCGCCGGTCGCCCACGCGGCGCTCGCCGCCGGCGCCGACGGGCTGATGATCGAAGTGCACCATCAACCGGCACAGTCGTGGTCGGACGCCGATCAGGCGATCTCGTGCGACGCGTTCGACGATCTGATGCGCGCCCTGGCGGTGCGCGCGCCGTTGTTCGGCAGGACGGTCCGCCCGGCGGCCGGCGCCGATGCCGGCGCCTTGCGCCAGTGCCGGGACGTGATCGAAGGCATCGACGAAGCGCTGGTCGCGCTGTTGTCCGAGCGCGACAAGGTCGCGCGCGCGGCGGACGCGATCGCCCGGCGCCTCGCGACCGGGCAAATCCGTGAGCGGGAAAGTGAGCGAGAAGAGGTGAGCCGTGACTCAAAGTGAAGACGTTCGCGACGCCGCGTATCAAGGTCAACCGGGCGCGTACAGCGAGCAGGCCGCCCGCCGCATGTGCGGCGCGGACACGACGTTGCTGCCGTGCGAGACGCTGTCCGAAGTGTTTGCCGCGGTAGGCGCGCGGCGCGCGCGGTGCGCCATCGTGCCGCTGGAAAACACGCTCGCCGGCCCGGTGCCCGGCGCGATGACGCTGCTGCTCGAGAGCGGGTTCGTCGTGCACGGCGAAGTCGCCGAGCCCATCGATCACGTGCTGGCCGCCCCGGCCGGCGCGACGCTCGCCGGCGTGCGCGAGATCCTCTCGCATCCGATGGCGCTCGCGCAGTGCGAGCGGTTCTTCAAGGCGCATCCGGGCGTGCGTCCTGTCCCGGTCTTCGACACGGCCGGCGCGCTGCAGATGGTGATGCGGACCGGCGATCCCTCGCGCGCCGCGATCGTCGGGCAGGCCGCCGCCGTGCTCTACGGCGCGTCCGTCCTGGCGCGACACCTGCAGGATCACGCGTCGAACTTCACGCGCTTTCTGCGCGTCGCGCACCCGCCTGCGCCGCCGCTCGGCGCCGGGCCGTGCCGTTTTCTGTTTGCCGTGCGCCTCGCGCACCGGCCAGGGACGCTTGCGCTCGCGCTGCGCGTCCTCGCCGACCACGAAATCAACCTGACGCGCATCGACAGCACACCGGTGCCGGGATGTCCGTTCGAGTACGAGTTCGTGCTCGAAGGCACGATGGCGCAGTCGGCGAGCCTCGGCGAGGCCGTCCAGGCGCTCGAGCGTCACGCGCGGGTCCGGCTGCTCGGGTCGTTCCGCGTCGCGCCCGACCACTCCCCGGGCCGGCGGCCCGATCACCAAATTGATAGCGCGCTGCCAACGCGTTGATCGAACCGCGCCGGCGGGCGCCCCGCGTGTCGCTCGTGTCCCACGTTTCACCCAGAAACGGCCCGAAAACCGCGGTTTTCCGGCGTCCTCGCTGGCACGTCGCTTGCTCTTATCCCGGGGCGTATGGCACGGCGTACGACGACCTCTGCGGTGGCCGCTCGCTCCCCAGCCCTTTCCCCGGCGCTCCAACGGCGCCGGTCGCCCAGGCTCCAGTTGCTGGGCGAGGTGCACGGGCAGATGGTCGGGGTGTCCGTGCCGATCGTGCTGCGCGACATCAGCGACGGCGGGTTCTCGATCGTCACGACGATCGCGTTTCCGGCCGAGGCCATCCATCGCTTCCGGCTCATGCTCGAGGCCGATGAGGGCTCCGCGATCGTCGTCCAGGCGCGCGTGGTCCACGGACGCATGATGACGGGCGACCTCGAGGTGCTGCACGTCACCGGGTTTGCGTTCACGCCGGATCAACCACATACGTCGCCCGCGGCGATTCGGACGCTCGTCGAAAACGCCCGCATCGCGAGCGACAGCCATCCGGAAGGCGCGGCCCGGCCGAAGGGCGCCGAGCGCCGCCGCGAGCCGCGACTCGACGTGCTCGGCGAGCTGCACGGGTTCATCGAGACGCTCGGTCTGCCGCTGATCGTGCGCGACCTCAGCCTGGGCGGCTGCTCGATCGAGACGCACAAGCCGCTGGAATCCGGATCGACGCAGTTCATCCGCATCGACGTCTACGATTCACTCTCGGTGACGCTCCAGGCCCGCGTGGCGCACTCGAGCCGCGCCGCCGGCGCCGACCGGCCCACGCGCTACATCAGCGGCCTGCAGTTCCTCGACGCCGATCGCAACCAGGTCGGCGAGCTGCTCGGGTTCATGCGGTCGTCGCTCCGCCTCGAATAGATTGCCGGTAAGCTCTGCGGATGGACCTCGACGCCACGTTCGGCGCGATAGACATCTACCTGTTTGATCAGCTCCTGCGCCGCCGTATTACCGAGCGCGATCGCGTCTTCGACGCGGGCTGCGGCGGCGGGCGCAATCTCGTCTACATGCTGCGCGCGGGATTCGACCTGCAAGGGGTCGACGGCGATCCCGACGCGATTCGTGAGGTCCGCGCGCTCGCCGCCACGCTCGCGCCCGCGCTGCCGCCCGACCGTTTTCGCGCCGAGCCCATCGAGCGCAATTCGTTTCCCGACGCATTCGCCACCGTGGTCATCAGCAGCGCCGTGCTGCACTTTGCCCGGGACGACGCGCAGTTCGACGCGATGCTGGCGGGCGCATGGCGGCTGCTGGCGCCCGGCGGCATGTGGTTCTGCCGGCTGGCGTCGACCATCGGCCTCGAATCGCGCGTGCGCCGGATCGGCGGCGCCGGCCGCCGGTATCGCCTCCCGGACGGCACGGATCGCTACCTCGTCGACGAAGCCTTCCTGATGGACCGGACCCGCGCGCTCGGCAGCCAGCTCCTCGATCCCCTCAAGACGACGGTCGTGCAGGACCAGCGGGCGATGACGACGTGGGTGGTACGTAGAACCTAGTGGTTCCGGGGTTCCGCGGTTCCGGGGTTCCGCGGTTCACTGGATGGCGCAGCGCCCGAACCTCGGAACCCCGGAACCAATACATTTCTTGATCCTTCTGTTACCCTTACTTGGGAAGGGGAGCGGACGTGCCCGAGTCCATGGATCTGCTGCAGGGAACGCTCGACGTGCTCGTGCTGCGCGCGCTCGCGCGCGGGCCGCGGCATGGCTACGCCGTGTCCCGCTGGGTGCGTGAGCGCACCGGCGGCGCGCTGCAGATCGAAGACGCGCCGCTCTACAAGGCGCTGCGGCGGCTGGAGGAAGCCGGGTGCGTGTCGGCGTCGTGGGGCGCGTCCGAGCACAACCGGCGCGCCCGCTACTACCGTCTTACCGTGAAAGGGCGGCAGCGGCTGCGCGCGAAGGAATCCGCGTGGCGGCGGTACGCGGCCGCGGTGTTTGACGTCCTGTCCTCATGACCAGCCAGTTCCGGCCGCGCGTGCCCGACGATCGTCGTGACGACGTGGACGCCGAAGTCCAGTTCCATCTCGACGCGCGCATCGCTGATCTCGTCGCCGGCGGCCTGTCGCCCGACGACGCCCGCGCGCAGGCGCTGCGCGAGTTCGGCGACGTCGACGACGCCCGCCGCTTCATGCGCGGCGTCGACCGCCGCGTGCAGTCCGCCAGCCGAAGGGAGCGCTACATGGAAGACCTACGCCGGGATCTCGCGTACGCGCTGAGGCGTTTGCGCGCCGCGCCGGCTTTTGCGCTGACCGCGGTGCTGACGATGGCGCTCGGCATCGGCGCGAACACCGCGATCTTCTCAATCGTCAACGGCGTGCTCCTGCGGCCGTTGCCGTTTCACGATCCCGACCGCCTGTTCGCGGTGTACTCGGCGAATCGGACCGGCGGGTTGTTGCAGGCATCCGTGTCGGCGGTCGACCTGGACGACTGGCGGGCGCAACGTCAATCGATCGAGGACCTCGGCGGATATTTCTACGGCGAGGGATCGACCGGCGTCGATCTCACGGGCCGCGGTGATCCGCGGCGCCTGTCGGCCGTGTTCGTGTCGCCAGGGTTCTTCTCGACGCTCGGCGTCGCGCCGCAGGCCGGCCGGCTGCCGCGCGAGGACGAGATGGTGCGCGGCGGCCACGACACCGTCGTGATGCTGACCGCCGGATTCTGGACGCGCGAGTTCGGCGCGTCGCCGTCCGTCGTCGGATCGACGATCACGCTCAACGGCGTGCCGTACGACGTGCTGGGCGTGCTCCCCGAATCTTTTCGTTTTCCGACGGGCGACGCCGACGTGTTCGTGCCGTACTCGACGATCCCCGACAGCGGCATCCCGCGTATCCGCCCCGTTCGCGTGCTGAATGTCGTGGCGCGCGCGAAGGCTGGAGTCGGCGAGGACCGCGTGCTTGCCGAGATGATGGGCATCACCGGCCGGCTCGCCGCGCAGTATCCCGAGGATCGCGCGTGGAATGCGGCCACTGTCGTGCCGCTCGCCGACGTCATCACCGGACCGGTCCGCGCGGGCCTGCTGGTGCTCGCCGGCGCGGTCGGGCTGGTGCTGCTCATCGCCAGCGTGAACGTGGCCGTGCTGCAGCTGGCGCGCGCGATGGGGCGGGGCCGGGAGATCGCGGTGCGTCTCGCGTTGGGCGCGCGGCGAGGGCGGCTCGTCCGGCAGTTGCTGACCGAGAGCCTCGTCGTGTCACTACTTGGCGGGGCGATCGGTCTGGGCGTCGCGAAGCTCGGCATTGCCGGCCTGCTGGCGCTGAGCGCGGGGCAGCTGCCGCGCGCGGCGGACGTCGTGCTCGACGCCACCGTCGTGAGCTTTGCGCTGGGCGTGTCGCTCGCGAGCGGCCTGCTGTTCGGCATCGTGCCGGCGCTTCGCACGTCGCAGGGCAACGCGCAGACAGTGCTGAACGACACCAGACGCACCGTGGCCGGGCCGGGCAACCAGCGCGTACGCGCGGTGCTCGTCGTCGCCGAAGTCGCCGTGGCGATGGCGCTGGTCGTCGGCGCCGGACTGATGAGCCGGAGTTTCATGGCGCTGCTCGACGTCGATCCAGGATTCAAACCGGATCATTTGCTGGCCGTGCAGTTCACGATCGACGCGAATCGGCACGGCGCAGCGTGGCCTGCGCCGGCGACGCCTTCGACGCCGCGGCCGCTCGGCTCGCCGTACAGCCTGTACTACGAGCAGGTCGTCAACGAGATCCGCGCGCTTCCTGGCGTCGTTTCAGCTGCCGCCGTGAAGGATCCGCCGTTCCGCGGCAACGGCGAGCGCAACGGCTTCAATCTGCCGGGGCGGCCCGTGCCCGCCGGCGAAGATCCGCCGAGCGCGACCGTCATCCACATCAGCGACGGCTATTTCGCGACCATCGGCGCGAAGATGGTCAGCGGTCGCGAGTTCACCGCGCAGGATCGGAGCGACAGTCCGCTCGTCATCGTCGTGAACGAGGCGTTCGCGCGCCAGTTCTTTCCGGGCGACCGGGCCGTCGGCAAGACGCTGCAGTTTGGCCGTCCGGTCGAGATCATCGGCGTCGTCAACGACATCCGCCAGGTGGCGATGGCCGAGCCCGCGCGGCCGACGATGTACCTCAGCAACCTGCAGAACTCGCGCGTGAAGACGACGATCGTCGCGCGGACTTCTGGCGACCCGCTCGCGATGACCAACGCCGTGCGCCAGAAGATCTGGGCGATCGATCCCGATCAGGCGATCACCGCGGTGTTCACGTTCGACGACGCCGTCAGCCGCGCGCTGGCCAGACCACGGTTGCTCGCGGTGCTGCTCGGCGCGTTTGGTCTCGTCGGGCTGGCACTGGGCGTCGTCGGTATCTACGGCATGCTCGCAGCGCTCGTGAACGAGCGGCGGCGGGAGATAGGCGTGCGGCTCGCGCTGGGCGCCCGGCCCGGTCAGGTGCTCTCGATGATCGTGCGACGAGGTCTCGTGCTCGCGACCGCCGGCGTCGTCATCGGGCTGGCAGCGGCGGTCGCGCTCAGCCGGTTCCTGGTCTCGGTGCTCTACGGCATCCGGCCGCTGGATCCGCTGACATTTGCCTCAATGGCGGCGGTGCTGCTCGCCGCGGCAGCGATCGCAAGCTGGCTGCCAGCGCGTCGCGCCGCGGCGCTCGATCCAGTCGAAACGCTCAGGACGGAATAAAGGACTGGGGTTCCTCGGGGTTCCTCGTGGTTCCTTGGGGTTCAGCGCCGTGAACCCATCGGAACCCCCGGGAACCTCTAGGAACCCCCAGGAACCCCCAGGTTTTTCGTCATCACGATCATGTGACAGGGCTTTGTCGCGCGCGGATCCGTGAACTCCGCCGTGCCGGTTTCGACGTAGCCGAGCTTCCTGTAGAACGGCGGCAGCTCCGTGCGCAGGTTCACCACGTTGATGTCGAGCACGGTGCAGCCCGCCTCGCGGCAGTGCGCCTCGGCGGCGGCGATCATCCGCCGGCCCCATCCGCCGCGCTGCGATTGCGGATCGACCGACAGCAATCCGAAGTAACCACGCTCGCCGCGCACCTCGACGTACACGCACGCGCGCACGCGAGTGTCGTCTTCACCAATGAGAAAGGTGCCCTTGCCCATCAGGCGCGTCAGGACATCGGGCGCGATGCGATCGCCGTCGACGAAGAAGCGCTCGACGAGGTACGCCTCGTTGATGAGGCGCAGGAGTGTCTCGCGATCCTGGGCGGTTGCGTGGCGGATCATTGGGCCATTGGGCTATTGGGTCATTGGGTCATTGGGCTATTGTTTTTCAATCGCCCAATAACTCAATAGCCCAATATCCCAATGTCTCAGTCCGGAATCGAGCTCCAGTGCTCAGCGGAGACGTTGCTGCGCTCCGGGCTCTTCTTGACGCCCGGCCGCGACGGCTGCGCAGGACCGCAGCGCGTGAAGTAGACCTGCAGGGCGGCGCGCCGGCCGGGCTCGCCGGTCATGCGCACGTCGCCGCCGCACCGGCGCGCGACGACGTCCACCGCGATCGCCTGTTGCACCGGCTGGACGCCGTAGCCGGCTGCGGAGACCGACAGCAGCACGCCGGGACCCACGGGACCACCGCCCGAGCCGGATTGCTCGAAGTCGAGGCGCGTCGTTTCGAGCACGAGCGAGCCGCCCACGGGCAGCAGATCGCGGCCCGAGACGACGAGCGTCGTGAGGAGCTGCTCGAGATCGTCTTCGCTCGCGGCCACGCCGTCTGCCTTGCCGAGCCGGATTTCGAAGTCGATGTGCGGGCCCACCAGGCGCGTGAGCATGGGCTCGGCGCGGCTGACGGCCTGATTGAGATCGATCGGCGGTGGCGCCTGCACTTGCCGGCGGCTGAACGCGACGAGTTGGCGGACGAGCTCGGCGGCGCGGGTCGCCCGCGTGCGAATCTTGTCGAGGCGCGCCTGCTGCGCGTCCTTGGCTGACAGGTCGGCCGAAATCTGCGCGCCGGTTTCCTCAATCGCCTGGATGAGCGCGACGATGTCCGGCGCCATGGCGGTGGCGAGCGTGCCGACCTCTTCCAGCCGGCGCGCCTGCCGCAAACGGCCTTCGAGCGCCGACGATCCGCTCATGTCGACGATGAGCCGCTCGATGATCTCCCGTTCGCCGCCGGCCTCGGCGAGATCCGCGGGCGTCGGCACGATGGCGGCCGACTCGAGCACCGTGATCGGCGTGCCGTCGGCACGCTCGAGGCACGACTCCACCTGCGGAATGGTTCGTTCGGCGAGCAACCGGGCGTCGAGCCCTTCTCGGCCTGCGATCGGCGGAAACGCTCCGCCGTTTGAGCGCGCGAGCGCCTCGTCGCCGTCGAGGTATCCAAAGAGCTGGGCGAACGTGTCGTTGCAGCGGAGCAGACGGCCTTCGAGCGTCGTCAGGGCGTAGCCAAACAGCCGGCTGTCCGCGAGCCGGTCGCGGCTGGCGGCCGTCGTCGCCAGGTGCGACGCGAGCTCGTGACGTGTCACCTGAGATTCTCCGGCCATCTGCCGGACGCGCGCGTCGGCGTCGTCGATCTGCGCTTCGAGGGCGCGCCGCGTGGCAGTGAATTCCATTTGCAGCGCGGTCACGCGGCCGCTGGCCTCGGCCCGCGCGGCGGCGAGCTCATCGTCGAGCTTGATTCGTCGCGCGCGTTCTTCGTCGACGGCCGTGCGAAGCGCGTCGAGCTCGGCGCGCTCGCGCTGGCGTGTCGCGCGATCGACGGATTGCGCCTCGAGGTACGCGGCGTGCTGCGCCTGCATCGTTCGAAGCGACTCTTCCAGTCGCGCGCGCTCGGTTTCCGCGCTGCCCGAGTCGGCGAGACGGCGCTCGAGCGCCTCGCGGTCCTTCTGCCACGCCGCGCGGTCGGTCTGCCAGGCGTGGCGATCGGTCGAGTGCGCGCGGTCGGCGTTCTCGAGCTGCTCCATGAGCGCGCGTCGCGTGCCGTCCCAGGCGCCGCGGTCGCGCGACGACGCCTCGGCCAGGGACCGGAGCTCCGCCCGCGCCGAGTCAAGCTCGGCCTCGAGCTCGCTCCGGGCGCCGGCGGCCGCTTGCGTTTCGTGCAACCGTGACTCGAGCTGGCGGCGCGTGGCCTCCCAGCCGGCGCGCTCGGCGGCAAACGTGTCTGCGGCCTGGCGCATGTCCGTCC
>DATEGZ010000138.1:0-5502 GCA_035279905.1 Vicinamibacterales bacterium
GGAGGCGGCTGCGGCGGCGGCACCACCGCCGCGTCCGCCGAACGTCACGCCGCCGTCGCTCGAGCGGTGGAACCCGCTGTTCGCGATCAGCACGTCGTCAGGATTCTGGGGATTGACCGCGATGCGAATGTAATAGCCGGCGCGACCAATGAGCGATCGATCCCAGCTTACGACCTTGAACGTCGTGCCGCCGTCGTCCGATCGCCAGAGGGAACCCTGATCCGCCGTCTGGATGAGCGCGAACACGCGCTGAGAATTGGACGGCGCGATCGCGACGTCGACCTTCCCGTACGGCGGACGCGGCAAGCCGGACTCGATCTTCTTCCACGTCTCGCCGCCGTCAGTGGACTTGTAGACGCCGCTGCCGGCGCCGCCGCTGAACTCGCCCCACGTGTGCATCACGACCTGCCACGTGCCGGCCACGAGCACGTTGGGATCTTTCGCGTCCATGGAGAGACCCGAGCACCCGGCGTCGGGACTCACGAACAGCGTGCGCTTCCACGTCGCGCCGCCGTCGGTCGTCTTGAAGACGCCGCGATCCTGCTGCGGTCCGGTCACGCGCCCGATCGCGCAGACGAAGGCGATGTTCGGATTGGTGGGATGCACGATGATGCGGCCGATGCGGCCGGTCGCCTCGAGCCCCATGTGCTTCCACGTCGCACCCGCGTCGGTGGACTTGTAGACGCCGTCGCCCATCACGTCGCTGTCGCGAATGACCCACGCCTCACCGGTGCCGGCCCAGACCTGCTTGGGGTCGGACGGCGCGATCGCCAGCGCGCCAATCGCGGCGACCTCCTGGTCGTCGAAGATCGGCGAGAACGTCTGGCCGCCGTCGGTGGATTTCCAGATGCCGCCGGACGCGTTGCCCAGGTAGTAGGTGCTGGGATCGCCCGGGATGCCGACGACCGACGCGATGCGGCCGCCAGTCGGCGGGCCCATGTAGCGGAACTTGAGCGGCTCGACCGGCAGATTCTGCGCGCCGCCGGCCCCCCCGCCGCGCTGGGCCAACACGCCCGCCGACAGCACGAGAGCGACAAGCACACCCAGGGTCAATCGGATCAACGACTTACGGCTTGCAAACATTGGGGCCTCCGGCAGCTACAACCGTCGGGAAGGATTCTACACGGGCTAACTACGACGCGCGTATACTGACGGTTACCATCCTCAGCGCCGGAGCAGGTGTCCGTCAGGTTTTTTGGAGGCACACATGTCCGCGACTCAGCGATTTACTCTCGTCGTGACCGTGGCTCTGGTGTTGATCGCTGGCATTCTGGGCGCTGCCCTCCTCGGGACAGTGACCTGGTCGACCGCGATCTGGTTCGCCGCGGCTGTCGGTGTGCTCGCCGGAGTGGCCGCAAAGTTCCACCGGCACGCGGAGCTGCCGGACTCGGTGAGATTGCACTAGCAACTTAGAACTTCAAACTTGGAACTTAGAACTTCAGACTGTCCGAAGTTCTAAGTTTTGAGTTCCAAGTTCTAAGTTGATCCGATTCACTCCGTCCTCCACCTGTCCAGCGACGCCGCCGCCAGGAGGACGGCACCTTTCACAATCATCTGATCGTACGGGCTGACGTTGTAGAGGTTGAGGCCGTTGTTGAGGATGCCGATGAAGAACGCGCCGGCGAGCGTGCCCCAGATCGAGCCGCGGCCGCCGAAGAGACTCGTCCCGCCGACGACGACCGCCGCGACGGCGTCGAGCTCGTAGAGTTCTCCCGCGCGCGGGTAGCCGGCGTTGAGCCGCGACGCGACAAGTACGCCCGCGAGGCCGGCGCCGAGGCCGCAGATCACGTAGACCGCCATCAGCACGCGATTGACGCGCACGCCGGACAACCACGCGGCGTCGCGGTTCCCGCCCGTCGCGTAGACGTGCCGTCCGAAGGGCGTGCGCGTGAGCAGCATCCACGCGATCGCGAAGACGACGACCATGACGGCGGCCATCGAGCCGCGCTGGCTCAGGAGCGCAAACGACGCGGGCAGACCGGAGATCGTGTTCGCGTTGGTGTACTTGTAGGCCGCGCCGCGGACCACCAGCATCATCGCGAGCGTGACGACGAACGGCGGCACGCGGATGCGTGTCACGATCAGCCCGTTCAGCGCGCCGACGGCCAGACCGACGAGCAGCCCGACGCCGGCGCTGGCCCACAGGCCCCAGCCGTGCACCAGCGCATCCGCGCACAGCACGCCCGACAGCCCGACCACCGATCCCACCGACAGATCGATGCCCGCGGTGAGGATGACGAACGTCATGCCGGCGGCAATCACGGCG
Source organism: Vicinamibacterales bacterium (assembly GCA_035279905.1). GTDB lineage: Bacteria > Acidobacteriota > Vicinamibacteria > Vicinamibacterales > SCN-69-37 > DATEGZ01. Next base: position 2,267 of record DATEGZ010000138.1, read on the forward strand.
GGAAACGCGTTCTGCCGCAGCACGTTCGTCAAGTTGTCGACCGTGAAGAACGTGTCGGTGGCGATCGCGAGGATCACGCACTCGAGAGCGAGGGCGATGAAGATCGCGTAGCGCGAGAGGGCGCGGCGGATCGTCATGCGGGCATCGCCAGCGCCATCACGACTTCGGGCGTGAGCGCGGAGCGCTCGACCTCGCCGGCGACCCGCCCGTCGCGCATGACGACGACGCGATCGGACATGCCGATGAGCTCGGGCAGGTCGGACGAGATCATGAGGATCGCGAGCCCCGCCGCCGTCAGCCGGTTCATGAGCGCGTAGATTTCTGCGCGCGCGCCGACGTCGACGCCGCGCGTCGGCTCGTCGAGAATCACGACCTTCCGCGGCTCGAGCAGAAACCGCGCGAGCAGCATCTTCTGCTGGTTGCCGCCGGAGAGCGTGCCGGACGGCTGATCGAGGCTGGCGGCGCGCACGTCGAAGTCCTTCGCTGCGCGCGCGGCGGCCTCGCGCTCGCGTGTGTCGGAGATCATTCCCGACCGCGCGAACGCGCGCAGAAATGAGACCGTGATGTTGGCCGACGTCGACAGCTCAGCGAAGATCCCGCGGCCCTTGCGATCCTCCGTGAGATACGCGAGGCCGCGATCGATCGCGTCCGCAGGCGTGCGCAACCGGACGCGCGAGCCGTGGACGGACACCTCGCCGTCGGACGCGATCGCCCCGACGATCGCGAGTGCCGTGGACGTCCGTCCGGCGCCGACGAGCCCGCCCAGCCCCACGATCTCGCCTTCGCGAACGGTGAACGACACGTCTCGAAACCTTCCGACGGACGACAAGCCTCGCACCTCGAGCGCCGGCGCCCCGGGCTTCGGCGCGCGCGCCGGAAACTCCTCGGACACTTCCCGGCCGACCATCCACCGGATGAGCTGCGCGCGATCGAGGCCGGCGGCCGCCGCCGTTGCGACGTGACGGCCGTCTCTCAACACCGTCACGCGATCGGCGACCGCGAAGATCTCGTCGAACCGGTGCGAGATGTAGATGACGCCGAGACCGCGGTCCCGCAGCTGGCGCACGACCGTGAGCAGCCGCGTGACTTCGCGGCCCGACAGGCTCGCCGACGGCTCGTCGAGCACGAGCGCGGACGCGTCGAGCTCGAGCGCGCGCGCGATTTCCACGAGCTGTTGCTGCGCCACGCTCAGCTGGCCGACCGGCACGTCGAGATCAACATCGACGCCGAGCTCGTCCAGGCGCTGGCGCACGGCACGCGCCATCTCCGCGCGCCTGAGGAACGGCCGGCCGCGCTCGCGTCCGAGAAACACGTTGTCGACGACGTCGAGCTCCGGAACGAGCGTGAACTCCTGATAGACGACGCTGAGGCCGAGCCGCCGCACAGCGAGAGGATCGCCGGCTGGAAGCGGCGCGCCGCGAAACTCCACGCGGCCGGATTCAGCGCGAACGGCGCCGGCCAGGATCTTGACGAAGGTGGACTTGCCCGCGCCGTTCTCGCCGACGAGCGCGTGCACCTCACCGGCCTGAAGCTCGAAGTCGACGCCGTGCAACACGCGCACGCCGCCGTACGACTTCGACAAGCCGCGCGCGGTGAGCAGGGGCGTCACTTCACGACGCTGACGTCAACCGCGACGCTCGACGGCACGGCCTTGCCGCTCAGCTTGTCCGCGATGAGATCGATCACGGTCTGGCCGATCTTGCTCGGCGACTGCACGACAGTGGCCTTGAGCGGCCCGCCGGATTTGACGGCGGCCTGCACCTCATCGTCCGCGTCGAAGCCGACGACGGCGATGTCCTTGCGGCCGGCGGTGCTGATCACGCCCGCGGCCGCGAGCGCGGTCGGCCCGTTGATGCCGAACACGCCGGTGATGTCGCGGTGCGCCTGCAGCATGTCCTCCATCACCTGCGCGGCCTTCGCCCGCTGACCGTCGGCCGACGGCTTGGCGATGATCGAGATGCCCGGGTACTTCTTCATCGCGTCCTCGAAGCCCTTGACGCGTTCCTGCACCGAGGCCACGGTCGGGTGATCGATGATGATGATCTTGCCCTTGCCGCCCATGAAGCCCGCGAGCGCGTCGGCGGCGAGTCCCCCGCCCTGAACGTTGTCGCTCGCGACGTGCGACTCGATCTTGCCGCCGTGCGCGGCGATGTCCGCGGTGAAGACGGGAATTCCCGCTTTCTCCGGCCCCGCGAGCGCCGGGACGATCGCGTTCGAGTCACACGGCGCCGCCAGAATCGCCGCCACGTGCTGGGCCACGAAGTCCTCGATCTGCGACGCCTGCTTCGTCGGGTCGTACTCGCACGCGACGAGCACGATGTCGAGGCCCTTGGCGGCCGCCTCCTGCCGAATGCCGGCCTCGAGCGCTTTGTAGAACGCGTCGGTTTGCGTGAGGAGCGTCACGCCGACGACCTTCTTCGTGCTCGTCGTCGCGGGCGCAGACGTGGTGGTGCTGCCGCCGCCGCACGACGTGGCGCCAAGCAGCGCGGCGATCGCGATCGCGCGAAGCGTGCGGGTCATCGCTGCGCGCCTTTGCCGCCGGTCAGCGGCGTCCGGTTCGTCGGCAGCGTCTCCGTCGAGACGCCCTTCGACGGGAAATCAGGCAGATAGAGCGCCGACGCCGGAGTCACGGAGTTGGCTTCGTCCACCACGCTGATGGCGAAGATGCGCACGCGGCTGTCGTTCGGCAGCTTGAGCTCGCGCGTGCCGGCTGGCAGATCGAAGCCATACTTGAACACGTAAGCCGAGACGTACGGCTCGTTGTCCTTCGGATCATGCCGATGCGTCGCGATCCACGCGACCTCGTCGCGTTTGACGAACGCGGGATGAATCTTGTCGATGCCGGTGACGACCCCGGTCTTCGGATCCCAGTCGACCTCGAGGCCGTTGTTGCCGTTCTGCACGGCGAACGGCTCGCGCAGCGACGGCGCGATGTCCTTGAGCCGGCTCCACCACTGACCGATCGGCCCCTGCCATTCGCTGACGACCCACGTCTTGTTGACGCCGCCGATCGTCATCGTCGACGCCAGGTCGCCGCCGACCGCGCTGGCGAGCACGTAGACGCGATTGAACTTGCCCGCTGGCAGCGCGATCGTCTGGCCGGCCGGCACCAGGATGTTCCTCGCGCCGGGCTGCGGCGGACCAAAGGCAAACGGGACACCGTCCACGTCGAGCTGCTTCGGGAAGAGCTCCGCGGGAATCGTGTGCTTCTTGCCGTCGAAGTCGCCGTCGGCGCG
>DATEGZ010000139.1:0-11037 GCA_035279905.1 Vicinamibacterales bacterium
CGCCGCGGCCAGCGCGAACGAGAAGCGCAAGGACGCGGGCACCGATCTGATCGTGCGCAATCTCGCCACGGGACAGGAGACGACAATCCCCGAGGTCGTCGATTTCGCGTGGGACAAGGCGGGCGCCGCGCTGGCTTACACGGTGTCATCGGCGGACGGCAGCAAGGACGGCGCGTTCATTCGCCGCACGGCTGACAACTCGATCGTCACGCTCCACACGGGCAAGGGCAACTACAAGAGCCTCGCGTTCGACGACACGGGCAAACAGCTCGCGTTCCTGAGCGACCAGGCGGAGTACGACAAGAAGGTCTCGCCGTACCGGCTCTACTACTGGAAGACGGGCGACGCGTCGGCCGCCGAGATCGTCTCGGCGACGACGAAGGGTATGACGCCAGGCTACGTGGTGAGCGACAACTTCGCGCCGCGGTTCAGCGAGGACAACGCCCGCCTGTATCTGGGCACGGCGCCGGCGCCGAAGCCGCCGCGCGACGAGAACGCCCCCGCGCCGACACGCGTCGATCTCTGGAGCTACAAGGATCCGCAAATCCAGCCGATGCAGCAGGTGCGCGCGAATCAGGAGCGCACGCGCAACTACCGCGCGGTCGTGCAGCTTGCCGACAAGCGGTTTCTGCAGCTGGCGACGGCCGATCTGCCAAATGTGAACGCCGGCGATGATCCCGTGCGCGCGATCGGCACGTCCGACGTGCCGTATCAGCAGGAAATCTCGTGGGACCAGACCTACAACGACGTCTACCTCGTCGACATCAAGACCGGCACGCGCAAGAGGATTCTCGAACACTGGGGTGCGGCCGCGACGCTCTCGCCTGGCGGGAACTACGTGATCTACTTCGATGAGAAGGGCGGCAACTGGTTCAGCTACAAGGTGGCCGACGGATCGCGCGTCAACCTGACCGCGAGTCTGCCGGTGAAGTTCTACGACGAGAGCCACGACACGCCCGACGCGCCGCCATCGCTCGGGATCGCCGGATGGACCGAAGGCGACAAGACGGTGCTGTTGAACGATGAGTTCGACATCTGGGAGATGAGGCCGGATGGCACGGGTGCGCGGATGGTGACCAACGGCGAGGGCCGCAAGCAGCACCTCATCTTCCGGTACCGGCCGATCGACGCGGACGCCGCGGGTGGCTTCGGCGGTGGCGGCGGGCGCGGCGGCGGGGGCGGCGGCGCGAAGCCGATTCCCGCGACCAAACCGTTGACGCTCGCGACCACGAACGCCGACACGCGCGCGTCCGGCTACTACCGCACCAACCTCACGGGCACGGCCGCGCCCGAGAAGATCATGATGCTCGACAAGAACGTCGGCGCGCCCATCAAGGCGAAGAACGCGGACGTCGTCGTCTTCACGGAGCAGACGTTCGCCGAGTTTCCGGATCTCTGGGTCAGCGATTCAAATTTCTCGAGCCCGCGCAAGGTGTCGAACGCCAACCCGCAGCAATCCGAGTTCGTCTGGGGCAAGGCCGAGAACATCAAGTACATCAACGGCGACGGAAAAGTGCTGAACGCGCGGCTCATCCGGCCGGACAACTTCGATCCGGCGAAGAAGTACCCGTTGATGGTCTACATCTACGAGGAGCTCTCGAACGGCCTGCACAGTTATTCGGCCCCGAACGTCGGCACGAGCATCAACATCACGCGCTACGTGAGCAACGGCTACGTCGTGCTCGAGCCGGACATCGTCTACGAAACCGGCTACCCGGGGCCGAGCGCGATGAAGTGCGTCATTCCGGCGATCAACACCGTGGTCGCGCAGGGCTACATCGATCCGCAGCGGATCGGCATCCAGGGCCACTCGTGGGGCGGGTATCAGATCACCTACATGATCACGCAGACGAACATCTTCCGCGCGGTCGAGGCCGGCGCGTCGGTGTCGAACATGATCAGCGCCTACGGCGGCATCCGCTGGGGCACGGGCATGGTGCGCGAGTTCCAGTACGAGAAGACGCAGAGCCGCATCGGCGCGCCGCCGTGGGACGATCCGCTCCAGTTCATCGAGAACTCGCCGATCTTCTGGATCGAGAAGATCCACACGCCGTACCTGACGATTCACAACGACGCGGATGACGCGGTGCCCTGGTATCAGGGGATCGAGTTCAACACCGCGATGCGGCGGCTCGGCAAGGAAGCGTACATGTTCAGCTTCAACGGCGAGCCGCACGGGCTGCGCAACCGCGACAACATGAAGTACTGGACCGTCCACATGGACGAGTTCTTCGACCACTACCTGCTCGGCAAGCCGCGGCCCGAGTGGATGGACAAGGGCGTGTCGTTCCTCGACAAGGGCACGCGCGACGTCTCGCCGCTGTTCAAACGGCCGGCGAATTCACCCGCGGCCGGAGCGAAGGGCGGGGGCCGGTGAACGATCCGGCCGCTGGTGGTTCCGGGGTTCCGGGGTTCCGAGGTTCCGAGGTGCTCGATCATGCGAGTCCTGAACGCGGACCGCGTGCTGCGAACCCCGGAACCTCGGAACCTCGGAACCCCGGAACCACAACGGTCGCCATCCACCGCCTGGATCCGGCGGTGGCGCTCCCCGCTTACCAAACACGAGGCGCGGCAGGATTCGATCTCGCGTCGAGCGTGGACATGGTCGTGCAGCCCGGGGAAGTCACGCTCGTGCCGACCGGGCTCGTGATTGAAGTGCCCAAAGGCCACGTGCTCGGCGTGTTCGCGCGGAGCAGCACGCCGCTCAAGCGCGGGCTGATGGTCGCCAACGGCGTCGGCGTCGTGGACTCGGACTACTGCGGGCCGGCGGACGAGATCAAGATCGAGGTCTTCAATTTCACTGCGGCGCCCGTCACGGTCAAGCGCGGCGATCGGCTGGCGCAGGGCTTGCTGATTCCCGTCGTCCGCGCGGAGTGGGACGAGCGTGCGCCCGTCGCGCCCTCGCGCGGCGGGTTCGGCGCGACGGGACGGGGGTCAACTTAAAACTTAGAACTTCGGAGTGTCCGCGGATCAGCGTGATCCTCTGAAGTTCTAAGTTCTAAGTTTGAAGTTCTAAGTTGATCCGTTACTTGACCCGCGTCACAAACACCGCAAATCCCCCCGGCGTTTTCGTCGGCACGACGTGCCAGTCGCGCTCGCGATGGCCGCGCGTGATGGTCTCGCCGACGATGATGCCGAGCGTGGCGCCGGCGACGGTGTCGCTGATCCAGTGCGCGCTGTCGCGCACACGAGACCACGAGACGAACGCACCGACCGCGTAGGCGGGCGCGCCGACCTTCCAGCCGAAATGCGATTCCAGGATCGCCGCCGACGTGAACGTCGCCGAACTGTGGCCGGAGGGGAACGAGTAGTGCCCGCCGCTCGGGCGCGTCCGATCGACCGTGACCTTGATCGCCGAGGTGAGGAGCGCGTTGAGAATCTGTCCGCGCACCAGATCGCTGCCGACGTGCGTCACCCTCGGCTCGTGCGAGAGTCTGCCGATCGCGTAGGTGGCCACCGCGCCGCTCGCTTGAAACCAGCCGTCGCCGATGACGTTGCCGAGCGACGCCAGCCCTGAGTCGCCGCCGTTCTTCGCCCACTCGGCGGCGTTGTCGTCGCCTGGATGCACCGACGCCGTCACGATCGATCCAATCGCTGCGATCACGGCGTTGTCTTTGGTCGGCAGCGCCTGGAGATCGGTCCACAGGTTCGGCAGGAGCTGCGTGAAGGGCTTGTCATCAGGCCATGACGCAGGATCCGGTGCCGGCTTCTGGGGAGCGGGCGTTTGGAGCGCGAGCGCGATGGTGATCGTCGCCCAAGCGGCGGTCAGCACGACGGGAGGATATCAGCGACGCGTGCTATCGTGAAGTGCAGAATGAGCAAAACATCCGCGCCGCAGCGATCTTCGGCGAATCTTCAGGCGCTCCTCGCGAAACTTCACATCGAGGCGATCAACTCCGGCGCGTGCTCGGGACCGGATGGATGGATCGTCGAGGCCGACGCCGCGCCGCTCGTGTCGGTGAACCCGGCGACCGGCGAGCCGATCGCGTCCGTGCGGCAGGCATCGAGCGCGGCGACCGACACCGTGATCGCCGCGACCGCGCGGGCGTTCCAGACCTGGCGCGAGCGTCCGGCGCCCAAGCGCGGCGAGCTCGTCCGCGACCTCGGCAATGCGCTGAGAGAGTACAAGGAGCCGCTCGGCGACCTCGTGACGCTCGAGATGGGCAAGATCCGCACGGAGGGCCACGGCGAAGTGCAGGAGATGATCGACATCTGCGACTTCGCGGTCGGACTCTCACGGCAGCTCTACGGGCTGACGCTCACGTCCGAGCGCCCCGGCCACCGCATGATGGAGCAGTGGCATCCGCTCGGGCCCGTGGGCGTGATCACGGCGTTCAATTTTCCGGTGGCCGTGTGGTCGTGGAACGCGGCGATCGCCGCCGTCTGCGGCGATCCCGTCGTGTGGAAGCCCGCCGAACCGACGCCACTCACGGCCATCGCCGTGCAGCACATCGCCAATCGCGTGATGGCCGACCACGGCGTGACGGGAATCTTCTCGCTCCTCGTCGGGCCGGGCCGCGTGGTCGGCGAGCGCCTGCTGGCCGATCCGCGCCTGCCGCTGATCTCGTTCACCGGCTCGACCGCGGTCGGGCGGCGCGTGGCCGAGGTGGTCGCGTCGCGATTCGGGCGGACGATCCTCGAGCTCGGCGGCAACAACGCGATCGTCGTGACGAAAGACGCGAAGCTCGACCTGGCGACGCGCGCCATCGTCTTCGGCGCGGTCGGCACGGCCGGGCAGCGCTGCACGTCCACGCGGCGGATCATCGTCGATCGCGCGATCTCGAGTGAGTTGATCGCGCGGCTGTCACGCGCGTACTCGCAGGTGCCGATCGGCGACCCGCTCGATCCCGGTACGCTCATGGGCCCGCTGGTGAATCAGGCGGCCGTGGACGGTATGTTCGCGGCGCTCGAGGCCGCCAGGGCGCAGGGCGGGCAGGTGGTCTACGGCGGCAAGGCGCGCCCCGATCTCGGCGCGTGGTTCGTCGAGCCGGCGATCGTCAAAATGCCGGCGCAGAGCGACATCGTCAAGCACGAGACGTTCGCGCCGATCCTCTACGTCCTCGAGTACGACGAGTTCAGCGACGCGCTGAAGTTGCACAACGACGTGCCGCAGGGCCTTTCGAGTGCGATCTTCACCGACAGCATGCGTCGGGCCGAGGAGTTCCTCTCAGCGCGCGGATCGGACTGCGGCATCGCCAACGTCAACATCGGGACGTCGGGCGCGGAGATCGGCGGCGCGTTCGGCGGCGAGAAGGAGACTGGCGGGGGCCGCGAGTCGGGATCGGACGCGTGGAAAGCCTACATGCGGCGTCAGACGAACACGGTCAATTGGTCAGAAGCCTTGCCGCTCGCGCAGGGAATTACGTTTGAAACTTAAAACTTAGAACTTCAAACTTAGAACTTAGAGCTGCATGCTCTAAGTTTTGAGTTCTAAGTTTCAAGTTCTAAGTTGCCCGCGTCATTCACTGCGTAGCGCTACCAACGGATCGACCCGTGACGCGCGCTTCGCAGGAATCAGTCCCGCCGCGACCGCGATGACACCCAGCACGACCGCAACCGTCGCGAACGTCCCGATGTCCGTCGGCGACACCTCGAACAGCATCGTCCGCAGCACGCGCGTGAGCGCGACGGCGCCCGCGAGCCCGACGGCCAGGCCGATGGCCGCGAGCGCGAGCGCCTGACCGACGATCTGGCGCACGATCTCGCCGCGGCTGGCGCCCAACGCGAGGCGGACGCCGATCTCGCGCGTGCGCTGCGTGACGATGTACGAGAGCACGCCGTAGACGCCGATCGCCGCGAGCACGAGCGCGAGGATCGCGAAGCCGCCAAGCAGCGTGGCGCTCATTCGCGGTTGCTCGGTTTGCTGCTCAACGTACTCCGACACCGTCTGCACGCCATACACGGGCAGGCGCGGATCGAGCGCGGTCACGGCGCGGCGCAGCGTCGGCACCAGCGTGTCAGCATTGGCCGTGCGCGCGAGGAGGGCCATCGCCGGCCGCCGCTCGCGGTTCCAGACCGGCAGCTGCGTGAGCGGCGCGTAGACCTGTACGTACGGCGGTTCGCCAATCAGGCCGTAGTGCTTGACGTGCCGCACGACGCCGACGACCTCGCGCCAGAGCGACCGTTCCGCGGTCATCGAGGCGGGGCCCTGGTGCTCCGTGAACTCGAACGCGATGCGACGTCCCACCGGGTTCTGGCCGCTGAAGACTTTGGCGACCGCGGACTCGTCGAGGATCGCGACCGGCGGACTCGTCGTGGTGTCGCGGTTGTCGAACGCCCGTCCCGCAATCACCGCGATGCCCATCGCCTTGAAGTAGTCGCCGCCGGTGGCCTGGAAGGTACACATCGCCGGCGGATGGTCGGCCGTCGGCATCGGGTCGCCTTCCTTGATGATCGGCGACTCCGAACCGCCGCCTTCGAGCGGCACAGCGGAGTTCAGCCCCAGCGCCTCGACGCCCGGCGTGCCCTGCAGTCGATCGAGCAGCGCGACGTGGAACTGAATCCACGCCTCGGGAGTCGGATACGCGGCGTTCGGGAGTGAGAGCCGCATGGTGACGACCTGCGTGGGATCGAAGCCCAACTCGATCGACATCAATCGATCGAGGCTCTTCAACACGAGTCCCGCGCCGACGAGGAGCACGGCGGCCACGGCCACCTGCGCCGCCACGAGTCCGCGCCGCAGATGCACGGTTCGGCGGCCGCCGCTCGTGCGCGCGTCCTTGAGCGAGACTTGCAGATCCGGAGACGACGCCCGCATCGCCGGCAGGAGCGCGAACAGCGCGACCGTCAGCGCGGTGAGCCCGAGGGCGAACGCCGCGACGCGCCAATCGATCGCCAGCAGGTCGATGCGCGGCACCGTCGTGGGCCGCATGGCTGTGAAGGCGCGTAAGGCGAGCGTCGCGAGGCCAAGCCCGAGTGCGCCGCCGGCGCCGGCGAGGATCGCCGCTTCGAGCAGGACTTGACGGAGCATGCGCGAACGCGTCGCGCCGAGCGCGGCGCGCACCGCAAACTCGCGGTGCCGGCTCTCGGCGCGCGCGAGCATCAGGCTTGCCAGGTTGGTGCACGCGATGATCAGCAGCAGCGCCACGGCCGAGAGCAGGACATAGAGCACCGGCCGGATGTTCTGGACGATCTGCTCGTAGTACGGCGAGACCGAGACGCTCGTGCCTTTGTTCGAGTCCGGGTACTGCTCGGCGAGTCGTCGAGCGATCGCCGACATGGCGGTCCGCGCCTGCTCGACAGACACGCCGGGCTTCACGCGACCGATGGCCTGCAGGCCTGGATGCGCACCGCGCGGTGGAAAACGACTGACCGACAGACCGAGCGGCAGCCAGACGTCGATCGTTCTGCCCGGAAAGCGCATTCTGGCGGGCATGACGGCGGCGATCGTGTACGGCTCGTTGTCGAAGGTGACGATTTGCCCGACCATGTCGGGCCGTGCGCTGAAGTGCGTCCGCCAGAGACGCTCGCTGATGATTGCCGTATGCGAGGCGCCAGGCGCGTCGTCGGCGGCGCCGAAGACCTGTCCCATCAGCGGCGGAATTCCGGTGGCGCTGAAGACACCCGAGGACGCGAGGCTGCCGTTGAGCCGCTCGGGATCGCCGGCGCCCGTCAGATTGACGGTTTGGTTGCGGTACAAACCAATTTCTGCAAAGGCCTCGTTCTGCGCCTGCCAGTCCTGGAAGTCCGGCCAGGACACGGACATGGGCTGTCCGTGGGGACCGACCTCGCCAAGGAGCATGATCCGGTCCATGTCCGGGTAGGGGAACGGACGAAGGATGGCGCCGTCCGCCACGGCGTAGACCGCGGTCGCGGCGCCGATGCCGAGCGCGAGCGTCAGGACGGCGACGAACGTGAATCCGGGCGTGCGCGCGAGCACGCGCAACGAGTAACGCAATTCGGCAAGCCAGCGATCCATGAACGAGCTCCTTGATCGAGAACCGTGAACGGGATCGACGAGCGTTGGCGGCAACGGAGGCACGCCGCGGCCCAGCCAGGCGCGGCCCAGGTCGCTCGACGTCGTGAGCGCCCAGCCGATCACGCCCATGACGCCGCGCGTCGACCGCGCATCCATCAGGGCGTCCGCAAGAAACTCCTGAATTTCGAGCTGGTCGCCGGCGCGCGACGGATAGAGCCTGGCGAGGCGGCCGGCGAGCCGCCAGCTCCGGCGATCGACGTGCGGCTGGTCCCTCGTCACGTCAACGCTCCCGCGCGATGAGGGCCTTGGCCTTCGCGACGGCCACGAGCGAGGCGAGCCGCTGCGCTTCCGCGCGAGCGACCTCGCGGCCGAGCGGCGTGATGCGGTAGTACCGCCGCCGCTCGTCGGTCGATGTCCTCGGCCGGCCGGGCCGGGCTTCGACCAATCCCGCCTCGGTCAGTCGCGTCAGCGTGCCGTACAGCGTTCCCGGGCCGAGGCGCACGGTGTCGTCCGTCCGCGCCGCGACTTCCTTGGCGATGCCGTACCCGTGCCGGTCGGCGTCGACCAGCGCGAGCAGCACGTGAAACACGGCCGGGGTGAGCGGCAGAAAGGTCAGGGCATCCGGGCGGGTAGCGGGCATGCGGTCTCAGTGTCCGTGACAGATATATCCGTCACGGATGTATTAGACGGAGACCGCGGAGAAAGGTTGTCGAACCGGGAACCGCCAGGAACCCCTAGTTCTTCGGCAGCCCCATCGACGCGACCGCCGCCACGAGGTAGCACGCGCTGCCGATCACCATCGCCACGTGGAAGCCGGTGAGCAGCGCGATGACGACGGTGCCGACCGACCCGAGCACGGACATGACGCCGTTGAGCCCCCAGTAGAACGGCGGCGCCGGCAGCGGTCCGTGGCCGGTCTTGCGGAGGCCTTGCGGGAACGGCATGCCCATCAGCACGCCGAACGGCGCGATGCACAGCATCGCGATCGCGATGCGCGCCGCCTGGCCGAGCGGCAGCAGCATGGGCACGATCTTCGGCAGCGCGAAGGCGCCGGCGACGCCGAGCACCGCCACCGTGAGGCACGCCAGGGTCGTGGGGACGTGCTTGCTGAGCGAACTGCCGAAGCCGCTCGTCGCGAGCAGCGTGAACAGCAGCACCGACAGCGTGTAGATCGGATGGCCGACCAACAGCGTCAGGTTCTGGAGCAGCGTGAGCTCGATCGCGATAAAGCCCGCGCCGAGGGAGGCGAAGTACACGACCGACGCTGCGTAGGGCGCGACCGCCTCGCCGCGCGGCTTGCCCAAGGCAACGAATACCACGAGCAGGATGCCGACCGGCACGACCAGGGCGAGGAGCCCCTGCCGCATCTGGTAGGGCATGCCCCACGGCTTTTCGATCGCGAAGTAGAACGGACTGTCGTCGAACACCGGATCGACGCGGCGGGGCGCCGCGGCCGAGTACTCGGCGAGCGTTTGCTTGCCCGCGAGCAGATCCACGAACGGCGGCACGGCCACGCGGCCCGGCACGATCAGCGGCGTCGCGAGCGACCACGTGTTGACGATCGCGTCGGTTTCCTCCGCGGTGAACGGCCGCTTGCGCAGCATGAAGATCATCTGCGGCGGATCCGTCCGGCCGTTTTCTTCCTTTTCGATCAGTACGACGACGCGCCTGGCGGCCTCTTCCGCGCCGAGCAGCGCGACCGAATTCGACACGAGCCGCGGAATGTCCGCGTCCCATCGCAGGATCGCGAGCACGCCGTCGTCCGTCAGGTGGTCGTAGTAGCCCTTGAACGCCTGCGTCGTGTAGAGGTAGTTCTCCGACAGCGACAGTCCGCCCGACGCGACCGACGCCCACGAGTCGACGAAGCCCAGCAGGATGACGTCGAAGCGCCTGTCTGCGCGGCTGATGAACGTGCGGCCTTCGCTCTGGATGACCTCGACGTCGGGACGATCGTAGAGATTGCCCGCGCGCGGCCCGTAGTGCCGGACGAACTGGAGCATCAGCGGGTTGAGCTCGACGGCCGTCACCTTTTTGCTGCCGGAGGCCAGCGCGACGAGGACGTCCGATCCGCCGCCCGGCCCGATGATGAGCGTCTGCGGCTGCTTAACCAGCTTGAACGGCAGCGCGCGGTACCACGTGCTGTAGTCGCGCACGCCCTCGAGGTCGCCGTTCCACTGCAGCACGTTCGTCCATGCGTCGGAATCGATGTAGAGCCGCGCGAGGTACGGCGGCTCGAAGCCTTCGACCGCGTCGATGCGCGAGTACGCGTTCCAGCCCGTCTGCGTGATGTGCGCCGACGGCAGCTCCGTCATGTGACGGTGCATCGCCTTCAGCTCGCCCGGGGTCACGCGAAACAGTTCCGACCGCTCGTTCGTGACTGCGATGCCGCCGAGCGCGACAGCGCCGACAAGCGCGAGCGGCGCCGCGCGGCGCGACAACGCCGCGCTCGCGACGAGCGGCAGGACCGCCGAGATCAACACCGTCGTCTCACCCCCGAACGCCTGCAGCAGGAACGAGACGACCAGCGCGCCGAGCGACGCGCCCAGCAGGTCGGCGAAGTACAACGACGCCGCGATCTCGCGCCGCAGGTGGAACGCCATCGACAACGCCATGCCGGCCAGGAAGAACGGCAGCAGCGGCGTGATGAAGTACAACCCAAGCCGCTCCAGCCGGAACGGGAACATCACGATGATCCACAGCGCAATCGGAATGCTGAGCCCGTAGAGCGCCGACAGCACGGCCGCTTTCTCGAGCGTCGGCGTGATTCGCCGCTTGAAGACATGCAGCGCGAGTCCGCCCAATCCCCACCCGAGCAACGCCACGGAGATGGCGACGAACGCGAAGTGGTACCAGATCGTCGCCGAGTAGATGCGGGTGAGGCCGATTTCGAACATCAGCCCGGAAAGCGTGATCAGAAAGACGCCGAGATAGATCGCCATGCGCGCAAAGAGTAGATGCGACACCGGACATCCGGGTCAAGCGCGCGCCTGGTGACAAGGCCAGACAAGCATGAAGGGCATGAAGAGGATGAAGCGCGTGAAGGCGCGGGCGTCGTCGATCTGACGGCCGCCGGAGGCGGCCCCGCCGGCTGACTGAACAGAGCGAAAAACAAGAACGCC
>DATEGZ010000140.1:0-19259 GCA_035279905.1 Vicinamibacterales bacterium
CGCGGGGGCGGCGGTGGCCGGGGTGGCGGCGGACGAGGCGGACGCGGCGGCGGCAACGAAGCCGACGGCACGCCAATCGCCGCGGGCTTCGGCGTGCGCGTCATTCACGGCGGCGTCTGGGGCTTTGCGAGCAGCCCGATCGTCACCGAGGACGAGATTCGACGAATCACGCGCGTGGCGATCGAAGTCGCCAAGGCCAGCGCGATCGCCAAGAAGAGCGACCTCGTGCTCGCGCCGGTACAGGCGTATCAGGTCTACTGGGCGACGCCGGTCGCGAAGGATCCGCGTCAGGTGTCGCAGACGGATCGTCAAGCGTACGTCCAGGCCATCGTTGACCTTGCCGCAAAGAACAAAGACGTTGTCACAGCCACGGCCTCGGTCAACACCGTCTCCGAGTGGAAATACTTCGCGTCGTCGGAAGGCTCGTACATCGAGCAGGAGATCATGACGACGACGCCGTCGTACAACGTGTCGGCGCGCAAAGGTGACGTCACGCGATCGCGCACGCACCAGGGCCCCCCGGGCACGGGCGGCTGGGAAATCGCGACGAATTCGCCGCTGATGGCCGACGCCGAGCGGTTCGCGGACGAGGCGGCCGAGTTCTGCACGGCAACGCCGATCACCGCCGGTGTGAAGGACCTGATCCTGACGCCCGCGCACGCGATGCTGACGATCCACGAGGTCGTCGCGCACGCGACCGAGATCGACCGCATCATGGGCTACGAAGCGAACTACGCCGGCACGAGCTTCGTGAAGATCTCGGACATCGGCAAGCTGAAGTACGGGTCCAAGCTCTTCAACGTCACGGCCGACAAGACGCGCCTGAACGGCATGGCGACGATCGGCTACGACGACGACGGCGTGAAGACGACGGAGTTCCCAATCGTGCGCGAGGGGATTCTCGTCGGGCTCTCGACGAACCGCGAGATGGCGCGCTACATGCCGGGCGACAAGACCAGCCGCGGCTGCACCCAGGCCGGCAACTGGTCGCAGTATCCGTTCCTGCGGATGCCGAACGTGCACGTCGAGCCGGGGCCCGCGGGATCGCCGACGCCCGAGCAGATGATCGCCGACACGAAAGACGGCGTGATGATCGACGGGCGCGGCAGCTACTCGATCGACCAGCAGCGCTACAACGGCCAGTTCGGCGGCAACGCGTTCTGGGAGATCAAGAACGGCAAGAAGACGCGCATGGTGACCAACGTCACCTACAACGCGATCACGACCGACTTCTGGGGCAATCTCGACGCGATTTCCGGCAAGGAATCGTGGCAGATGTTTGGTACCGGCGGCGACGCCAAGGGCCAGCCGACGCAGACGCAGAACATCTCGCACGGCTCGCCGTGGCTGCGGATCAAAAAGATCATGGTCGGGGGCGCGTTCGCGTAATCAGTCCGCCCTCAACACCCTGGCCGGATCGGTGCGCGACGCGCGGCGAGCAGGATGCCACGCCGCGCCGATGCCAACCAGGGCGAGGCCCGCCGCCACCGGCAGATACGTCGAGGGATCGGACGGACTCAGACCCACCAGAGATCCCGTCATCGCCTGAGTCGCCACCAGGGCTAGCGGCGCGCCCAATGCCAGGCCTGCCGCGACGAGCCACGCTCCTTGTCGAACAACGGTACGAATCAGGTCGCCGGGCTGGGCGCCGAGGGCCAGCCGCACCCCGAATTCTCGCTGTCGCGACGCGACGACGAACGCCATCACGGCGTAGAGCCCGGTCAAGCTCAACACCAGTCCAAACAACCCGAGCGTGCCGACGAGCGCGACGAGGAGCCGCGGCTCGTACATCGCGAACCCCATGTGCTCATCGAGCGTGATCATCTGGAGCGTCGGCACTTTCGGATCGAGGTCGCGCAGGATCTGTCTGACCGCAGGCGCGACGGGGGCAGGATCGCCGGCCGTCCGCACGACCACGGTCGGTTCGCTCGGCGGCATCTGCTCGAACGCAAAGAAGAGGTACGGGTCCGGCGCCTCGGTCAGGCTCCGGTACTTGCCGGTTTCCACCACACCAATGATCGTGAAGGTGCCGGCACGCCCCGGTCCGAACACGCGCAAGGTCCGGCCGATGGGCGACTCGTTGGGCCAGTACCGCTCAGCCATGGCTTCGTTGATCACGACGACGTTCGGGTCCGACGTGGTGACCCGCGGCGGAAAGCCGGATCCTTTGAGGATGCGCGTGCCCATGACGTCGAAGTAGTTGGGCAGCACGCTGTTGTAGTGGATGCTCGGAGGCCGGTCGGGCTGGTCGGCGGGCCGGGGCAGATCGACGTCTTTCGCCGCACCGCTGCCATCAGGGCTGAGCGGCATGCGGCGGGCGAGTGTGACGCCCGTCACGCCCGCCGTCGCGCTGAGGCGCGCGCTGAAGTCATCGAGCAGGCGCTTGGTTCCGGGCACGTCATAGCCGGCGATGTCCGGCTCCAGGGTGACGATCAGTCCCTGTTTGATGTTGAAGCCAGATGGGAGCTGCTGGACGTTCCAGAGACTTCGAAGTAGCAGCGCACCCGCGACGAGCAGCGCGAACGAGACCGCGACTTGTGCCGTGACCAGCCCGCGGCGGGCGAGGAGACGCCCGAGACCGAAGCGATCCGAGGGCGTGCCTTTGATCGGCTCGGTGAGATTTACGCGAGTCGCGGACAGCGCCGGCCAGAGACCGAACGCGAGCACGGTGGCGATCGAGACCGCGAACGTCGCGGACACGACGCGCACATCGAACCGGAAATCGAGGCTCAGCGGCAAGGCGGCCGGCGGAGTGAGCGACGGCAGCAGGTGGATGAGCCCCCAGGCCTCCACCAGCCCCAGGGCGGCACCGCCCACCGCGAGGGCGCCGCACTCGACCAGCAGCTGCCGGACGAGCACCCGCCGCGCCGCGCCGAGTGCGGTCCTGACGGCAAGCTCGCGGCGACGCGCCATCAGACGGCTGAGCAGGAGTCCAGCCACGTTGGCGCAGCCGATGAGGATGACGACGTCGACGAGCGCCCATAGCGCCAGCTTGATGGCGGCGAGCCGGCCCAGTCGAACGTCGCGCTCGTCGCGCGCGAGCAAGGACACGTCGCGACGGATGTCGGGGAACTCGCGTCGGAGCGCCGCCGCTGCCGCGGCGGCCTGACTCCTGAGCTGTTCGAGCGACTGGTCCGGCGCCCGCCGCGCGAGCAAGGTGAACGTCCGCTCCTTCGCGCCGCGAGCGGTCCACGCCTCGTCGCTCATTTGCAGGATCTGCGACCAGGTGTGAACGGAGACCCACAAGTCCGGCGAGACGATCGGCCGGAACCCGGTGAAGTCCGCCGGCAGAACCCCCAGGATCGTGGTCCGGACGCCATTGAGCTCGATCGCGCGGCCTGCGATCGACCGATCGCTTCCGTATCGGGTCCGCCACAACCGATCTGAGAGGAGGACGACCGGCGGCGATGCGGGCTGATCGTCGGCAGCTTCGATTGGCCGGCCGATGGGACACGCCACGCCGGCGACGGAAAAGAAGTTGGCGGTCACGAGGCCTGTCAGCACGATCGATGGCGTCTCGCCCGGCACGCCAAGCGCACTGCCTCGGATCGAGTACCCGGCCAGACGGGCGGGCGCGATCAGCGACCGTATGACCTGGAAGTCCTCGTATGAGGCCGTCCCTGAGGATTCGCGACCGATTTGGAGATCAATCTGCGCGAGATTTTCCGGGGCGGCAATGGGAAGGGGCCGAAACCCCAACGCATCGAGGACGCTGACGAGGGTGGCGGCGGCGGCAAGACCGAGTGACAGCGAGAGCGCCGCGACGGCAGTGAAACCCGGCGTCCGGCGAAGCGACCGAAGCCCGAGCTTCAGGTCGGCCCACATAGCTATGTACCAATACGAGCCAGCCTCGTCCTTTGTTAGCCTCTGAGCCGTTTTAGGCGGCCAGGCGCAGCAAACTGCACCTCTCGTCTTGCGCGCTACCACTTCGGCAGCAGCGGGTAGAACTTCATGCTCACGCCCATGGACAGGTAGTTCATCGGTGCCTCGACACGCTGGATGCGCTCGAAGCGGAAGTTGCCGTCCACGGACCAGCGGCGGCTGTGAATGATTTCCGCAGCGACGCCTGCGCTCAAGACACCGGCCGGCCCCGTCGCCGTGAAGGTGTCTTCGCGGGCTGCCGGCACTTTCAGATAGCCGACGCCGTAGCCTGCTCTCACCGACACGCGGCTCGTCAACCAATGTGCGTACGACAGCGTGATGGCGTTGACGGTGGTCGCAGTGTCTTCGGCCGGCGTGAGCGCCGTGTACTCGAACTCGAGCGCCCGCCGTTTGCCCAGGAAGGTGCCGACGACGGCATCGACGTCGAACCCGGCGCCCGACGACGACTCGCAGGTCGTGCACAGGCTGCCGGCAGAGTTGAACGCGCCGATGCCGAACGACATGCCGAAGATGGCCCGGCCGTTGCGGTCGCCTTCGCGCACGGGCGCGCGAAGCGAGGACGCTGGCGTCCCCTGTTGGGGCGGCGGTACGGCCGGTGCGGACTGCGCCCGCGCCGGTGCGGGCGCGAACGAGACGAGGGTCACGGCGACTACGAATGCGGTGGCAACGAGTGGGGTGCGTTTCGTCATGGGCTCAGCGTAGAAGCCCGGCGGCCCCGCTGTCGTGACCGGCGACTGAGAAAACCGTGAACTTACGCTGAGAGGGCCTCCGGGTGCACAATCAGGGTTCGGCATCCATGTCCAGGATTCGCATCGCGGCGGCCATCGCGGGTTTGGTCGGCGTCTCGGTGCTGGTGCGCGCGCAGGAGCCTCCACCGCAGACGCCGCAGCAGCCGATCTTCCGCGGCCGCATTGAGACCGTCGCGGTGCCGGTCACGGTGTTCGATCCGGAGGACTCGCTCGTCACCGAGCTGACGCGCGACGACTTCACCGTGCTCGACAATGGCAAGAAGCAGGAAATCACGACGTTCTCGAGCGGGCTGCAGCCGATCCGCGCCGTCGCCCTCGTGGACATCAGCGCGAGCATGATGCCCGTGATCGATCTCGCGATGTCCGGCGCCGAGCGGTTCGTCGATCGGCTCCGGCCAGACGACCGCGCGCGCGTCGGCATCTTCAGCACGCAAACCTGGATGAGCCCGGAGTTCACGGCCAACCGCGACGCGCTGCTCTCGTGGTTGCATCGGGATCTGCCGTTCAACAATCCGACGCGGCTGCTCGACGCGATCGACGACTCGGTCACGGCCCTGCTGCCGGAGACCGGCCGTCGAGTCGTCGTCGTGTTCACCGACGGCTGCGACACGGCCAGTCAGATGGAGTGGGGGCCGCTCCTCAACCGCATTCGCGCGGAAGACGTGATGGTTTACACGGTGATGTTCCAGCCGCACCTCGAGGTGAAGCCGCCGCCGCAGCACGCGATCACGTTCGGGTATCACGTGCCGACGTCGGTCTCCACGGTGCCCGTCTCGACCGCCGGGGCGCCGTGCGTGCTGCATCACTTTCTGGAGCTCAAGAGCGGGTCGCCGATCAGCGACTTCAAGAAGGTCGATGACCCGCGCTGGGTACGGGGCGCGGGACTGGTCGATCAACTGGCGGCCGAGACTGGCGGCGGCCGCGTCTGGCTGACGCCGATGGCCGAGATGAACCGGCTGTTCACGAAGATCCTCGACGAGCTGCACTACATGTACCTGCTCGGCTTCACGCCGCAGACTCCGGACGGCAAGGTGCACGAGCTGACGGTGAAAGTGAAGGATCAGAAGCTGCTGATCCGCGCACGGCAGCACTACCTGGCGCCACTGCGCGCGGGCGGATGACTCAGCCGACGGTTGTCGTCGTCGACTACGATGCCGAGTGGCCGCGCCTCTTTGATGAGCTGCGTGCGCGAGTGTGGCCAGCCGTCGCCGATGTCGCCCTCGCGATCGAGCACGTCGGCAGCACGTCGGTCGTCGGGCTGGCGGCCAAGCCGATCATCGACATGACGGTCGTCGTCGCATCGCCGGCCGACGTTCCGGCGACCATCGAACGTCTCGCGGCCGTGGGCTACCGTCATGTCGGTGACCTGGGCATCGCCGGCCGCGAAGCGTTCAAGGCGCCAGACGGTCTGCCGCGTCACAACTTGTACATCTGTGCACAGGGCACGATCGGGATCGTCAACCAGATCGCGGTGCGCGACTATCTTCGCGCGCATCCCGAGGCCGCGGCCGCCTACGCGCAGCTGAAAAAGCAACTCTCGCGCAGGTTTCCGAATGACATCAACAGCTACGTGCTCGGCAAGACCGAACTGCTGCTCGGCGTGCTCCGCGCCGCCGGACTGACCGAGGCGCAACTCGCCGAAATCGAAGAGGACAATCGACCGTGATGGAGATCAGGCACCAGGCAAGAAGAGCGAGGCACCAGGCACTAGCGAGTGCCTGGTGCCTGACCTTAGGTCATCACATACACGACGAGATTGACCGCGAACTTCGTGTTGTCCTCGCGGAAGAACCGCTTGTTGCGCCAGTCGTAGTCCCACTCGCAGCCGTAGTCCTTGCTCGAATACAGCACGCCGAGGCGGCCCTTGCGCTCGACGCCGCGCAGGTAGTCGTGCACGAGGTCGTCGCCCCAGCCGTTGAGCTCGTGCGTCGTTTGCGGCGGACCGTCGGGAAACTGGAAGAACGATCGGTAGATCGCGTGCGTCTTCGGAAGCTTCGCAAGCGTGTCCTTGCCGGGGAACGCACGGCGCATTTCTTCCTCGAACGACTTCGCGTAGAGGCCGTTCACGTCGTGGTTGCAGTCGTCGGAGAAGAGCAGGCCGCCGTTGTCGACGAAGCGCACGAGGTTCGCGCGCTGCTTCTCGGAGAAGCGCACGAGCTTGTGGCCCGTCATGAACAGGAACGGGAACGCGAGGAGATCCTCGGAGTCGGCGCCGATGACGACTTCTTCGCCGTAGACCGGAATGTCCGTGTACTCAAGGACCGAGTTGAGCACGTTGGCGGCGACCTTCGGGTTGTAGTCCCAGTCGCCCGAGTCGTAGCGCAGCCGCGCGAAGACGAACTCCGAGCCTTTCGGGCCGGCCGGACGCGCGGGCGTCGCGCGCGGCGGCGTCGGCGCCTGCGTCTGCAGACCGCTGGCCGAAACGATGCGGCCGCCTGCCAGCGCGCCGAGCGAAAGCCCGGCCAGGCGGAGGAAGTCCCGGCGTCCGTGAATGCGGCCAGACATCGACGTCGAATCCAGTCTGGCACGCGCGCGTTCGGTGGGCAAACAACCCTTCCGTGAGACGATGGCGGCATCAACTGCATGCGAGCCGCGCATCTCGGTGCGTTCCTGTCACTCGCCGCTGCGCTGTGGCCGGCTGCCGGCGCGACTGCGCCGCAAACGCCGGGCGAGCGCGCGCGCATCGTCCTCGTCGGCGACTCGACCGTCGCCGAGGGTCAAGGCTGGGGACCGGGCTTTCGTGCCTGGTTCGGGGCCGACGTCGACGTCGTCAACCTCGCGCTGAACGGCCGCAGCTCAAAGAGCTTTCTTGATGAGGGCGCCTGGACGGCCGAGACGCCGCGTGGCGCCAACTACGTCCTGATCCAGTTCGGACACAACGACAACCCGGGCAAGGGCCCGGATCGCGAGACGAGTCCGACGACGACGTATCGGGCGAATCTCGTGCGCTACGTCACGGAGGCGCGGGCGGCAGGCGCGGTGCCGATCCTCGTGACGTCGATCGTGCGCCGCAATCTCACCGCCGACGGGCACGTGAAAACCGATGCGCTGCTGCCGTACGTCGAGGAGGTTCGCCGCCTCGCCGCCGAGCGGCACATTCTGTTGATGGACATGTACGCGCTGTCTCTTCGGCAGTGCGAGAGCCTCGGGCCGGCTGGTTGCGCCGCGCTCAACGCGACGACCGCAGACGGCGGTCCGGACACGACGCATCTCAACGCGGTGGCCCAGCAGGCGGTCGGCGAGATTGCCGCTCGCGAATTCACGCGCGTGGTCCTGCCGGCGCAGCCGAACGTCGATCCACGCACGGTGCCGGCGGCGACCTGGCTGCCGCTGAACCGCGTGCGCACGACGTTCGATCTGCCCGAGCCCTCGAATCGCGCCCTTCCGTCGATCGTCGTCGTGGGCGACTCGACGGTGCGCAACGGCCGGGGTGTGGGTGCCGATGGGTTGTGGGGCTGGGGCGAGCCGTTCGCGGCGCTGTTCGATCCCGCGCGGGTGAACGTTGTGAACCGCGCGATCTCGGGGTTGAGCAGCCGTACGTACACGACGCTCGGACACTGGGATCGGACGCTGGCGCTCTTCAAGCGCGGCGACGTGCTCGTGATGCAGTTCGGCCACAACGACGCGAGCCCGATCAACGACCCCACGCGGGCGCGCGGCTCGCGTCCCGGAACCGGCGATGACGAGGAGACGATCGACAACCTGATGACCGGCGACCGCGAGGTCGTGCACACATTCGGGTGGTACGAGCGCCGGATGATCGATGCGGCGCAGTCGCGCGGCGTTACCGTCGTCGTCTGCTCGCCGGTGCCGCGCAACACCTGGAAGGACGGGAAGATTGTGCAGGCGGAGGACTACCGGCGCTGGAGCGCGGGTGTCGCCCGTGACGCGCACGCGCTCTACGTCGACCTCTCGGCGCGCCTCAGCGCGCGCTACGAGGCCCTGGGCCAGGCGCGCGTCGCGACGTTCTTTCCGCGCGACAACACGCACACCAACCGCGACGGGGCGACGTTCGTTGCCGGCGAGGTCGCGGCCGCGCTGCGGGCGCTGCCCGCGAGCCCGATCGCGGCCTATCTCAAGTAAGGGGCGCTCACGTTTCGGTGCGCATCACCTCGAGCGGGTCGAGATTGGACGCAAGGTGAGCGGGGAAGTAGCCGAACACGATCGAGGCGCCGAGCGCCGCGGCGGCGGCCCACAGGGCGACTGCCGCCGACAGAAAGATCGGCCAGTCGAACACCGCAGAGAAGGCCCACGCGGCGAGCCAGCCTAACGCGATCCCCGCGCCGGCGCCGGCCAAACCGAGGGTCGCCGCTTCGATCAGGAATTGCCGTTGGATGTCTCGGGTCCGCGCGCCAATGGCGAGCCGAATGCCGATCTCGCGGCGCCGCTCGGTGACCGACACCAGCATGATGTTGAGGATGCCAACGCCGCCGATCACCAACGACACGGCACCAATGCCGGTCAGCAGCCGCGAGAGCGTCTGCGCGGACTCGGCCCGCATGTTGAGGATGTCGACGGGCCGTTGAATGCGGAAGTCGTCGGGCTCCTCCTCGTCGAGCCGATGCCGCTCCCTCAGAAGGTCGGCAATCGCGGCCTCGGCGGCGCTGGTCTGGTCCGGCCGCCGAACGGCGCACATGATGTCGCTGACCCGGTCGCGGCCGTCGATGTTGCGCTCGACGGTCGCGAGCGGAATGAAGGCGACGTCGTCGCGATCGAGCCCGCCTGTGCCCACGCCCTTGCGGGCCAGCACGCCAATCACCGTGAACGGGAAGCCGTTGATCCGGACGCGGGCGCCGATCGGATCGTCCTGATCGAAAAGCTGCTCGGCGGCCGAGGCGCCGAGCACGACGACGCGCTCGGCCTGGCGCTGGTCGTAGTCGGTGAAGAGCTGGCCGCTCGACGTGACGCGATTGCGTATCGCGAAGAAGCTCGGCACCACGCCCTGATAGCGCGTGTTCCAGTTCCGGCCCGCAGTGACGATCTGCTGACGGCCCTGCACGACCGGGGAACAGCTCTCGATGCCGGGCACGAGCTGTTCAATGGCGGTCGCGTCGTCGGGCGTCATGGTCTGCGCGCCGCCGAACCCCGTGCTCGCGCCGCCCTGAGGCCGCACGCTGCCGGCACGAATCCAGACGAAATTGTCGCCGAGCGCGTCCATCTGCTGCCGCACCTGGTCGACGCCGGCACCGCCCAGCGCGGCGGTGCAGACGATGGCGGCCATGCCGATCGCGATGCTGAGGACCGTGAGCGTGGACCGCAGGCCGTTTCGCGACAGCGAGACCAGCGCGACTCGCAGGGTGATCAGGACGGCACCCACCTCACGATCATACGTGCCCGCACGGGCGGCCGGCAACCCGCGCGGGTCAAGTTGATTTGACCTCAAATTATTCTGCACGCTAGGATGGCCATCGCGATGCCGCGATCCCGTCCCCAGGCCGCGCCGGTTCGGCAGCACGTCGTCGCGGGCGTCTTGGTGACCTACGTCGCCGCCTTCACGCTGCTGGCGGCCGGCAGCGGCGTCCGGCGATCGGCCACGGTCGACGAGCCGACGCACCTCATCGCCGGCTACGCGGCCCTGACCGCGGGTGACTACCGGCTCGATCCTTCCCATCCGCCACTCGTGAGATCGTGGGCGGCACTGGCGCTTCTGGCGTTCGAGCGTCCGGACTTTCCATCCGCCGCGATCGATCGCGCGGATCCACACACGTGGCTGGCGTCACCGGGTCCGAGCGACGTCGCGCGCGAGTTTCTGTACTCGCGGCCGGATCCGGACGGCTGGTTGAACGCCGCCCGGTTCATGATCGTCGTGCTGGGGCTCGGGCTCGGTCTCCTCGTGTTCTTCTGGGCCCGCGAGTGGCTGGGATTCCCGGCCGCGGTGGCGGCCCTCGCGTGCTACACGCTGTCGCCCGGGATGCTGGCGCACTCTGCGCTGGTGACGACGGACGTCGGCGAGGCCGTGTTCATCTTCGCCGCCGTATACCTGCTCTGGCGGACGTGCCGCCGGCCGACGTGGCCCAACGCGCTCGGCCTGTCCGCGTCCATCGCCTGCGCGGTGCTCACGAAGTTCTCCGGCCTCGTGCTCGGTCCGATGGTCGTCGTGCTCCTCTTCATGGCGGTCCGGCGGCGCCAGCTCTCGACGCCGCGCGCGCTCGCGCTCGTCGCGCTCATCGCCATCGTGACCGTGGCCGCCATCTGGACGGCGTACGGATGGCGATATGCGCCGAGCGCCTCGCCCGGATGGGTGTTCGACGTTCCTGCGGACGCCGCGGCCCATCCAACGGTGCCGTTCGCTCGAGTGGCCAGCTGGCTTGATGCCCATCGTCTCCTGCCGAACGCCTTCACCCAGGGACTGCTCTCGTGCGCGATCGGATCGGTGCAGCGCAGCTACCTGCTGGGACAGATCAGCGACCGTGGCTGGTGGTACTACTTTCCGGTCGCGCTCCTCGTGAAGACACCGGTGCCATTGCTGGTGCTCGTTGCGGTCGGTCTCGCGGCGTTCGCTACGCAGCGCTCCCGGCTCGGCGGCATCAACGAAACGTTCGTGCTGCTACCGGCCGCGATGTACATGGTGTGCGCGATCGCGAGCGGCATCAATATCGGCGTGCGCCACATCCTGCCGCTCTATCCCTTCTTCTTTCTGATCGCCGGCCTGGCGGTCGATCGGTTGTGGCACGCGCGCCGGCGCGTGGTCCGCGTCGCGTGCGCCGGCCTGTTGGCCGTCTGGATCGCGAGCGTGGCCCGCACGTATCCCTCGACGCTCAGCTTCTTCAACCTGGCCGCGGGCGGACCAACCAATGGCCTGTCGTTCCTGGCCGACTCGAACCTGGACTGGGGACAAGGCCTCAAACAGCTCAAGGTCTGGATGGACGACCACGGCATCAGCCATATCAATCTCGCCTATTTCGGCGAGGCCGATCCGCGGCAGTACCGAATCGATTGCACGTACCTGCCCTCGACGCTCACGTTTGCGTCGCGGGTGGCCGTGCCGCCCAGACTCCCGGGCTTTGTCGCAATCAGTGCCACGGTGTTGAGCGGTGTGTACCTGGACCCGCAATGGCGCGTCTTCTACAGCGGCTTCCGGCGCCGGCCGCCCGCAGCGGAGATCGGTCACTCGATTCGCGTCTACTGGGTGGATCACTGGCCGGATGCCGACGACGTCCCCGAACCGTCCCGGCGGGGCCCTGACCCGGACGTCGAAGCCTCGCTTGCCGAACATCTGCTTTTCAAGTTGCGCTGGCCGAGGCTGGCGGCCGCGCACTATCGCCACTACCTGCGGCATCGGCCGAACGACGCCAACGCCGTCGCGAACTACGGCACGGCACTGGAGGTCGCGGGCGATCCGGCGGGCGGCCTCAAGGCCCTGGAACAGGCGGTGGCGCTCTCGCCGCGCGACGGCAGTCTCCACGTCAGCCTCGGCCATTCGCTTCTCGCCGCGGGCCGTCTCCTCGATGCCGAGACCCAGGCCAGGCAAGCACTGGCGTTGAACGCGAGCGATCCGTCCGCGCTCGATTTGCTCGGCCGTGCGCTGGCCCTGCAGGCGCGATTTGCCGACGCGGTGGAGGCGCTGCGACGTGCGCTCGCGATCGATCCGGATTTCGCCGCCGCGCGAGCCGACCTGGAACGCGTGGAGGCGATGCGGCGCGCCCGCGAGGGTGGTTTACGTCCGCCACTCCGGACGACGTAGACCGGCGGCTCAGTGCTTCGAGACCGATGCACTCACTGACATCGCCAGCGCGCGTGCGGCCCAGTTGGTCGCGGCGGCCGAGATGAACTGGTCCTTGCCGTACGGGAATCCCGCGTCGAAGTACGGCTGGATCGGCATCGCCCGCCTGCGGACGAACCACGACCCGTCCGCGTACTGAGTCCGCAGCAGGAATTGCACACCGCGCGTCACGACGGGATCGCCAGCCGTGCGGGCGTTGCTCTCGAGCAACGCCACGAGCGCCTGTCCGGTCGCGTACGCGTCGCTGTCGAGCGTCGGCAATTGCGACCAGCCGCCGTCGGGACGCTGCAGCGCCGCGAGGCCGGAGGCCGCCTGGGCGATCGCCGGCTGGCTCGCATGTGACCACGTGAGGCCCATGAGCTGAAACGCGCGATCTTCCAGGGAGGTCGGCGTCGTGCGTGCGAGCCACGCCGCCGCCTGGGTGACGGCGCGATCCGCGTCGGCGCGTCGAGAGGCGGGACGATACGTCTGCAATGACCGCATCGCGATCGCCGTCACTTCGATGTCGCTCGATTCAATCGGCGGGCGATGCGCGGTGGTGCGCCACGATCCGTCCGCCATCTGATTCCGCATCAGCACGCGCGCCATCGCATCGGTCGCGGGCGTGGGCGCGAAGTTCTCAGCGGCGAGGCCCGCCAGGATGTAACCGACCGTGTCGGCACGACCCGGGATCGCCGCGCCCTGGAGCGCGCGCTCGCGCCAGGTGTCGAGGTACGCACCGATCGCCGCCTTCTGCTGGCGCGCGATCGTCTCGTTGACGCTGAATCCGGCCCGGCGCGCGGTGGCAATCGTCATCGCTGCCAGCGAGTTGTTGTGGCACGACACGCAGCCAGACTTGCTCAGAAACTGCTCGTCGCTCCTCTGCACGAGCGGCAGCGTGCGATCGAGCGCCGCGTGTACAGAGGCCGCCGGCGCAAACGCCGCCGCCGGACCCGGCGCGATGGCGACATCTTTTGCGCCAGATGTCCGCAACAGATCAACGAGCGGCGTCGATCCCTGCCGAAGCGCGAGTCCGAGCGCGGTATCGCCGTGATTGCTGACAGCGTTGACGTTCACGCCGCCGGCGATCAACGCGCGCGCGGCGTCGATGGACATGGTTTCCGACGCCGCCACCAGCATCAGCATCGTCTGGCCGTCCGGATCGACGTCGTCCGCTTTGGCGCCGTGCTTCAGGAATAGATCGGTATGACTGGCCACGAAGCCCGGCGGCGCCAGGCGGAACATCGCCTCGGTCACGTCGTCAGCTGGCGCATCCTTCAGCAAGGTCTCGAGGCAGGTTGCGCACTCGGCTCGCACGGAGAGGAACAGAAGCAGGGGCCTCGAGACGCTCACGTCGGCGCCGTGGCTCACGAGTTGTTGAAAGATGTCGGCATCACCCGAGAAGGTCGCTTCGATGAGCGGCGAGGCGCCCGGGACCTTGAGCGAGGGATTCGCGCCCTTGTCGAGCAGCAGCGCAACGACGTCTCTCGCACCGCGAAAACCCGACGCGACGATGAGAGCGCTGCGTCCATCGTCGGACTGCGCGTTGACGTCGGCGCCGTGCGCGACGAGGAGCCGCGTCTTCTCGAGATCGGGCACGGCCCACATCAACGCGGTGGCGCCGGCATCATTGCGCGCATTGGGATTCGCGCCGTTGTCGAGCAGGAGCGCGACAGTCGCGGGGTCGCTGTCGAGCGCGGCCGCCATGAGCGGCGTCGTGCCGCCCGGGCCCCGACGTCCGCCGAGGCCCTTCGTGCCGCGGGCCAACGTCGTGACCGCGGCGCGGTCCCCGTGCGCGATCGCCTCGATGAGCTTCGTCGCCTCGGGATCGGCCGGGGGCGGCGCGGTCTCGCCCGACACGGAATCCGGCCACACGGCGCCCTGATCGATCCACGCTTTGACGGTGGCGATTTCCGCCGGCTTGAGCGCACCAGTTGGCGGCATCTGGCGGCCGAAGTCGGATCCGATCAGCCGCTGGTACAGCCGGCTGCCCGCGCTGTTCCCCGGACCGATCACGACCATCGAGCCGCCTCGCATCGCCGTGCTTCGGCGATCGAGACGAAAATTGTTCTTCTGCATCGTCGGGCCGTGGCACTCGTAGCAGTGCTCGCGGAAGATCGGTTGCACGTCCCGAACGAAATCGACTTTGGAAGCGGGCGTCTGCGTTTGTACCCGCGGGCTGTATGCGATTGACGACGCGAGGACAAGGATCGCGAACGGGAACAGGCGATGCACGGCCGGGATCGTACGGGGCCTCACGTTGAATTGCAAGCGCGAGGGAACTGATCAGTGGCCGGCTCCTGAGTAACTGCTCGATTGTCCTCGCCACACGCGGTAGATGCGCACGAGGTACACGGCGACGATCGCCATGCCGGTGAGATAGATCGCGAGCGCGACCTTCAGGCTGCCCTCGGGCGACGCGGCGTTGTAGATGTCGAGACCCGCGTGCGCGCTGCCGGGCAGCGCGGGCAACAGCGTCGGATACAGCCCCGCCGCTGCCGATCCGAGGATTGAGGCGACGATGGCGGCGCTGGAGGCGAAAGCTTTCACGTCATCGCGGCCGCCGAACCGGATCACGCCGGCGAACGCCGCGATGCCTGTAAACGGCACGAGGAGCAGGATCGGCATGGCGGTGAAGTTGCGCACGAAGTCCGGCCGCACAGCGAAGCTGGCCGCGACGAACGCGGCGATCACCGCGATCGTCGTCCACGCCAGCACGCGTTGATGACGCCGCGATCGCGCCTGCAGGTCGCCGGTGGTCTTGACGGCGAGCCAGCCCGCG
This sequence comes from Vicinamibacterales bacterium, assembly GCA_035279905.1. GTDB lineage: Bacteria > Acidobacteriota > Vicinamibacteria > Vicinamibacterales > SCN-69-37 > DATEGZ01. Next base: position 15,116 of record DATEGZ010000140.1, read on the forward strand.
CCGTGCATCGCGAGCGTCACGACGCCGAGCACGCCGCCGAGCACGGCGAACGGATTCAGCATCAACGCGAACGATCCCTGAAAATGCCCGTCGGCGTCGAGTGGCACACCGCGCAGCACGTTGCCGATGGCCACGCCAAAGAGCAGCGCGAGCAACGTCGATGAAAATGCAAACACCACATCCCAGGCTTGCCGCCACAGAGCGTTGTCGATCTGGTGCCGGAACTCGAGCGCGAGCCCGCGCAGGATCAGCAGCCAGAGCACGAGCATCAACGCCAGGTAGAACCCGCTGAAGCTGGCGGCGTAGAGCGTCGGAAACGCCGCGACCATCGCGCCGCCCGCGGCCAGCAGCCACACTTCATTGCCGTTCCAGACGGGGCCAATCGTGTCGATGAGCCGCGTGCGCTCGTCCGAGGTGCGCCCGACGAGCAGGTGCAGCATGCCCACACCCAGATCGAAGCCATCGAGGATCGCGTAGCCGATGAGCATCAGGCCCAGCACGAGGAACCAGAGGGTATGAATCAAGCGTGCGCCGCCTTCGCCGCAGGGCCTTGATGCACGATGCGCATGAAGATCAGGACGTACAGCGCGCCGATGAGCAGGTAGAGCCCCATGAACCCCATCAGCGTGAACACCGTCATGCCGCCGCTGACATTCGTCGACGTCGCGTCGGCCGTCCGCACGAGCCCGTAGACGATCCAGGGCTGGCGCCCGACCTCCGACACCGTCCAGCCCGCCTCGTTCGCGATGTACGGGAACGGCATCGCGAGCATCAGCGCCCACAGCAGCGCGTTCGTCGTGTAGAGCTTGCCGCGCCAGAGCGCGAGCGCCGACAGGCCGAGCAGCGCGATGAAGATCGTCCCGAGCCCCACCATGATGTGGTACGCGTAGTACACGATTTCGACCGGCGGCTGATCGGGGAGCGGGATGTCGTTGAGCCCGGTGACTGCCGCGGACGTCGTGCCGTAGATCAGGAAGCTCAGCACGCCGGGAATCTCGATCGGATCGAGCAGGATCCCTCGCTCCGTATCCGGCATCCCGATGATCGCGAGCGGCGCGTTGGGCTGCGTGCGGAACAGCCCTTCCATCGCCGCGGTTTTCGCCGGCTGCGATCGCGAGATCTGCTCGCCGTTGAACGCCCCGCTCGGGAACAATGAGAACAACGCGAAGATCAACCCAGAGATGACGCCCACGCGGACCGACAGGCGTCCGAACGCTTCGTCGCGCTTCATCAGCAGGTAGTACGCGCCAATCCCCGCCATCACCATCGACCCGGTGATGACCGCGCCCGAGATCACGTGCGGGTACTGCCAGCGCAGGTAGGGATTGGTGAGCAGCGCCCACAGGCTCGTGAGCTCGGCGCGGCCGTTGACGATCTGATAGCCCACCGGATGCTGCATCCACGCGTCGGTGGCGACGATGAAGAAGCCGGAGAGGATGGCACCGAAGCCGACCATTACCGACGAGAGCCAGTGGAACAGCGGGCGCACGCGGCCCTCGCCGAAGAGGAACACGCCGAGGAACGACGACTCGGCGAAGAACGCGAACACGCCCTCCATGAACAGCGTCTGGCCGACGACCGGCCCCGCAAACTGGGAGAACCGCGCCCAGTTCGTGCCGAACTGAAATTCCATCGGGATGCCGGTGACGACCCCCGCGGCAAACGTGATCGCGAAGATGCGCGCCCAGAATCTCGCGGCGTCGCCGTACTCCTGGCGGCCGCCGAAGTGCTGAATCGTCTTGAGCACCGCGATCAGCACGCCCAGCCCCATCGTGAGGATGGGGAAGAGGTAGTGAAACATGATCGTGAACGCGAATTGCACGCGCGCGGCGATCAGGGCGTTCTGCATCGACGGACTCGAGCAGATTGTAGACCACCGGCGGCGGTGGATTGTGGGTCCGGGCGGGGCGTGCTAGCGGCTGGGCGCGACGATCGCGGCCACGCGCCACACCGTGTTGCCGACGTCGTCGGCCACCAGCAGCGCACCGCGCCGATCGACCGCGACGCCGACCGGGCGGCCGTGCGCGTCGCCGTTGTCTTCAACAAATCCCGTCAGCACGTCGATCGGCTTGCCTGAGGGCCGGCCGTTCGCGAACGGCACGAAGATTACTTTGTAGCCGCTGCGCGGCTTGCGATTCCACGAGCCGTGCTGGCCGACGAACATGCCCTCGCGGAACGTGTCGCCGAGCGAGTTGCCGCTCGCCGACGCGAGCCCGAGCGACGCGGTGTGCGGGCCGAGCGCGTAGTCCGGCGCGATCGCCGCTTCGACGAGGTCCGGCCGCTGCGGTGTGACGCGGGTGTCCACGTGCGCGCCCCAGTACGAATAGGGCCAGCCGTAGAACGCGCCGTCGCGGACCGCGGTCATGTAGTCGGGCACCAGATCGCTGCCGAGCTCGTCGCGCTCATTGACGGCGACCCAGAGCGCGCCGTGCTCCCACGCCATGCCCACCGGGTTGCGCAAGCCGGACGCGAAGACGCGATGCGCGCCGGTCCTCGGATCGACCTCCCAGATCATCGCGCGGTCCCGCTCCTCGTCGATGCCGTTCTCGGCGACGTTGCTGTTCGATCCGATCGCGACGTAGAGCTTCGATCCGTCGGGCGCGGCGACGACGTTCTTGGTCCAGTGGTGGTTGCGTGGGCCGGCGGGCAAGTCGACGACCTTGACGCCGGCGTCCGTGATCGTCGTTTCGCCTTCGCGGTAGGTGAATCGCAGAATGGCGTCCGTATCCGCGACGTAGAGCGTTGTCCCGACGAGCGCCATCCCGAACGGCGAGTTGAGGTTCGTGATGAACGGCGTCCGGACCTCCGCGACGCCGTCGCCGTCCGCGTCGCGCAGGAGCGTGATGCGGTTGGCGCTCGGCACCGCGCCGCCCGCCTTTTGCTGGTAGTGCTTGACGAAGCGACCCCTGATGCTCGTGTTGTCGTCCGGCCGCACGGGCGCGTTCGTCTCGGCCACGAGCACATCGCCGTTCGGCAGGACGTAGAGCCAGCGCGGATGATCGAGGTCGCGCGCGAACGCGTTGACGTTGGTGCCGACGACCGGCGCCGGCGTCCTGCCGTTGGCCCAGCCTTTGGCGGACACGACGTTGATGACGGGAATCAGCGAGGAGTCCGGCGGAGGCAGGGCCGGAGCGGCCCCGACGCCTTCAGTGAGCGTGTACTGCGCGCTGGCGCCGCATCCCATCAGCCACAATCCCGCGAGGAAGCCGATGAGCGCCAGCGCGGCTCGGCGAAGGTACGGATGTTCGCGCCACACGCCCTGGAAATGTGCACATCGGGTACCAGGCCTGCCTGCGACCGAACGGTAAAGCGGGCATCAGAGAGTGGAAGACCGTTCCTACGTTTGCCCAAAATGACAACTGCAGTTGGCATTTGTGGTCAAAAAGACCCCCGAGGTCATTTCGTGCACTTCGACGCGAGCTGCGGAAGATCGCGCCAGATGTACCAGCTGTGGTTGACGCGCCCGTCGGATCCGCGCAGGCGTTCGGCGCCGAGCTTCTCGAAGAACGCGCACGAGGGATTTCTCGGATCCGCGTACGCGCACATCGTCGACACGTGCTGCGACAGCAGGCGCTCCGTGACCTGGCCGAGCAGCCGGCGCCCGAAGCCGAGGCGCTGATACTCACGCAGCAGGAAGATCTTGTTCAGCTCACCGGTCGAGTCGGTCCGGATGGCTTTGGCGAAGCCGACCACCTCGCCCTGCGCCGTCGTCAGGGCGAGGCAAAACCAGCTGCCGTCCGCCTTCGCGAACGCCTCGCGCCACTGCTGTTCGCGAAACTCGACGCGCGGGCCGCGGGTGCCGAGCCGCGCGTACGTGTCGTTCCACGATTTCACGTGAACGCGCGCCAGCAGCGGCACGTCGGCCGGCGTCGCCTCCTGGATGGTGAACGTCTCTGCCTGTTCGCCCCGGAAATTGAGCAGCTTGAGGTTGCCGCGCCTGGAGGGCCGGCCGAACGCCGCCACGGTGCGGACTGCGCGAAAAATCAGGGCTTTCACGAAACCGAAACCTCCGCTTTACACGCAGCCCGGGGAGCGCGACGGTGCGGAACTACTGATCGTACAAACCGCGAGGGCCGGATGCAAATGACTCCAGGCGCCGCGCTACAATGCGCGAATGGTGGGGCGGATCGGGTGCCTGCCGGCG
>DATEGZ010000141.1:0-3398 GCA_035279905.1 Vicinamibacterales bacterium
GGCACGCCTGTTTGCCGCGGAGCATGGTGTCACGGCGTGGACGCTGTATTACTGGCGGCAGCGGCTCGATGGTGCGGGTCCGACGCGCCGACGGCGCCGGTCTGTGGCGCGCGCGGCACTGGCACCGGTCCACGTGGTCGCCGAGGCGGCACCGCGGATGGACGGACTGGAGATTCTGCTCGCGAGCGGTGACCGCCTCCGCGCGTCCGCGGATGTGTCCGGAGAGACGCTCTGGCATGTTGTCCAGGCACTCCGTGCGCGATGCTGACGCTGTCACCCGCGATCCGCATCTACCTGGCGACGGGCGCCACGGATCTGCGGCGATCGATCGACGGGCTGTCGGCGCTGGTGCGCGAGCGGTTGACGCTCGATCCGCTGTCGGGTCATCTGTTTCTCTTTCGGAATCGCCGCGGGGATCGGCTGAAGATTCTGGTGTGGGATCGCTCGGGGTTTTGGGTGCTCTACAAGCGATTGGAGCAAGGGACGTTCGCCTGGCCGGCGGAGCCGGACCCGGCGCCGGTTGAGATGCGCAGCGCCGACCTGCTCCTGCTGTTGGCGGGCACGGATCTCGCGCACACGCGACGGCGCCGCTGGTATGACCGCGTCCAGTAGGACTTGTACGCGGATCCCGACTCGCGTATCATGCGCGCATGGCCCCGGAGACGATTGCGGATCTCGCGACCGCGCGCACGGTGATCGCCGACTTGCAGGCGGCGCTGGCGCGTGCGGAAGGCGAAAACACCCTCCTGCGCCAGAAACTCGACGTCCTCTGCCACAAACTGTTCGGGAAGAAATCCGAAGGCGTCAGTGACGCCCAACTGCGGCTGGCGTTCGCGCAGCTCGCCGAGGAGCTGCAGCCCCGCGACGAGCCCACCGAGATGGATACGGGCGAGCGGCCGGGCAAGCAGCATCGCCGGCCGCCCCGTCCGACCGGTCGTCGGCCGCTGCCGCCCGCGTTGCCCCGTCAGCGCGTCGAGATCGATCTGCCCGACGCCGACAAGGTCTGTCCATGTGGCACCGTGAAGACGCGGATCGGCGAGGCAGTGTCCGAGAAACTCGACTACGTGCCCGCGAGCGTCCGCGTGATCGAAACGGTCCGGCCCAAGTACGCGTGCCCGCGCTGCCACGACGGGGTCAGCGAAGCGCCCGCGCCGCCGCAAGCCGTCGAGCGGTCGCTGGCGACCGAAGGGCTCCTCGCGCACGTGGTCGTCTCGAAATATCTCGATCATTTGCCGCTGTACCGTCTGGAGCGGATCTTTCAGCGTCAGCATCTCGATCTGTCACGGGCGACGCTGTGCGGGTGGGTGGCGGACGTCGCGGCGGCGCTGACGCCGATCGGCGACGAGCTGCGGCGCCAGGTGACCGCCGCGAGCTATATCCAAACGGACGACACGCCCGTCACCATTCTCGAGGAGACGGGGAGTCGGAAGGGACGGATCTGGACCTATCTCGATCCGCTGCGGCCGCAGGTGGTGTTTGATGCCACGCCGACCCATGAGCGGGACGGCCCCGAGCGATTTTTGGCGGACTTCGCCGGCGATCTCCAAGCCGACGCCTACACCGGGTACGACGCGCTGTACCGGACCGGGCGCATTCGCGAGCTCGGCTGCTGGGCGCATGCGCGGCGCGGCTTCGTGGAAGCGTTGCCGACCGATGCGCGGGCCGCGCGGATGCTTGACCTGGTCCAGCAGCTCTATCAGGTGGAGCGCGCCGCCGCCGAGGACTCGATCGACGCGCGTCGTACCCGTCGCCAGGCGCAGAGCGTGCCGCTGCTCAATGCGATTCGCGGCGAACGCGACGCGCTCGCCGCGACGGTCCTGCCGAAGTCGCCGCTGGGCGAGGCCGTCCGGTATCTGACGAATCAGTGGGACGCGCTGCAGCGCTTCACTGACGATGGACGCTTCCGCATCGACAACAACGGCGCCGAGAATCAGCTCCGCGGCGTCGCGATCGGCCGCAAGAATTGGCTGTTTGCCGGCAGCTTCGAGGGCGCCACGCGCGCCGCGCTCCTCTATTCCCTTGTCCAGAGTTGCTCGCTCATTGGCGTGTCGCCCTTCGACTACCTGAAGGACGTCCTGATCCGCGCCGCCACGCATCCACACCGGCTGATCGGACAGCTGACGCCGCGCGGCTGGGCCGACACATTCCCTCAGCACGCCGCGGCGTAAGCAGCGGCCCGCGCATGGCACACCGCCCGCGTCGACGGACCGCTCACGGGGGCCTGCCGCCGCTGTCGCGCGCACGACTCGACCAGCTCGTCGAAGAGGCGACCATCGATGCCAACGGGGATTCCGAACAACTCGTGGGATTTCTGTGCATGCTGCAAGAACATCTCGCAGTGCCGTTTACCACGCCGCTGCTGGGCATGCCGGTCCAGGTCGAACGGATCGATTTGAATGACGCCGACGAGATCGTCGCCATCTGTCGACGCGGATCTCAGCGACAGCGACTGCCGATATTCGATCTCCCCCTCCCGTCGCCGCCGCCAGACGGCTGGGAGTGGATCGCCGCCTATCGTCACTGGGCTCGGCATCGTCGATGATGACCCGAGTGGGCGTCGATCAAAGCTGAAGCTGCTCATTAAACGGTCTTCGTCGAACGCTTACGTTGGATGGCGTCGTTGATGGCGATCCGATTGGTGTCGCCACCATTGGTCACACCGAGACCCGACCCTAGTGAAGATTGTCATTTACTGGAACATTCTGGCTGTCGCTTCAGGCGGGCATCACGTTCCATAACCACGCTTGACGAGCATCCTCGCCGCGCGATCGAATTCGTCCGGCGTCGGAATCGCAAAATCGAGGGCATCTGCGTAGCGAGTGATGATGTTGAACACGGATGCGACGGCCAACGCATCCGTCAGCGCCTCGCGACTGACTCCAGCGCGAAGCACTGTCCGTGCATCCTCTGCTGTGAGATCCCCAGGCCGCCGAGTCATCTTCTCCAGGAACACAAGCGTCGCCTTCAATGCATCAGGAATGGGCGCGGCTCGATACTCGGCCACCGCGGCGTCGACGGTGGCACGCGGCAACTGCGTCGCCGCAACTGCACTGTGTGCTCCCAGGCAGAACGCGCAGGAGTTCCATTTCGCGACCATGGCGGCCATCAGCTCTCGTTCGCCGATGGTCCAGGCACTCGTCCCACGCATCGCCGCCTGCGTCCACGCGCCAAGAGGACGAGGGATGACAGACAGGTCAGCGCTCGACGTTGGCCGATAGGCGTACGCTGACATCACGAAAGTGATTGCGACAAGCGCACTACCAATTGCAATCCGTCTGCTAGTCGTTGTCATTTCGACCTCCTTTATTTCGATGCGACAGAAATGTACGCGCTTAATGAGACATGCGCCACTCCAGCGCCCGTCGCAGAAGGTCTGGCGACCAAGCCGACACTTCAAC
>DATEGZ010000142.1:0-5224 GCA_035279905.1 Vicinamibacterales bacterium
TTCCGCCCGCCCGTCAGGTCGTGGACGCGCTGCCGTCCGGCCCGGTGGTGAAGTAGATGGCCCGCCGCGTCCATCAGCTCCTGGCGACGCTCGGGTACGGAGACGCCATCGGTCACGAGGTGCTCGGCATCGCGCGCGCGCTCCGCGCCGCCGGCTTCGACTCCGAGATCATCGTCGAGGCCGCGGACCCGCGACTCGAGGATCTCACCGTCGACTACCGCGACATGATCGACGAGGTCGCGGAAGACGACCTGCTCATCCATCACTTCTCGCTCGGATCGCGCGCGTCGCGGATCGCGTACGCGCTGCCCGCGCGGATGGCGCTCATCTACCACAACATCACGCCGCCCGAGTACTTCCTCGGCGTGCACGACCAGCTGGTGCGCCAGTGCTTTCACGGGCGGCGCGAGCTGCTCGCCTACCGATCGCGCGTCGATCTGGCGCTCGGCGATTCCGAGTTCAACCGGCAGGAGCTGGAGGCCGCGGGCTTTTCGCCGACGGCCGTGCTGCCGGTCGTGCCGGGCTTCGATCACCTCGAGGTCGCGCCGGACTCACGCGTGCTCGACGCGTACGACGACGAATGCACGAACGTGCTGTTCGTCGGCCGCGTCGTCCCGAACAAACGGCCGGACAACGTGATCCGGTACTTCCACGCGTACAAGACGCTCTACAACCGTCACGCGCGGCTCATCATCGCCGGATCGTACGGCGGCTTCGACGCGTACCTCGCGCAGCTCCATCAGCTCATCGCGCGCCTGGGCGTCGAGGACGTGCATATCCTCGGACAGGTGACGAACGAGGAGCTGACGGCGCTGTACGACGTCGCGGATCTCTTCCTCTGCGCGAGCGAGCACGAAGGCTTCTGCGTGCCGCTGATCGAATCGTTCTACAAGCAGGTGCCGGTGCTCGCCTACGCGGCCACGGCCGTGCCGGCGACGATGGACGGCGGCGGCGTGCTGTACGACACGCGCGATCCGCGGCAGGTCGCGACGCTGATGCAGGCGATTCTCTCGGACCACGACCTCGAGGACCGCGTGGTCGCGGCCCAGGACGCGGCGCTCGCGCGGCTGCGCGCGCAGGACTTCGGCGGGATGATCGTCCGGTTCGTCAACGACGTGCTCGCGAGCCCGCGGCGGCCGCCCGCACCGGTCGCCTACGACTTCTGGCGGCAGGTGCGGCTGATGGAAGAGCTCGAAGAGATCCGGCAGTACCGCCCCGCGGCGTTCCGCGCGCTGCCGTTCGAGTCCGACGATGCTGTCGCCGACGTCGGCCCCGGCGTCAAGGCACGCCTCCACCGATGATCGTCAACCAGTGGATCCCGGCGGCGCACCACGGCGACGCGATCGGCGACGACGCCCGCGCGGTGCGCGACGTGCTGCGATCGTGGGGGCACGAGTCGGAGATCTACGCCCTGACGATCGACGAAGGGCTCGACGACGAAATCCGGCCGTGGCAGGACACCTCGGCGCGCGACGGCGACGTCACGCTGCTCCACTTCGCGCTGCCGTCGCCGATGACGCACGCGCTCAGGACGCTGCCCGGCGCGCGCGTGCTCTACTACCACAACGTCACGCCGGCGCACTTCTTCGCGCCGTTCGCGCCCGCGCTCGTGCGGCTGTCGGTGATCGCGCGCCAGGAGCTCGCGGGCCTCGCGGGCCACGTCGATCTCGCCGTCGGCGTGTCGGAATACAACCGCCAGGAACTCGACGCGATCGGCTTTCGCGAAACCGACGTGCTGCCGATTGCCGTGAACGTCGGGCGGCTCACCGGCGCCGGCCCCGTGCCCGCGCTCGACAAACTGCTCGGCGACGGGCTCGCCAACATCCTGTTCGTCGGCCGCATCGCGCCGAACAAGAAGATCGAGGATCACATCCGGCTCGCCGAAACGTACAAGCGCTACGTGGACGCGCACTACCGCTTCATCTTCGTGGGGCGCACCGACGGCGTGCCGCACTACTACGAGGCGATCCAGGCGCTCATCGCCGAGTACCAGATGCTCCCCGAGCGCTTCTGGTTCACCGGCCCCGTGCCCGATCGGGAGCTGGCGGCCTACTACCGGAACGCCCACGCGTACGTCTCGCTCAGCGAGCACGAGGGGTTTTGCGTGCCCCTGGTCGAGGCCATGGCCATGGACGTGCCGGTGCTGGCCTACGCGTCGAGCGCCGTCCCGGAGACCCTGGGCGGGGCCGGCGTGACGTTTTCTCCCAAGGATCTCGAACAAGCGGCCGAGCTGCTGGGCGCGCTCGTATACGATGAAGCGTTACGCCAGCAGGTGCTGGCCGGGCAGCGCCGCCGGCTGACGGAGTTCAGCCCCGCCCGCTTCGAAGCCCGGCTTCGTCACGTGCTCGCCCCGTTCGCCGCCTGACCCATGCGCATTGCTTTCGTCGTTCAACGCTACGGCACGGAGATCCTCGGCGGATCCGAGTACCACTGCCGCCTGGTCGCCGAGCACCTCGCCGAGCGGCACCAGGTGGACGTGCTCACGACGTGCGCGCGCGAGTACACGACGTGGAAGAACGAGTACCCCGAGGGCGCCGATCGCATCCGCGGCGTCACCGTGCGGCGCTTCGCCAACGCGAAGACGCGCGACCTCGAGTCGTTCAACAAGTACTCCGACTGGATCTTTCATCACGCCCACAGCCGCCAGGAAGAGATGGAGTGGCTGAAGCAGCAGGGGCCGTGGTCGCCCGGGCTCATCGACTACCTCGAGCGCCATCATCAGCACTACGACGTGTTGATCTTCTTCACGTACCTCTACGCGCCGACGGTGCTGGGCCTGAAGATCGCGCCGGCGAAGAGCCTGCTCGTGCCGACCGCGCACGACGAGCCCGCCATCCGGCTCGGGATCTACCAGGACGTGTTCGGCAGCGCCGCCGGCATCGTGTGGAACACGGAATCCGAGCGCAAGTTCGTGACGTCGCGCTTCTCGCTCCGCACGCTCGTCGAGGACGTCGTCGGCTGCGGCGTGGATTTGCCCGAGGGCGAGGCCGCGCTCGAGCTCACCGAGCCGGCCGCGCCGGGCCCGATGGACCGCGAGCCGCTCGCGCCGCACCTCGAGGGCGCGGCCAACGCGTTCCGCCGGCGGCACCGGATGTACGGGCCGTTCGCGCTCTACGGCGGCCGCATCGATCCGGGCAAGGGCTGCGAGGAGCTGTTCGAGTACTTCCACCAGTACGTGAAGGACGGCGGCGACGCGACGCTGATGCTGATGGGCGTGAAGCTGATGCCGCTGCCCGACGATCCGCACGTGCGATTCGCGGGCACGCTGCCGGAAGAAGAGCGCCTGCACGCGCTCGAGGCCGCGACGATCGTCGTCGTGCCGTCGCCCTACGAGAGCCTGTCCCTGCTCGCGCTCGAGGCGTTCGCGGTGGGCACGCCGATCCTCGCGAACGCGCGCGCCGAAGTGCTCGTCGATCACTGCCGCAGCAGCAACGCGGGGCTGTACTACGCCGATCGCTGGGAGTTCGAAGAGGGCCTGAAGCTGCTGCTCAAGGACGAAGCGCTCCGGAAGGCGATGGGGCGCAACGGCAAGGCCTACATCAACCGGCACTACCGCTGGAGCATCATCCTCAACAAGTACGAGCGCATGTTCGGGCGGCTGCGCGGTCCGGCGGCGCCCGCTCCGCGCGAGCGGGAGCGGGAACGCGAGCACGACCATCGTGATCGCGACCATCGGGAGCACCGCGACCGTCGCGACCATCGCGAGCACCGCGAGCATCGGCACCGCCGTTGAAAGTTGACGTAGGGGGCGCGTGGCATCGCGCCCGGCGATGGGTGTCGATCGCGGCATTCGTCGTCTCGTTGCTCGCCGCCACGCACGCGTTTGCGCAGATCGCGGCCCCGGCAGGGCCGTCGATCAAGATCGGCACGACGCTCTTCGCGAACTACTCGTACACGTTCGCGCCAAAAACCGCCGACGCGACGGGCCGCGAGGTCTCGGCGAGCTCGTTCGACATCACGCGGGCCTACCTCACGGTCACGGGTGACATCACGCCGCGCGTGTCGTTCCGCGTCACGTCGGACGTCGTCCGCGAGACGGGATCGGGCGGCACGCTCGACGGCAGCCTCGTGCTTCGGCTGAAGTACGCCTACATGCAGCTCAACCTGGCGCCGTGGCTGGGGCCGCACACGTGGGTTCGCTTCGGCCTGCAGAGCACGCCAATCACGTACGCGGTCGATCAGATCTATCGCTACCGGTTTCAGGGCAGCCCGGTGCCCGAGCGCGACGCGGGCCTGAGCTCGTCGGACGCCGGCGCGTCGCTGCACGTCGATCTGCCGGGCAGGCACGGCGACGTACACGCGGCCGTCCTCAACGGCGAGGGCTACCAGCACGCCGAGACGAACGGCCAGAAAGCGCTGCAGGTCCGGACGTCATACAAACCCGTGACGTCCGAGTCGCCGCTCAAAGGCGTCACACTGCAGTTCGTCGTCAACTACGACCACTACGCGGCGGATCTCCCGCGGCACCGACTGCTTGCGAGCGCGTTCTACGAGCACCGGCGATTCAACGCGGGACTCGACGTGCTGGGTACGCAGGATCAGCCCACGCCCGCGTCACCGTTGACGCACGGCGGCGGCTACTCGATTTTCGTGACGCCGTTTTTCAAGACGAAGGGCGCGGGCCCGGAAGCACTCTTCCGGCTCGATCGATTCCAGCTCGATCAGCCGACGGGCCCGTCACGCACGCGCGTCGTCGTGGGCGTCGCCTACTGGTTCCCGCACACCGGCCCGGGCACCGCGGCGCTCATGCTCGACTACGAGGGGTTTTCGACGGCCAGCGTCACGCCCGCGGTCCCGACGGAGCGACGACTGTTCGTGCACGGGCTGGTGAACTTCTAGTTTTCTTTGCCGCCGAGCCAGATCCACGTGACGACGGTCAAGCTCGCGAGGATCGCGACGCTTCCGAGAAAGCTGACGGTGGAACCGGCCGGATCGATCGCGGCGTCCTGCCTCAGAAACTTCGTGAGCAGGAGCGCGACGATCAGCCCGCCCCACGACCACACGACCACAATCTTGCCCCAGTGCCAGCGTTTGATGCTCACGCGCGGCCTCAGAGTCCGGCGCAGCCCTTGAGCTCGGCCTTGACGGGACCCGCGTCGACCTGAACCTTCACCTGACAGCCGAAGCCGACGATGCTCTAGCGGGCGCCCTCGAGCAGGCGAACCCAGACAGACGAGGAGGGCGCGGGCGCCGCGGCCGCAGGGGCGCCGCCCGGAGGCGGCGT
>DATEGZ010000143.1:0-2846 GCA_035279905.1 Vicinamibacterales bacterium
TGCGCATCCATAATCCATGCGTACGATCCGGGTCGTTGGGCGAGACCGAATCGTCGACATCGACCCAGAAATCGACCGGGACGTCGACTTCCAGTCCGCGAAATCCGGGCGGCGTGATTCCGGCAACGGTGTATGTCAGACGGTTCAATCCGATGCGTGAGCCGAGCGCAGACGCGGCGCCGGCGTAGTGTCGCTGCCAGTAATCGTAGGAGATGACGGCGATCGGTTCGCGCCCGTCGCTTCGGGGACGATCATGAAAGACGCGGCCGCGGATGGCGGGAATACCGAGCACGTCGAAGTAATTGCCGGAGACGAACTGCACGTAGGCCCGCTGACGCTGCCCGCCTTCGTTGATGTTCAGCGAAAATCCAGACATCTCCGAGCTGGCCGCCACGCCCGCGAGCGTCCGATCGGCGCGCTGAAGGAGATCGTTCGTAATCAATATAAAGTCGGTGAATCGTACCGGGTTTATCGGAGGGCCCATTCCGAGAGAGGATGGACCCCATGGGACGACCGAGCAAATTTTCCCCGGAGGTACGAGAGCGTGCCGTCCGGATGGTGTTCGACCACACGCCTGAGCATCCGTCGCAATGGGCCGCGATTCGATCCGTCGGCGAGAAGCTGGGGATCCGGACGGAGTCGCTGCGGCGCTGGGTGCGCCAAGCCGAGCGCGATGCGGGCCAACGCCCTGGGCTGACGACGAGCGAGCGGGACGAGCTGAAGCGGCTGCAGCGTGAAAACTTCGAGCTGAAACGCGCCAACGAGATCCTGAAGAAGGCGGCGGCGTTTTTCGCCCAGGCGGAGCTCGACCGCCGAGCGAAGTGATGGTCGAGTTCATCGATCAGCACCGCGAGACCTACGGAGTCGAGTCGATCTGCGCGCTGTTGCCGATTGCTCCGTCCACGTATTTCCTGCGCAAGGCCCAGCAGGCGGATCCCACGCGGCAATCGGCGCGGGCGCAGCGCGACACCGAGCTGCGGGCCGCGATCCAACGGGTGTGGGACGACAATGAGCAGGTCTACGGCCCGCGGAAGGTCTGGAAGCAACTGCGTCGCGACGGGCAGCGCGTCGCCCGCTGTACCGTCGCGCGGCTGATGCGCGCCATGGGCCTCAAGGGCGTGACCCGCGGCCGCGCGTGGATCGTGACCACCCACCCAACAGCTCTGGCCGACCGGCCTGCCGACCTCGTCGATCGCCAGTTCACCGCCTCGCGCCCGAATCAACTGTGGGTGGCCGACTTCACGTACGTCGCGACGTGGCGCGGCTTTGTCTACGTCGCGTTCGTGATCGACGTCTTCGCCCGACGCCTCGTCGGCTGGCGCGTTTCCGCCTCGCTCGCGACCGACTTCGTGCTCGAGGCGCTCGAGCAGGCCATCTACGATCGGCGGCGCGCCGGTGTGGAGCACCTCGTGCATCACAGCGATCGCGGGACCCAATATCTGTCGATGCGCTACACGGATCGACTCGTTGAGGCTAGGATCGCGCCGTCGGTCGGCAGCCGCGGCGATTCGTACGATAATGCGATGGCCGAATCGATCATCGGCCTCTTCAAGACGGAGGTGATTCAACGCAAAGGTCCGTGGCGGGATCTCGAGACCGTCGAATTTGCCACGCTGCGGTGGGTTGATTGGTTCAACACGCGTCGGCTGCTTGAGCCGATTGGCTATGTGCCGCCCGCAGAATATGAGGCGCGCTACTATGAGCGCCTGTGCGAGTCCGCACCGATCGCCGACGCCGTGACCAGGGGAATCCTGCCGCCCACCCCAATCGACGATCAGTGGTCCGGGGGCATTCTATGAGCTCGAGCTTCGACCGATTCCGTCGCACGTCAGCGGTGTGCCCCGTTTCACGGCGGTGCGCTCGCCGGCGTCCTCACCCGAGCCGTGATCGCTCTCGCGGAGGCCGCCGAGCGCCTGCACAACTATCGACGACCAGTCAGAGCACTCACACTAATCGCTCTCCGATAAACCCGGTGCACTTCAAATCCACGGATCGAGGGTTTTGACACTGTTTTCGAGGACCACTTGGAACCACAAATCTGGTCTCTCGCGGATCGATTTCACATTTGCGAGCTGCGTGACGGAGCGTGCCATGAGAAGGAACCCTCAGATTGCCGAACGGAACAACGATTGGCGATGGGCTTTCCGTTATTTAGTGCATCCGGCCTACACAGTCGCCAACTACGCCAGTCGATTGAGATCGGCGGTCGGCGCCAGTGCCGACCGCCGCGCGGCCCTTATTCGCCGGCGCCGGGGACGCACGAGCAAGAACACCCGTGGCCGGTGCTGGTGCACGCGCCCGGAGTCAACGCGAAGTTGCGGAGCTCCTCGGGGCTGACGAGGTCTTCGCGACCGCTGTTCAGATGCTCCTCGAACGCTTGAACGTCTACTTCAGTGTCCATGGTGGCCTTCCTTTCGTGATGTGTCGAGATCGTCGTTGATCGTCTGATGAACCGAGTGTAGGCCAGGATGCCGAGGGAACGAGGTATGAAAGGTAAGCGCGGGCTCGAAACAAGTCTGAGTGGTCGAAGGCCGTGAGCCGCCATACACACGCACGTTGCGACAGCGGAAGACAAGGCCCTGAGGTCTCTGTGAGGATCTAGACTCGCCGCAAACGCGTGTGGTTCTCTCGTTCCGCTTCCGCTGACGTTGACCCCTGCGCCGGCTCGTTCGTGACGAGGGCTGGCCTTTGAGCGCGGCCGGGCAAACACGCACAACATACCCCTGAGGACGATGACGAGACCGCGCGGTGGCGAGGCTTGTCAACGCCGGTCCAAAATCCGACAGTTCCGCCGGTTGAAAATCCGACAGATCAGCGAGGGGACGAGCCTCAGGTCGTCGCGACCT
>DATEGZ010000144.1:0-2023 GCA_035279905.1 Vicinamibacterales bacterium
GTGCGCAGCGGCACGAACCCGCATTTTTCCAGCACTCGTGCCGACGCCGCGTTGCGCTCGAGGTGCGACGCGGTCAGCGTTTCGCAGTCGAGGTAGCCGAACGCCAGCGCGACGATCGCCATCGTCGCGGCGGTCGCGTAACCGTGTCCCCAGTAGGCGCGGCCGATCCAGTAGCCGATGTTCTCGCGCCCCGGGCCGTCGCCGGCGGTCGGCCGTAGCGCGATCGCCCCCAGCAGTGTCGCTCCGTCGACCGAGCAGATCGCGTAGACGAACTCCGCGCCGCGATCGCGAGCGGCGGGTTGGCCGGCGATCCACGCCTCGGCGGCGCCGTCGGGGTACGGATGCGGAATCGTCGCCGTGGTGGCGGCGACCGCGGCATCGGCGGCCAGCGCCTGCACGCGCGGAGCGTCGCCGGAGACGAACCAACGCAGCAGCACCGGGTGGGACGTGACGCGTTCCGGCAGCAACGGGTTCGTGGCCGGCGACGTCGCCGCCGCCGGCACCTTAGTTTCCCTAGTCGCGGAAGTTCCCGAACTGCAGCGGGAAATCGGTGACCGACTTCTTCACCGCTGCGATCGCGTTCTGCAGCTCGTCGCGCTTGGCGCCCGAGACGCGCACCGCGTCGCCCTGGATGCTGGCCTGGACCTTGAGCTTGCCGTCTTTCAGCATCCGGACGATCTTCTTCGCCAGCTCCTGCTCGACGCCGACGCGGATCGTCACCGCCTGCTTGACCTTGTCGCCGCTGATCTTGTCGGCGTTGCCGAATTTGAGCGACCGGACGTCGACGCCGCGCCGGGTCAGCTTGCCCAGCAGCACGTCGGTCACCTGCTTGAGCTTGAACGCGTCGTCGGCGAAGAGCGTCAGCTCCTTGTCCTTGTGCTCGACCCGCGCATCCGAGCCCTTGAAGTCGAAGCGGGTGGAGATCTCCTTGTTCGCCTGATCGACGGCGTTCCTCACCTCGACCTGGTTCACCTCGGACACGATGTCGAACGACGGCATGGCCTAGAATACCCGATTTCACGTCCCGGGCCGCGAGCAATGTCGCACATCCTGCACGACGTCCCCGTCGGCCAGAAGGTCGGCATCGCGTTCTCGGGCGGTCTCGACACCAGCGCCGCGCTGCACTGGATGCGGGCCCGCGGCGCTATCCCCTACGCCTATACCGCCAACCTCGGCCAGCCCGACGAGCCCGACTACGACGACATCCCGCGGCGGGCGAAGAGCTACGGCGCCGAGGCGGCGCGGCTGGTCGACTGCCGCGCGGCGCTGGCCGCGGAAGGTATCGCGGCGCTGCAGGCGGGTGCGTTCCACATCGCCACCGCGGGCGCCACCTACTTCAACACCACGCCGCTCGGACGCGCCGTCACCGGCACCCTGCTGGTGATCGCGATGCGCGATGACGACGTCCACATCTGGGGCGACGGCAGCACCTACAAGGGCAACGACATCGAGCGCTTCTACCGCTACGGGCTGCTCGCCAACCCGAACCTGCGCATCTACAAGCCCTGGCTCGACTCGAAGTTCGTCGACGAGCTTGGGGGCCGCAAGGAGATGTCCGAATACCTCGCCCGCGCGGGCCTCCACTACCGGATGAGCGCGGAGAAGGCCTACTCGACCGACTCCAACCTGCTGGGGGCGACACACGAAGCCAAGGACCTCGAGCGGCTCGACCGCGGAATCGGCATCGTCGATCCGATCATGGGCGTCGCCTTCTGGCGCGAGGACGTGCCGGTGAAGCCGGAAACCGTGACGGTCCGCTTCGAGGAAGGGCGTCCCGTGGCCTTGAACGGCGCCGCATTCCGCGACGAGGTCGCGCTGCTGATCGAAGCCAACGCGATCGGCGGTCGCCACGGCCTTGGTATGAGCGACCAGATCGAGAACCGGATCATCGAGGCCAAGAGCCGGGGCATCTACGAGGCGCCCGGGATGGCGCTGCTGCACATCGCCTACGAGCGTCTGGTCACCGGGATCCACAACGAGGACACGATCGAGCAGTACCGCGACAACGGCCGCCGGCTCGGCC
>DATEGZ010000145.1:0-42388 GCA_035279905.1 Vicinamibacterales bacterium
TCCACAGTCACGCTCTTCGCGAGATTCCGCGGCTGATCCACATCGCAGCCGCGGGCCACGGCCATGTGGTACGCGAGCAGCTGCAGCGGCACTACCATCAGGACCGGCAAGAGCAGCGGATGCGCGTCGGGCACGGCGAGGATGATGTCCTTGCCCGCGTCCACCAGCCCGTCGAACGCCGCGACCTTGGACTCCGTCGTGACGATGATCACGCGGCCGCCGCGCGCCTTCGCTTCCTGAACGTTCCCGATCGTCTTCTCGAACAGCCCGTCGTCGGCGGCAAGCGCGACGACCGGCAGGTCCTCGTCGATGAGCGCGATCGGTCCGTGCTTCATCTCGCCGGCGGGATAACCCTCGGCGTGCACGTAGGAGATCTCTTTCAGCTTCAGCGCGCCCTCGAGCGCGATCGGGTAGTTGACGCCGCGCCCGAGGTACAGGAAATCGCGCCGGTCGCGGAAGCGGTCGGCGAGCTCCTTGATCGTCGCGTCGCTCTTGAGCGCCTCTTCGATTTTGAGCGGCAGCTGGTCGAGCTCGATGAGCAGCGTGCGCGCGAGATCCTGTCCGAGCGTCCGGCGCACCTGACCGAGGTAGATCGCGAACAAATGCAGCGCGACGAGCTGTGACGTGAACGCTTTCGTCGACGCCACGCCGATCTCCGGACCGGCGTGCGTGTACACGGTGCCGTCCGCTTCGCGCGTCGCCATGCTGCCGACGACGTTGCAAATCGCGAGGCTCCGCGCGCCGCGCTGCTTGGCCTCGCGCATCGCGCCGAGCGTGTCCGCTGTTTCGCCGGACTGCGTGATCGCGATCGCGAGCGTACGGTCGTCCACGATCGGCCGCCGGTAGCGGAACTCGGAGCTGTAGTCGACCTCGGTCGGCACGCGCGCGAGCTCTTCGATCAGGAACTTTCCGACGAGGCCCGCGTGCCACGACGTGCCGCACGCCAGGATCACGACGCGCTCGATCTTCTTCAGCGCCGCAACGTCCAGCTGCATTTCGTTGAGAAACACCTGCGCGTGCTCGAGCGACAGCCGGCCGAGGACGGTCTCGCGCACGGCCCACGGCTGCTCGTAGATCTCCTTCAGCATGAAGTGCGGGTAGCCGGCCTTCTCGGCCATGACCGGGTCCCACTCCACGTGGCGCGGTAGCTTCTCGATCTTCTTGCCGTCGAAATCCGTGAACGCGACGCCGGCGCGCGTCACGATCGCCATCTCCCGGTCGTCGAGAAACACGACGTCCCGCGTGTGCTCGAGAATCGCCGGGATGTCGGACGCGACGAAAAACTCGCCTTTGCCGAGGCCGATGACGACCGGGGGCCCGTTGCGCACGGCGACGATCGTGTCCGGATCGTCCGCCGAGATCAGCACCAGCGCGAAGAGCCCGCGCAGCTGCGTGAGCGCGCGGCGCACCGCCGCGGCCAGACCGTCCTTGCGCATCTCGCGCTCGACAAGGTGCGCGACGATCTCGGTGTCCGTCTCGGTGATGAACTTGTGGCCCTCGGCCGTGAGCTCGCGCTTCAGCTCGAGGTAGTTCTCGACGATGCCGTTGTGGACGACGACGATGCGGTTTTTGCAGTCGCGATGCGGATGCGCGTTTTCTTCGGTCGGCCGGCCGTGCGTCGCCCACCGCGTGTGCCCGATGCCAAACGATCCGTCGAGCGGTTGTTTGGCGAGCGCGTCCTGCAGGTTCGAGAGCTTGCCGGCGCTGCGGCGGATCTGCAGCTCGCCGTTCTGCACGACCGCGACGCCCGCCGAATCGTAGCCGCGGTATTCCAGCCGGCGCAGCCCGTCCATGATGACGGGCACCAGCGGTTTAGGCCCGACGTAGCCGACAATGCCGCACACGTCAGACGCCGCCCTGGGTGCGCCGGACGCGCCGCTTCTCGGCCCAGCCTGGTTTGTTTTCCTGACGCCCGCGCGCGATCGCGAGCGAGTCCGGCGGCACGTCGTCGGTGATCGACGATCCTGCCGCGACGTACGCGCCGCGCCCCACACGGACGGGCGCAATGAGTTGTGAGTCGCTGCCGATGAACACGTCGTCCTCGATGACGGTCGGATGCTTCTTCACCCCGTCGTAGTTGCACGTGATCGTGCCCGCGCCGATGTTGACGGCGTCGCCGATCGTCGCGTCGCCGAGGTATGCGAGGTGGTTGGCCTTGGAGCCGCGCCCGAGCCTCGTCTTCTTGAGCTCGACGAAATTGCCGACGTGCGCGTTTTCGCCGACGATCGACTGCGGCCGGATGTGCGCGAACGGACCGATCACCGCGCCGGGCTCGACCGTCGAATCGACGATCACCGAGCGATCGCGCACCGTGACGTTGTCGGCGAGGATCGCGTTCGTCAGGTGCGCGCCCGCGCCGATCCGGCAGCCTTGTCCGATGCGCGTGCGCCCCTCGAGCAGCACGCCGGGGCCGATCACCGTGTCCGATCCCACTTCCACGTCATCGTCGACGTACGTCGTGGACGGATCGTCGAGCGTGACGCCGTCGAGCATCAGCGCGCGGTTCTTGCGCGCGCGCAGGACGCGCCCGAGATCGGCGAGATCGACGCGGCTGTTGACGCCGCGCAGCTCGTCGGGCGCCTCGATGAGCAGCGTCTCGACGCGCTGGTTCTTCCGCCGGTAGATCGACACGAGATCGGTCAGGTAGTACTCGCTTTGCGCGTTGTCGGCCGCCAGCCCGTCGAGCGCGGCGAACAGCGGTGACAGCGCGAACGCGTAGATGCCGCTGTTGATTTCCCGAATCGCGCGCTCCTCGCCCGACGCGTCGCGTTCCTCGACGATGCGGACGATCTTGCCGGAGCGATCGCGCACGATGCGGCCGTAGCCGCAGGGATCGTCGAGCTCGGCCGTCAGCACCGTCGCGGCCGCGCGCGCGGATTGATGCGCCTCGATCAGCCGCGCGAGCGTGCCGGACTGCAGCAGCGGCACGTCCGCGTAGAGCAGCAGCACCGTGCCGGTCTTGCCGGCCAGGGCGTCTCGCGTCTGCAGGAGCGCATGCCCCGTGCCCAGCTGCGGTGACTGCACGACGAATTGGAGCGTCGGTCGGGATGAGAGCGCGGCCGTGACCTCTTCGGCTCCGTGGCCGACGACCAGAATCGTGGAGGCGGCCGAAAGCTCATCGACCGTCCGGAGCACGTGCTCAATCAGGGGGCGGCCAGCCAGCGGGTGCAGAACTTTGGGCTGGACCGACTTCATCCGGGTGCCCTTGCCAGCCGCGAGAATGACGACGTGCAGGTCCCCGGTCACTGAGCCATTATCGATCGCCGCGCCCGCGTTTTGCGCGACGCAGCCCCGCAAGCGTCCCCGGCAGCGGGGATTCGGTCAACTCACGAAACGCGTCGTTGTCGTAGAGCGGCTCGAAATCCGGATCGAACCGGGCCTGCGCGCGCGCCTCGGGGCTGATGGCGATCGCCTGACCGAGATACGACAGCGCGGCATCGAACAACCCGCGCCGGGCCTCGACCGACGCCAGCAGGTAGAGCGCAAGGTCCTGGTGTGGGTCTTCTGCCAGAACACCTCGAGCGAGTGACTCCGCGCCGTCATGGTCGCCGTTGTTCAGGGCGGCGGTGGCGGCGGTCAACCGCTCTTCGAGCGTCCGCGGCTCGACGGGCCGCCGGGCGATCTCGCGCTCTGCCAGGCCAAGGTAGACGCGCGCGCGGTCCAGCAGGACCCCTTCCGCAGGGTGCTGATCCAGGAGCACTTTGAAATGGCCGGCCGCGACGACGTACTCGTGCCGCTGCAAGGCTTCCATCGCCTGTTCGAACACGGCAACGGCCTCAGCGGAAGGACCTGGAGGGGGAGGAGGCGCCGCCACTGCCGCCCGTGCGGATACGGCCGGGGCGGCTCCAGTGGGGCGGTCTGGACGCCGGGTTCCCTGGTCAGCTACCCGGCTCTTCGGCCGCACCTTCTTTGCCATGACGAGGAAGCAGGGCCGGCGCTCGCCGGCACTTCCGGGCCGAAACTTAACAAAAGCTCAGATTCTGGTCAAGGCAGGGGGCCAGCATCCCGGCGGGCCGCAAACCGCGCCTTCTTTGCGAGGTTCTTCACTGTGACGGCCGGGATGTTGAAGTGAAGCGATGTGAGCTTGATCGCCACATCGCTGTCAAGTCGCCCGAATTCTGTTAATTGGCCAAACATGGCAACAACAGCTTTTGAATCAATGACTTCATGCAGATCATTGGTCTCTCCTGCGACGATTATGACGAATTCACCGATAAGTCTTAATTTACCTACATCGCTAATATTATGTATATCGACCAATTCTTCATTCGCTTTGGTCAGTTCTCGCCCGACAATAATTGGTCTTTTAACCAATTCAAGTAAGTCCCCCAGCGTCCGCTTCGCGCGATGAGGGGCCTCGAAGAAAAGGGCGACACGAGTTTCGGTCGCGAGTTGGTGGAACCACCGGTCGCGGGCGGCTCCCGAGGACGGTGGAAAACCCAGAAAGACGAACTGGTCGCCGGAGAAGCCTGACGCGGACAAGAGCGTCGCGACGGCGGTCGCGCCGGGAATGGGGATGACAGAGAGCTGGGCCTCGCGGACGGCTCGTACCAGCCGGGCGCCGGGGTCCGCGATCGAGGGCGTGCCGGCGTCTGAGACGAGCGCGATGCTCTCGCCTTTCTGGAGCCTGGCGATCAGCCGGGGCGCTTCGCGCGTCTCGTTGTGCTCCCGGAGTGAGACCAGCGGTTTCCGGATCTCATAGTGGGCGAGGAGCTTGGCGGTCCGCCGCGTGTCTTCGGCGGCGATGACGTCGACCTCGCGGAGCGTGCGCAGCGCCCGGAACGTCAGGTCTTCCAGGTTGCCGATCGGGGTTGCGACCACGAACAGGGTGCCGGCCATCAGGGTGTCGGGAACGGAGTGTCTCTATAATGGCGTGTTGGACGACCTGACGCCATGCCCCTCTACGAGTACGAATGCCAGTCCTGCCATCGGCGGCTCGAGAAGATTCAGAAATTTTCGGATCCGCCGCTCGAGGTCTGCCCGCACTGCGGCGGCCGGCTCGAGAAGCTCATCTCGTCGCCGGCGTTTCATCTGAAGGGCTCGGGGTGGTACGCGACGGACTACGCGAAGAAGTCCGGTGCGCCAGAGAAGGCGGGTGACTCGGTGAAGTCCGGAGGATCTGAGAAGTCCGGGGAGGCCGAGAAGTCCAGTGGGTCTGAGAAGTCCGGCGAGTCTGAGAAGTCCGATTCGTCGACCAGCTCGAAGCCGGCCACCGATTCCAAGGCCCCGACGAAATCAACGACTTAGGCTGAACCCCGAGGAACCCCCGGGAACCCCCGGGAACCTTTGGGAACCCCGAGGAACCTCAAGCAGGCGTCAGTGTCTTGAGGTACTCCCTGAACGGCCCCGCCAGGTCTGGCCGTCGAAGCGCGAAGTACACGACAGCTTTCAGGAATCCGAGCTTGTTGCCCGTGTCGTGGCGGACGCCTTTGACCTCGTAGCCGTAGATCGGGCGGGTCTTGAGCAGCTTCTTCAACCCGTTCGTCAGCTGGATCTCGCCGGTGCCGCGCTCGCGGGCGGTTTCTTCGAGCATCGGGAAGATGTCGGGCGTGAGCACGTAGCGGCCGATGATCGCGAGGTCGGACGGGGCCTGTCCGGCGGGCGGCTTCTCCACCAGATCGAGGATCTTGTAGACGCCCGGGCCGGCCGGCTCCGCCTTGATCACGCCGTAGCTCGGCAGGTCGCGCTCGGGCACGCGCTCGACCGCGATCACCGGACCGCCGACCTTCTCGAAGACGTCGATCATCTGCGCCAGCGCCGGCGGCTGCGCATCGATCACATCGTCGGCCAGGATCACGGCGAACGGTTCGTCGCCGACGAGGTGCCGCGTGACGAGCACGGCGTGTCCGAGGCCGAGCGGCTCGCCCTGCCGGACGTAGGCGACGTTGATCAAGCTCGAGATCTTGCGGATCTCGTCGAGGAGATCGGTCTTGCCGCGCGCTTCCAGAAACGTCTCGAGCTCGATCGACACGTCGAAGTGATCTTCGATCGCGTTCTTGCCGCGGCCCGTGACGAGGATGATGTCGTCGGCGCCCGAGGCGACCGCTTCCTCGACGCCGTACTGAATGATCGGCTTGTCGACGAGCGGCAGCATTTCCTTGGGTTGCGCCTTCGTGGCGGGCAGAAAGCGCGTGCCGAGCCCGGCCGCGGGAAAGACGGCTTTGCGAACGGTCATAGGGCCTTATAGCATGGGCCATGCTCGATCCCGTGTACGTCCGCGACCATCTCGCCGAGGTGGAGACGCGCCTGCGGCAGCGCGGCCTCGATCCCGCCAGGGACCTGGCCGAGCTGGCGCGCTTCGAATCGGAACGGCGGCGGTTGATTCCCGCGGTGGAGACGCTCCAGCGCGAGCAGAAGGCCGCGAGCGAGGACGTCGCGCGCGCGAAGAAAGAGGGCCGCGACCCGAGCGGCATTTTCGCCGAGAACAAGGCGCGCGCCGGACGCATCCGCGATCTCGAGACGGAGCTCGCCGAGGTCGAGCGTCAGCGCGATGCGCGGCTGCTCACGTTCCCGAACCTGCCGCACGAGAGCGTGCCGGCGGGGAAGTCGTCGGCCGACAACACGGAAGTGAAGAAGTGGGGCACGCCGCCCGCGTTCGACTTCGCACCGAAGCCGCACTGGGAGCTCGGCGCCGCGCTCGGCATTCTCGATTTCGAGCGCGCGACGCGGATGTCGGGCGCGCGCTTTTCCGTGCTCCTCGGCGCCGGCGCGCGGCTCGCGCGCGCGCTGATCAACTTCATGCTCGATCTGCACACGCGCGAGCATGGATATCAGGAAATTGAACCGCCGTTTCTCGTCAACGCGGCCGCGCTCACCGGCACGGGCAACCTGCCGAAGTTCGAGCAGGATCTGTTCAAGATCGCCGGCGACTGGGATCTGTTCCTGATTCCAACGGCGGAAGTGCCGCTGACGAACCTGCATCGCGAGGAGATCCTCGACGGCCGCGATCTGCCGCTCAAGTACACGGCCTACACGCCGTGTTTCCGGAGCGAGGCCGGATCGTACGGCGCGGACGTGCGCGGGCTGATCCGCCAGCACCAGTTCGACAAGGTCGAGCTCGTGAAATTCACGACGCCCGATCAGTCGTACGCCGAGCTCGAAGGGCTCACGCGCGACGCGGAGACCGTGCTCGAGCGGCTCGGTCTGCCGTACCGACGCGTGCTGCTCTGCACGGGCGACATGGGCTTCGCGTCGGCGAAGACCTACGACATCGAAGTATGGCTCCCGAGCCAGGAGACGTATCGCGAGATCTCGTCCTGCAGTAACACCGAGGCGTTTCAGGCGCGCCGCGCCGGCATCCGCTTCCGGCCGGACGGCACGGGCAAGGCGCAGCTCGCGCACACGCTGAATGGATCGGGATTGGCGGTGGGCCGGACGTTGATCGCGATTCTGGAAAACTTCCAGCAGCGCGACGGGTCCGTCGTCGTGCCCGAGGCGTTGCGCGCGTACGTCGGGACGGATGTGATCAACAAGTAGAGATTGAGGATTAACGATCGCCTCATTGAGGCGATCGTGTCGGAGGGATGTCCGAGTGGTTT
Source organism: Vicinamibacterales bacterium (assembly GCA_035279905.1). Taxonomy (GTDB): domain Bacteria; phylum Acidobacteriota; class Vicinamibacteria; order Vicinamibacterales; family SCN-69-37; genus DATEGZ01. Next base: position 7,539 of record DATEGZ010000145.1, read on the forward strand.
AAGGAGGCGGTCTTGAAAACCGCTGTACGGGAAACCGTACCGGGGGTTCGAATCCCTCTCCCTCCGCCAACCTTCGCTCGCCTTCGGCGAGCTACGGTTGGCAAGCCAGCGAGCCGAAGCCACGCGAAGGTGGACCAAGACCCTCGCATCTGCTAACTGGACGCGGCATATACTGACCAAACCTTCAATCAGCTGGCGCTGCCTATGCGGATCACCTCTCGCCGCCGCCTGGCCGTCTCCGCGCTCATCGCGTTGATGACATGGGGATCGGCGCTGGCCGCACGAGCGGCGCGCGGGACGCCGATCATGCTTCCCGTCGAGGTCGTCGGCGAGGACGGCACCACCGTGAGCGTGACCGTCGACGTTCCCGCCTCGCGCGCACGCGATGTGCGGAGTGTGTGGATGCAAGTTCACGGACTGGCCTACGCCGGCATGGCGAGCGTCCAGGTGAACAGCAGCGCCTGGATTGCGCTCAGCAATGACACGGCCTCGGTCGCCGAACCCGGCCGCAGCTACGGCGGTATCGGCGGCGGATTCGGCACGCTCAAGCTGACCGTCGCGCTGCCGGCCAACACCGTCGTCGACGGCGCCAACACGATTCGATTCCGTTTCAACCATACCGACGGCGTCGCGAGCGGTTTTCGCGTCGTGGCGTTCAACTTGCTCAGCAGCGACGCGACGAGGGTGATCGAGTCCGGCGCATTCGTGCAGGAGAATCCCGAGACCTGGACGCCGCCGCTGACCGATCCAGATTCGTTGCGCGCCGGACGCGAGGCCTGGCTTGGCGCGACGTTGAAGGCCAGCTCCCTGCCGGACGCAAAGACGATTCGCGCGCACTGCGCCGACTGCCATGCGCATGACGGGCGCGACCTCAAGTACTTCAACTTCTCCAACGCATCGATTGCCGCCCGATCGCGATTTCATGGCTTGACCGATCTGCAGGGCCGGCAGATCGCCAGCTACGTGCGCTCCCTTCCGGGACGAGGTCCGGGACGCCCGTGGAATCCGCCGTATCAGCCGGGACCCGGGTTGGATGCCAGGCCGGTGTCCGAGTGGGCCGCCGGCGCGGGGGTGGAGTGGGCGCTCGAGCGTGACAGCGAGACGCTGTCGCACGTGTTCGGGAAAGGCGGCATCACGCCGGACGTCTTTCGTCCGGACGGCAGCCTGAATCCGCGCGAGATTCCGATCGCGCTGCAACTGCCGGACTGGAGTCACTGGCTGCCGCGCGTGCATCCGATCGACGCCTGGGGCGCCGCGTTCGAGAAGAGCGAATTCGCGAAGCTCTACGACGGATCCAGGGCGTCATTGCGCGAGATGCTGGCCTCGACGGCGCTCTCGAGTCACATCGCGACAGGACGCCTCTCGACGATGTTCGACAAGTGGACGCTGGCGCGTCGCACGCTGCTCAAGCCGTACGTCGAGCCCGCGAACGTGAAGTGGACGCCTGAGCTCGGAACGGACGCCTACGGCACGCAGCTGTGGCAGCTCGTCAAGACGTGGGAGATGACGCAGGAGTTCGGTCTCGAAGACCGCGGCCGCGAGCTCTTCGGCGCGACCGGCGAGCCACGAACCTGGCTCAACGCGATTCCCGCGGCGACCGCGCCGGCCCAAGTGAACATTCCTGACGGCCCGCGGGAATGGGCGGGACGGCCGTCACCAATGAATACTTCGATGCGTCGTGGTACGAGCTGCAAGTCCTCGTCAACAGCGGGAATCACCAGCACCTCGACCGTACGCCGGTGGACTGGATCTACGTGATCGGGCGGTTCCAGAGCCTGTATCGCGAGAGCCGGCGGCCGGAGCCTGCCCGGCTGCTCGTCGCGCTGATCAAGTCGATGCAGTCCACCGATCCGCACGTCGGCCCTGATGACGTTGAAAAAGGCTGGCGCCCGACGCGGAGCGTAGACCCGGCGATCATGGTCCTTCCAGCGTGGGCGCCGATGTTCGAGCCGCTGCCGAGTGAGACGCGACGAGCCATCACCGAATCGCTGCTCACGGCGTGGCTCGACAAGAACGAGCAGTATCGCGTCGATCGGTATTTCAGAGTCAACATTCGCGAGAAGACCTACACCGTGCCCGGCGGTTACACGGACATCGCGACCGGCAAACCGTGGGCGTCAGCTCCGCAACTGGAAGCGGCGGGGATCGACGAGAAACTGATCGCGCGGCTGCAGGCGTGGGGCGCGTCGTACACCGAAATGGCGCGACGGTTTCAGTACGGCGGGCGCGGCCCCGAGTAGACATATAGCAATTGCTATATACAGTAGACATTGCTATAGTCCCTACCCAGTGAAGGACCGACCAGGCTGGGTGCTCCTGATTCACCAGCTGCCGCCGCGCCCACTCTACCTGCGCGCGCAGGTCAGGCGCCGGCTCGCGCAAGTGGGCGCGCTGGCACTGAAGAACTCCGTGTACGTCCTTCCGTCCACCGCGGCGTGCCTCGAGGACCTGCAGTGGATCGCGCAGGAAGCGATTGCCGGAGGCGGTGAAGCGATCGTCTGTCAGGCGGAGTTCGTCGGGACCCCCACCGACACCGAGCTTCGCACGCGCTTTGTTGCCGAGGCGACCAACCGGTTCGCGCCGGTCCAACAGGCTCTTACTCAACACTTGACGATGCTGCGCCGACGCCCGCGCACGGCACCGTCCGGGGCAGACGTCCTGCGACTGCAGCGGCTGGTGGACGCGGCGGCAAAGACGGACTTCTTCGGATCGGACGCGGGCGTGGAGGTGCAGACACTCATGGCCGCAATCAAGAGCGCGCTGAAAACGTCAACGGCAACTCGCCAGGGCAAGGCGAAGCCCGCGACCGAGCTCAAGGGACGCGTCTGGGTCACACGCCGCGATCCGCACATCGATCGATTGGCCACGTCGTGGCTCATTCGCCGGTTCGTGGATCCGGCCGCGCGGTTTCGATTTGTCGACGCCTCCGGAGGCACGGTCCTCAAGGGCGAGCAGTCCTTCGACATGATCGGCGCGGACTTCACGCACGAAGGCGACAAGTGCTCGTTCGAAACGATGGTCAGCCGTCTCCACCTGGAGAGCCCCGCGCTTCGGCATCTCGCGGAGATCGTCCACGATCTGGACCTGAAAGACGGCAAGTTCGGCCGGTCGGATGCCGCGGGCGTTCAGCGGCTGGTCGATGGTCTCAGCGCGGCACATCCTGACTCGGGCGCGCGCGTGCAGGCGGCGCTTCCGATCTTCGACACGCTCTTCGCGTCGTTCGGTGGGCGTTTGCCGGAGCGGCGCCGGCGGTGACGAGTGACACGCTCGTCCTGACGGCCACAGACGTCGCTCGTGCGCTCGACATCCGCGCCTGCATCGACGCCGTGGCGCGCACGTTGTGCGCGCACGAAGCGGGCGCGACTCGCGGTCCGGCGTCGAGCGGGCTCACCCTGCGCGATGGCAGCGTGCACGCCAAGCTGGCGGCCGTTGAAACGAACGGCCGCACGTACGTGGCCGTCAAGACCAATATCAACCTGCCAGGCAATCCCGTCAGGCATGCTCGCCCGACGATTCAGGGCGCCCTTCTCCTCTTCGACGGCGACACCGGGCAACCGCTCCTCGTCATGGATTCGATCGTGGTGACGAGCGTACGCACGGCCGCTGTGGCCGCGCTCGCCGCCCGGCATCTGTCTCTGGCCGCGTCGCACACCATCACCATCGTCGGCTGCGGCGCACAGGGCGAAGCGCAGCTCGAGGCGATGTGCGCGGTGCGGGAACTGCGGACGGCATTTGCCGTCGATACGGACCGTGACAAGGCGACGGACTTTGCTCACCGCATGTCTGTGGCGCATGCGATTGATGTCCAACCGACCACGGATCTGGCCAGCGCGATCCGCGCGAGTGACATCTGCGTCACGTGCACCACGTCGCAGGCGCCCTTCCTGTACCGCGAGCACCTGCACCCCGGACTCTTCGTGGCCGCCGTTGGTGCGGACAATCCCGCGAAGCAGGAAATCGACGCGGGCGCGATGGCCAACAGCCGTGTGGTGGTCGATTCACTCACGGCGTGCGCTGCCGGCGGCGATCTCCACCACGCGATTGCGGCGAAGACGATGAGCGAGGCGGGCGTCTACGCAGAGCTGTCCGCGATCGTTGCGGGCCGGATCGCGGGCCGACGCGATCCGGACGAGGTGTTCATCTTCGATTCGACCGGCACCGCGCTCCAGGACGTCGCCGCGGCTGTCGTGGTGTACGAGCGGGCGCTCGCCGACGAAGCGGGCGCGCGCGTAATCTTCGACGACCGTCCGCACGCGGTTGCACGAGGATGACGTGGCCGAGCTCGTGCTCTACTTTCTCAAGCTCGGATCGATCGGATTCGGCGGTCCAGCCGCGCTGGTCGGATACATGCGCCGCGATCTCGTCGAGCGCCGCCGGCTGATCGACGAGTCCACCTACAACCTGTCAATCGCCCTCGCCCAGATCATGCCCGGGCCGCTCGCGGCGCAAACCGCGATGGCGATCGGCTACTTCCACAGCGGCCTCATCGGCGCCTCCCTCGTCGGGCTGGCCTTTGTCCTGCCCTCGTTCGTGATGGTGCTCGCGCTCAGCATCACCTACGTCGCCTACGGCGGCATGCCGTGGATGCAGGCCGTCTTCTACGGCATTGGCGCGGTCATCATTCCGATCGTCGCGATCGCCGCCTATCGACTGGCTCGGGGCACGAACAAGCAGGACGCGTTGCTCTGGGCGATTTTTCTCATCACGCTCGCGGCAACGGTCTGGACGGGCACCGAGCTCGCCGTCATTTTCATCGTCTCGGGTCTCGCGGTGCTGGTTGTTCGCGCCTGGCCCGGCCTCCGCGCCGGCCTCGTGCTGATCGCCGGCGGGCTTACCGGCGCCGTAGCGATTGGTTTCCTCGAGCACGGTCTGTCTGGAATGAGCGCGTCCAGCGGTCAGCCGCTGTTGATGCAGATCTTTCTGTTCTTTGGAAAAGCGGGTTCATTTGTGTTCGGCAGTGGGCTGGCGATCGTTCCGTTCCTGCGCCAGGGCGTCGTCCACGACTTCGGCTGGCTCACGGACCATCAATTTCTGGATGCGGTGGCCGTCGCGCTGATCACGCCCGGGCCGGTCGTCATCACGGTCGCGTTCATTGGCTACCTGGTCGGTGGTGTCGCCGGCTCGGTGGTGGCTGCCGCGGGAATGTTTCTGCCGGTGTACGTCTTCACGGCCGTCCCCGCACCGTGGTTCGCGCGTCACCGGCACAACGCGCAGCTTCGGGCCTTCGCCACCGGCGCCACGTCGGCAGCAAGCGGCGCCATCGCCGGCGCCGTCGTCGTGCTCGGACGCCAGGCCATTGTTGACGTCCCGACCATCTGCATCGCGCTCGTGGGATGGCTGCTGCTCGTTCGAGTTCGCGCGCCCGAGCCGCTGCTCGTGCTCGGCGCCGGCATTGCCGGATTATTGTGGTCTCGGTTCGCTCTCTAGCGCGGCCGCAAGCGCTTTCTCGAGATCGCCGTATCGCTCGTGGTAGTCCGCTTGCGCGCGCGTGATGAGCAAGTGCGCCTCGCTGCGGCCGAAGACGTGCGTGACCTCGATCGGTTTCTTGACGGCGCCGGGCGCCAGCTTGTACGTCTCGAAGTAATGGACGAGGCGCGTGACGACGGCCGGCGGAATCTCGGAGAGGTCGGACCACGATCCGTACAGCCCGTCGCCGGCCAGCACGGCGATGACTTTGTCGTCGGCTTCGTCGCCGTCGAGCATGCGCAGGCCGCCGACCGGCCGCGCCTTGACGAGCACGTCGGGATGCGTGATCGGACTCTGCGTGAGCACGCACACGTCGAGCGGATCGCCGTCGCCTTGAATGCCCGTGCGGCCCGTCCGTTCCATGCTCAACTCGGCCACCGACGGCCCGCAGTAGGTCTGCGGGATGAGGCCGTACGGCGCGGGGCAGATGTTCGAGTAAAGCTGCGGGCGATCGAGCTTGAGGAAGCCCGTCAGCTTGTCGATCTCGTACTTCACCCGATCGGTCGGCACGATTTCGATGAAGCAGGTCACGCGCTCCGGCGCCTCGGCCCCGATCGGGACCCCGTGCCACGGGTGCGCGCGGAACAGCTGGCCGAGCAGCCGGTTGACCGGCTCAGCCCGGCCGCGACGAGTCATGCCGCTAGGATAGATCGCCTCCACGGACACAGGTAGGATCTGGGCGCGCATGTTCAAGAGCTTCCGGCGCCCGCGCCCGACGGAGTCCAGCGACCCGGACCCGCCGGCACCCGCCCCGGCTCCGGTCGCGTGGACCACACCAGAAACGCAGGTGATCGAGTCACTCGCGATCGAACAGCTTCCAGCGTTCGAGAACCGGGACGTTCCAGTCGCCGGTCGTGCGTCCGACCGCGCCGAGGCGCGAGCCGACGAGCTCCAGAATCCCGAGACGTCACTGAATTTTCCGCTGCACTGGACGAGCGCGTCGGAGAGCTGGAACTACGTGTACGAGTTCTCGCTCGCGTGCGTGCTGCTGGCGCCGCGCCCGGACGATCTCGTGCTCGACTTTGCCGCCGGCACGTGCTGGGCCACCGAGCTGCTGACGCGGCTCGGGATTCGCACCGTCTCGATCGACCTGTCGATCGAGATGCTTCGGCGCGGGCGATCGAGGCTGGCGAAGGACGATCGACTCGTGTTTCGCCGTGACGCGGCGTTTGTGGCCTCGCGAGGCCAGACGCTGCCGTTTGCCAACGAAACCTTCGACGGGATCCTGTGTCTCAACGCGCTGCACCACCTGCCCTCGTACGAAACCGCGTTCCGCGAGATGTACCGCGTGCTCAAACCCGGAGGGCGCGCCGTCTTCTCCGAACCGGGAACCGCGCACGCGCTCGACGCGCACTCACAGTTCCGGATGCGCGAGGAAGGCGTGCTCGAGAAAAGCGTGTCGCTTCCCGCCGTGCGGCGGCTCGCGCTGGCGAGCGGCTTCAGCAAGATGCAAATCATCCCGCTGAGATCGCCGGAGTGCTACGTGTGCGACTACGACGCGACGGACGCGGCCGATGCCGCGATCGACACGTTGTGGCAGGACACGCTGCGGCACTCCCAGAAAGAGCACGCGCGATTCGTGCTTCGCAAAGGCGGAGATCCTCCGGACGACACGCTGCTTCCGCCCGATCGTTACATCCGGCGATTGCGCGCGCAGATCGACCTCGTGAGCGTGCGGCCGTCCGTACCGCGGCAGCAGACGTTCACGGATCGCGTGCGGATCACGAACGCCGGCTCAGTGATCTGGCGATCCGTCGGGCGGCGGTTCGGCGGACAGGTGACCGTCGGGCTGAAAGTCTGTAATCTCGCCGGCGAGGTGCTGCGCGAGGACCTGGGCCGCATGCCCATTCCGCGGGACGTCGCGCCCGGCGAATCCCTCGAGCTCGACGTCATCGTCTCCGGTGATCTCGAGCCGGGCCGATACCGTCTTCGGTACGACATGGTGGTCGAAGGCGTGACGTGGTTCGAGTTTCAGGGCTCGCCGTGCGCACACCGGGAGATCGACATCACATGAGAGTCATCACCCTGGCCGTCGCCCTTGCCGTCGCCGCGCCGCTGCAGCGTCAGCCTGGCAGCCAGCTCGATCACCTGCCGGCCAATATGGAAGTGCTCACGCACTTCGGCGAGCGCGCGGACATCTCGCCGGACAATCAGCGCGTCGCCTTCATGGCCAAGAGCTTCGGCGACGCGATGATCGTGGATCTCAAGTCGCGAGAGATCCGGTGTCTCACGTGCAACGTGCCTGGCGCCGCGTTCCTCCGCGTGATGCACCTCAACAACGGCGACTACATCCTGATCGGCCCCGATCACTTCGAGAACATCAACATCAGCCGCACGCGCGACAACGAGCTGTGGTGGCTGAGCCGGACGGCCGGCGCGAAGCCCGTCAAGTTCAACGAGAAGATGAGCGAGGGCATGGCGATCTCGAAGACGTCGATGAAGGTCGCGTACTCGCAGGTGCACGCGCAGGTGCCAGAAGTGCCCGACGGCGCGTCACGGCTCGTCGTCGCGGACGTCACGATCGCGAACGGCGCGCCCGCGCTCGTGAACAAGAAGGTCGTCTACGAGACCAAGGATCGCGGCTGCACGATCGAGGCGCAGGACTTCTACGACCGCGACACGAAGATGACGTTCACGTGCTACGAACCGAACAACGCGGCGTCAACAATGGGGATCGATCTCGCGACCGGCGCCGTGACGAACTTCTCGAAGGCGCCGGGCACCTACAACGAAGTCGAAGGCATCTTTCCGGATGGGCAGTACACGTGCGTCGAAGGCGATCGCCAGGTCGAGACGCTCGGCGGCCGGCACGGCGCCAACAACATCGACATCTGGAAACTGAAGCTCGACGGCACCGGCAAGGATTTCGTACGACTCACGCACTTCAACGACTACGACGCCGGCAAGGCGTCGAATCCCGTCATCTCGACCGACGGGCGGTTCATGGCGTTTCAAGCCGCGAAGACGACCGATCCCGCGGGCGTCGGCTACGGGATCGTGTTGATGTGGTTCAACTAGTGCGGTCGGTGTGGAACCGGCTGGTTCGGCACGACGCAGCCGTGCGGGTAGCTGGCCGTGAAACCCGAGGCCATCACCGTGCCGCCGTTCGAATACTCCGGCTGCACGAAGAAGCCTCCCCCCGTCGTTTGATAGAGGTGGTGCCACGCGCACTTGTCGTCCGCCTCGTAGCCGCTGCTGTCAAACCACGCGTTGCCCTGCGGGTCGGTGACCGCCTCGCGGATCTCGTGGCTCGTCACGATCGTGAGCATGTCCGCGACGGTCAGTGTGCTCAACTTGCAAGCCGAACAGTCGAGATACGGGAACGCGGCGTACCTGATCTGCAGCCCGTTGTAAGTGAAATGGCTGTGATACCCGCAGAACTGGCTGCACGAGGTGCCCTGCAGCGAGACCTTCATCCCCGGCGGGAAGTAGATTCCGTACACCGTGTCCGGGTCGACAATGACCTTGTGCGTGTCGAACAGGGTCTTGAGGTAGCTCCGGATCCCGGAGTCCTTGATCATGCCCGTGGTCGCCCTGGTGTCCACCACGTCGCTGCGATTGAACAGCGAGTTGGCGATCGCATCGCTCGAACCGTACTGCTGAATGACCGTGTAGTCGTCGGTGGCCGAGTTGCTCCAGTTGGCGCCCGTCGCGAAGCTCTGCGCGAACGCCGCGATTTGTTGCTGAATCGTGGTGTAGTGGAAGCCGTTCAGCGTCGAGGTCGCCGTTGACTTAGCGACTTTGTCATTCCAGTAAATGGCCAGAAACGCGGCGTTTGGAATCTGCGGGCCGCCGTGGTTGATGAGGTCGCTTGATCCGTAGCTGGCCGGAAACACCGACGTCTCGTCGGAAGGCGACGCGAACGTGGGTTGCGTATCGCGCGGCGAGTGAATGCTCGCTGGCGTCGGAAGCACCTTGATGATCTCGCCGGTGTCCGATTGATCGAAAAACGGATCGCGCCCCCAGGCGTTGCCTTGCCCTTGACCCTGTCCCTGTCCTTGACCGAAGACGATCTGCCCGCCGGCGATCATCGCGGCGGCCGAAAGTCCGAGGATCACTCGCTTCATGAGGCCATCTCCCTTGCCGAGGACTTGCACTCCTTAGTACTCCGTCGGCGGATAAATCGATTAAGTTTAGGGACGAAGCCAGACGAAGACAAGGGACGAGACTGAGATCCGGCGCCGGAAAGACCGCGATCGCCGCGACGCGATTACAAAATGTGTGGCGAGTGCGGAAAATCACGCGGCAGCGACGAATTTGCGGTCTGCGCCTCACGACTGTGGTTCCGGAGAAAACAGGAGCAGTCTATGCGAACCGTCATTCTTCTTGTCCTGCTCGCGCCGCTGAGCCTCAGTCAGGCCCAGCCGCGCGATCGCGTCGTGCACGTCGCGCTCGAGTACCGCGCGCCCGGAAACGGGCCGGCGCCGAACTTCAGTCCCTACGGCACGCAGGTGCCGCTCACGGCCGTGGCGCCGAAAGCCGCATTGCCGAGCGGATCCGTGCGGCCGGCCAAGACAGGGACGATGAAGATCGGTCCGGCGAACGCGTCGTGGATCCCTGTGCTCGTCACCGCCGACGCCGATCATCCGCAGGACTTCTGCCGGCTCTACGTCGATCGCAACCGCAACGGCAACTTCGAAGACGACGGTCCGGCGGTGATCGGGGCGCTGACCCAGAACGACAAGACCAAGGCGTGGTGGTCGTCGTTCAACAAGGTCGAGGTGACGATTCCCTACGGCGCCGGCAAGCCGGAGCCGTACCTGGTGAACTTCTGGGTCGTGCGCGACGACGGCACGCCCGCGCCGGACGTCGTGCGGTATTCGGTCGGCTCGTGGCGATTCGGGACGGCCACGGTTGACGGCATCAGCGCGCTCGTCGCCGCGATGGACGCCGACAACGACGCCGTATTTGGCAAGAACGACAAATGGAGCGTGCTGCAGGCCTCCGCGCCAGACGCTCAGCGCGCCGTCCTGTCGGCCGCCGAGGCGCGTCCGACCAGCCGATTCATGTTTCTGGAAGAAGGCGGTCGAAGCCTCGTGCTCGAGTTCCGATCGTTCAGCCCGGACGGACGCTCGATCGACTTCGCGGTGGTGGACAAGCCAATGACGAAGGCCGCCGACCGAGCGCCCGACGACATGCTCGCGGTGGAGCGCAGCCGCCCGCGCACGAAGGCGCCGTTCGCCTGGTCGCATCGCTTCGACGAAGCGCTCTCCGCCGCGAAGTCATCGGGCAAGAAAGTGTTCGTGGACTTCGAGACCACGTGGTGCGGTCCGTGCAAGAGCATGGACGACTGGATCTGGACGGATACCGACGTCGCGGCGCTGCTCAACGCCGGCTACGTCGGCGTCAAGCTGGACGGCGACATCGAAAAGGATCTCGTCAAGCGCTTCAACGTCATCGGCTATCCGACGATGCTTGTGCTCGACGCGTCGGGCAAGGAGCTCAAGAAGATCGTCGGGTATCAGTCGTCGGCGCAGATGATCGCGCAGCTCAAGGCTCAGTAGATCTGAACCTCAGCGGCTCTTCGTCTTGCGCTTTCGGCTGGCGCCCTTCGCTCGACTCGCACGCGCCTGCGACTTCGGCGCGTTGTCACCTTTCAGCACATCGTCCTGGCGCACCAGCGAAGGCAGGCCAGCGCGCTTGCTTCCAGCGGGGGCTCCGGGGCCGGGCAGCTTGACGCCCGTGTCGACGAACTCGTGCCCGTTCTGCGAAAACCGGAGCGGCTTGCCGCGGTGATCGGCGAGGAACTGCGGATCGAGCACTTTGAAGTAGATGCCGCCGGGATATTCCCAGTACTTCGGGATGCGCACGTCACCCGCGTAGAGCGCCCACCCGAGCCCGGTCGCCTCCGGAATCTCCCGCAGCTGGATCTTGACGATGTACGCGACCTCGCGGAGCGATGCGTTCGCTTCCGCGGCGAGCGCGGTGATCATCTCCGTGTCGGCGGCGGTCGGCCGCGTGGCCACAACTTCCACTGAAACGACTTTTGGCGCCTTCTGCGTTGACGAAGCCATGGCTACCACCCTCGCCTGAGTGTCAGTTGGACACCTGAATATCGCCGACGTAGACGACGCCTGTCGCCGGTTGATCGAACACGAACGCGATCGATCGTAGATCGCTCGGATCGACGCCGCGGTCGACGAGCTCGCGAATCGGCAGCCGCAGCGTCTGCATCACGATCTTTCCCGCGCCGAACACCACGTCCGGGTACAGCAGCCGATGAAGGCTGCTGGCGGGAATGCTCGCGGTTCGCGAACCGCTCGACACTTCCAGCGTGAAGTCCTGATCGCGATTCGCGGCGTTCTTGGCTTCCGTGGACTGGCCGACGCGCAGCGCCAGCGTGCGATAGCGCTCCGCCGGCACGGTGCCCGGGTCCAGCTTCAACAGCAGCCTCGCGCCGAGCGCGGACCATTCGAGGCGGAGTGTGATCGTCGTGATCGCGCCGAACGAGTTGACCAGGTCCTTCAACTGCCGCGCGGCCGCGAGTGAATCCGTGAACGCGCTGCCTTGAACCGGCAACGACACCTGGGGTGCTGCGAGGCCTTCCTGTTCGTGCTGAATGAACACGCGCTCGGGATCCTGGTACTGGGAGACGAGATCGACGTTGACCGGCATCCAGGCGGCCGCCAGGCGATGATCGCGCAGCACGTCGAGGTAGTGCGTGTGGTCGAGCAGCAGCGCTTGAGCGATCGTGCCGAGGAACACCTTCGCGACCAGCTCCTGATCGGCGCGAGGCATCGTCGTCGCGGGATTCGTCTCCGTCGGCCACGCGGTGTTGAACTGATTGTGATTCGCGCCGTACACCCACAACAGCGCCTTCATCTCACCATCGTCGGCCGTCGGGTTGGCGAGATCGACGGCGTGCGCGCGGTTGTAGGTGTTGTAGCCCTCGAACGTCGAGACGTCGCCGTCGCGGCTCCCGTGAATCAGACAGTACGAATCCGGCACCACCGTCGGGCCGGTCAGCGGCACATACTGCCGATCCGTCGGCGAGATCGCGACGGCCACGGTGAGGTTGAAGCGGTACGGTCCAAGCCCTGCGGATCCGTCGAGCTGAACGACGGGCGTGAGCACGTCCGGCTTGATCGACGCGAGCCGGTTGAAGAACGACGCGTGTCCGACGCCCTCGCCGCCGCGCGAGTGTCCGACGATCGCGATCCGGTTCTGATCGACCTTGCCGTGGAGTGGATGCCCGGCCGTCGAATTCCACGTGCGGAACTGTTTCAGGTGCTCGAGGTGGACGATGCCACGGGCGTCGTTCTCGCCAAAGTTGGCGCCGTTGAGAAAATTAACGTCGATCGTCGCGCCGATCACGCCGTGCGACGCCAGCAGCTGGCACAAATACAGATATCCGGGCGTCGAGTTCTCGAACGGCGAGTGATTGCCGTGCGCGAACATCATCAGCGGAAACGGACCGCGGCCGCGCGGAATGCAGATGTGCCCGTTCAGCGGCACGCTCGTATTCGCAAACGGCCACGGCGCGGAACCGAGATTCGCGAACGGCGAGATGTTGATGCGCGGCGTGACGTAGGCGGCCGTCGGCGTGTCGTAAATCACGTACTGATTGAGCAACGCGACGCTGCCGTAGTTGCTGCCGGCCGACGCGTAGATCACGGTGTCGAACGGCGTCGGGCCCGGGATGGCGGGATTGGTCAGCTCTGCCATGCGGCATTCCTCGGCAAAAATCGGTGGTGCTGTTGGGACGCAGCCTGGGAGAGCTTCGCGCAGTCTATCGCGAACGTCAGCGCGGTGGAACGAGATTTATCAACGCCTCGCGCACTCCGACAGCTGGCGCCCGAGATCGGCGGTGAGCGAGAGCCACCGGTGCTCCTCGTCCGCGTCCATCTTTGGGCGGCCGGCAAGGTGCAGCTTGGCTGCTGATTGCATGGCGTGGCCGACGACGCCGGAGAGCGCCTGCCAGTCCTCGATCGTGAGCGGCGGCGCGTGCGCGGTCTGCCTGAGCGCGCAGAGGCCGTCGACGACGCGTGCGGCGTCGCGCAGCGCGCGAAGCTCGCGCTCGTCCCACGCGTGCGGCTTCATGTCGATGACGCAGAACGATCCGATCGGCTCCACGCCGTCCGAGCGAAGCGGCACGCCGGCGTAGGCGCCGACGCCGAGCTCGACCGTGGCGCGATTCTGCCCGAGCAATCGATGACGCTGCACGTCGGGCACCACCAGCTCATCGTCACTCGACACCACCCACTGACAAAACGAGTGGGTGAGCGGCGTCTGGCGCGCGGTCGCGACCGGCTCGGGCACGCCGACTTGCGTCTTGAAGAATTGCCGGTTCGCGTCGACGAGCGACAGGAGCACGACGGGCACGTCGAGCAGACGCGCGGCGAGTTGCGCCACGCGATCGAACAGCGCGTCGGGCGGAGAGTCGAGCAGTCCCGTGCGCGCGAGCGCCTTCATGCGGGCCGGCTCTTCGAGGATTTGCGCCGGCGCCACGAGCGTCATCGGCACGGGCGCGTGTCGCTGGATCGCTTGGATCATGCTCTCCGGCGCCGCAGGCGGATCGACGAACGTCTCGACGCCCCAGATCTTCAGTGCCTGCCGCTGCGCGTCGCCGCTCGGGATCACGGCCACGACCGGCGTCAACGCGGTGTGCGCCGACGCGCGCATCTTCTTCAGCAGGGCGAGCGGGTCGCCGGGCTGGGGTGTGCGATGGACGACGACCACCTGCGGCCGCTGCGACTTGGCCAGCGCAAATGCCTGATCGATGGACTCGGCCGCGATGACCTTCCAGCCGGCGGCGGCGAGGACGTCGGTCAGAGGTGCGTCCGTGCCGTCGCTCTGGTCGTTGCTCTGATCCAGGAGGAGAAGAGGGCCCGCCTCCGCCATGCAGTGAGCATAGCGCTTCAGCGGGTCTTGCGCGCGCGGGGACGCGGGCCCTGCTCGGCCAGCCGCGCCCGGATGTGCCGCGCTCTGGCCTCGAGCGACTTCTTGCCGGAGCGCTCGAACGCCGCGAGCGAGCGCAAGACCTCGCGTCGAAGCGCCGCGTCTTTTTCGGCAAACGTCGCCAGCCCGTCCAGCGCCCACGCCTGCACGAACGACTGCGGAAACGCGACACCGCGCCGGAGAGTCCGGATCGCGCGGCGCCGCTCCGCCGGCGTCCACCGGAAGAGCGGCAGCGCGCGCATCACCTGCAGCAGAATCTCCCACTTGTCGCTCGCGGCCGCGTCGCCGAGAAACACTCGCTTGTGCGGCTCGATCCACTCGGGGTGCTCGTGGGCCAGCTTCTCGAGCAGATCGAGCGCCCGCATCGAGACCAGCCAGTCTTCATCGTCGACGAGCGCGGCGAGCTCGCGGATGCGCTTCGGATCGTCGCGGACGCGGGCCAGCGCCAGGTGCGACATCGCTTGCGATCGCCGATCGCCGCCGGAGAGCAACTCGCGCATGGATTCGCTGGAGCGGTACGGACCAGTTTCAGGAAAACCTCAGAAAACTGTCAAGACCGCGGCGTCGCCATTAGAGTCTGCTTGAGGCGGAGGTCGTCATGGCCCGCTTTGTCCCTCTCGCGCCGCTGATCGCAGCGGTGATCTTCGCTGAGGCGTGCGGGTCTCCGTCGGGCCCGCACCCTTCCGTCACGGTGCTCGTGACAAACGCGTCGTGTCAGGCCAGTCCGTGCGCCACGATCAGAGTTCTGGGATTTCCGCAAAAACAGCCGCAAACGCCGGGCGGCCTCTGGTCGATCGATCTCGGCATCGTCGACGCTCAATCGGCGTGCCTGAGCCTTCCTGAGTCGCGATCCTTCACCGTCACCGACGCTTCCACAGGCCGAAGCACCTCGATCGTGTGGACGACGGACGATCCGATCGCGCTGGGCACCGTGCCGTCGAGTCGATCGTTAGTGTTCGCGGAGCCGAGCACGCCGGAATTCGTGCCGGCCGCCGCGCCAGGCTGGACGGCGACGCTTCCCGGCGCCACGGCGGTCACGCCCGGGACCGCCTGCGAGATCACACGAAGCCGGTGAAAAGCGTACGATAGTTCCGGTGTCGGCGCTCGCTACGGTCCTCGAACAATTCTGGGGTTACACGTCGTTCCGCCCGCTGCAGCGCGAGGCGATGGACGCGATCCTCGCCGGCCGCGACTCGCTCGTCGTGCTGCCGACCGGCAGCGGCAAGTCGCTCTGCTTTCAGGCGCCCGCGCTGGTGCAGGACGGCCTGGCGCTGGTCGTGTCGCCGCTCATCGCGTTGATGAAGGATCAAGTCGATACGCTCGTCGCCAACGGCGTTGACGCGGCCGGTTATCACAGCGCGCTTGCGCCGGAAGAGCGCGCAGAGGTCGTTGCCGGCATTCGCGAGGGACGGTATCGATTGATCTACGTCTCGCCCGAGCGGCTCGTCGGCGATGGGCGTGACGGGTTTCTCTCGATGCTCGGCCGCCGCGCGCCGCGCTTCGTCGCGATCGACGAGGCGCACTGCATCAGCCAGTGGGGCCACGATTTCAGACCGGAGTACCGGCAGCTTGCGTCGCTGCGCGATCGCTGGCCGGACGCGAGCCTGCACGCGTTCACGGCGACGGCGACCGGCCGCGTCCGCCGCGACATCGTGTCGCAGCTCGGGCTGCGCCATCCGCTCGAGCTCGTCGGATCGTTCGACCGGCCGAATCTCGTGTATCGCGTGCTCGCGCGGTCGAATCTCAAGCGCCAGGTCCAGGACGTGCTCGCGCGGCACAAAGGGCAGGCCGGCATCATCTACTGCCTCTCGCGCCGCGAGGTGGACGCGCTCGCCGCCTGGCTCGTCGAGTCGGGTGTGCGCGCGGCGCCTTACCACGCGGGCCTCGCCGACGAGGAGCGCCATCGCCATCAGGACGCGTTCCTCAACGAAGACATCGACATCGTCGTCGCGACGGTCGCGTTCGGGATGGGCATCGACCGGTCGGACGTCCGGTTCGTGATCCACGCGAACGCGCCGCAGTCGCTCGAGCATTACCAGCAGGAGTCCGGCCGCGCGGGCCGCGACGGTCTCGAGGCCGAATGCGTCCTGATCTACTCGGGCGCGGATTTCCTCAAGTGGCGCATGCTGCTCGAGCGCAACGGCGAGCTGTCGGACGCGCGACGGACGCTCCTGCGCGACATGGATCGCTACGCCGCGAGCGTCGGCTGCCGGCACCGGCATCTGGTTGGCTACTTCGGTGAGACGCTCGCGAAGGCCGAATGCGGCGCGTGCGACTTCTGCCTCGGCGAGCTCGAGCCGGTCGCCGAGCCCGTCGTCGTCGCGCGCAAGATCCTGTCCGCGGTCGCGCGCGTGGGCCAGCGCTTCGGCACCGCGCACGTCGTCAACGTGCTTCGCGGCGCGAAGACCGAGCTCACCGCGTCGCGCGGCCACGATCAACTCAGCGTGTTCGGCCTGCTGGCCGCGATGTCGGTGGAGGAGGTGCGCGGCTGCATCGAGCAGATGATCGCGCGCGATCTCCTCGAGCAGGCGGGCGACGAGTTTCCAGTACTGCGCCTCACGGCCGACGGCCTGGCGCTGATGAAGGATCCGTCACGCCTGCCGGACCTCGTGCTCGCGCGGCAGCGCAAGCCCGAGAAGGGCAAGGCGCTCCGCAAGTCCAAGGTGGAAGGCGAATCGTGGGAAGGCGTGGATCGCGATCTCTTCGAGCGGCTGCGCGCGCTTCGGCTGCGCGTCGCCCGCGACCGCGGCGTCCCGCCGTACGTCATCTTCCACGACACGACGCTCCGCGAGCTCGCCCGGCTCAAGCCGGCCACGATGGACGCACTGCGGCACGTATACGGCGTCGGCGAGCGCAAGGCCGAGGACTACGGGCCGATGCTGCTGAGCGAGATCGCCTCGGCCGCCTCGTAACGATTGACATGGCACATGTCGATGATCGACACTTACAGGTGTCGAAGGCCGACACATGCCCAAACACGACGTTCCGCACGGCACGCTGGACCTGCTGATCCTCAAGACGCTCGAGACGATGGGGCCGATGCACGGGTACGCCATCGCCAGGCGGATCGAGCAGATGGCCGGGACGGAGTCGCGCCTGAGCCAGGGGTCGATTTATCCCGCCCTGATCCGGCTCGAGCAGCAGCGGCTGATCGGCACGAAGTGGGGCACGTCTGAAACCCGGCGCAAGGTGAAGTTCTACGGGCTGACCAAGGCCGGACAGAAACAACTTCAGGCGGAGGTCGAGAGCTGGGAGAAATCCACGGCGCTCGTGGCGCGGTTCCTCGAGGCCAAGTCGTGAGCCTCCGGCAACGGCTGGCGCGCCTCGCGGCGCTCGTTCGCGTCCGTCGTCTCGACGAGGAGCTGGACGGCGAGATCCAGGCCCACCTCGAGCTCGCCGAGCGCGACGCGCTCGCTCGCGGCTTGTCGCCGGAAGACGCGCGTCGCGAGGCGCGCCTCAGCTTCGGCGGCATTGATCAAGTCCGGGAAGCACACCGCGACGACCGGAGCGCGCGGTGGATCGAGACGTTCATCAAAGATTCCCGCTACGGTCTCGCGTCGTTGACCCGTCATCGCGGCTTCGCGATCGTGTCGATCGGCGTGCTCGCGTTCGGGATCGGCGCCGCCACGGCGCTGTTCAGCCTGATGGACTCGATCCTGTTCCGGCCTATGCCGTATCCCGAGCCGGATCGCATCGTGCGGATCTGGGAGGCGCCGACGCCAACCACCGTCAATCAGACAACCAACGGCTTCTTTCACGAGTGGCGTGCCCGCAGCGGGTCGTTCGACGCGATGTCGGCGTCGCGTCCGGCTCGTTTCAACGTGGCGATCGGTGGCGAGCCGGTGCGACTGGCCGGCGTGCTCGCGACGGCCGACTACTTCAAGGTCTTCGGCGTCCGTGCCGCGATCGGCCGCACGTTCGCTCCGGACGACGATCGTCCCGGCTCGGATCGCGTCGTCGTGCTGAGTCACGCGGCCTGGCAGACGACGTTTGGCGCCGACCCGAACATCCTCACGCGCGATCTGATTTTCGACAACCGGTCGTACCGCGTCATCGGCGTGCTGCCGGCCGGCAGCTTCGATCGCGAGCCGACGCGCGGCGGACCCGGCGAGCTCGCGGACTTCTGGATCCCGCTCGCGTTCTCACCCGACGATCTCACGCGCGGTGAACACCAGAACGACGTGATCGCTCGTTTGCGCGCGGGCGTGAGCCTGGCGCAGGCGCAACAGGACATGCTGGCGGTACGCGCCGGGCTCGTAGACGAAGCGCCGGCCTTCAAGAAGGACTGGTCTGTCCTCGTCGAGCCGTTCGACCTGCGGCTCGTGAGCGAGGGCTTGCGCCAAACGCTGTTTCTGAGCTTCGGCGCTGTCGTCGTGGTGCTGCTCATCACGTGCGCGAACGTCGCCAACCTACTTCTCGCGAAAGGCGTGACCCGGCAGAAGGAGATGGCGGTCCGCACGGCGCTCGGCGCGAGCCGCGGCCGGTTGGTCACGCAGCTCCTCACCGAGAGCCTCGTGTTGTGCTGTTTGGGCGGCCTGGGCGGCGTGATCGTCGCGCGCCTCTTGTTGCTGGCGGCAGCGCCGATGCCGTCGGACTTGCCGTCGTACGTCGCGCTCAGCCTGGACCCGCGCGCGCTCTCGTTTGCCTCCGCCACCGCGCTCGGCGCCGCGCTTATCGTCGGTCTCTTCCCCGCGCTTCGGTCGTCCGTTGTCACGCTGACTCCGGCCATGAGCGCGAGCACACGCGGGACGTCCGCCTCGCACGAGCGCGTGCGACGAACGATCGTCGTCGCTGAGGTCGCAGCGTCCACGGTGCTGATCTGCGGGGCGCTGCTGCTCGGCCGGAGCCTGATGAACCTGCAGCACGTCGGGGTCGGCGCGCGCGTAGACCAAATCGTGACGATGTCCGTCGATCTGCCGCTGTCGAGCTATCCGGCGCCTGAGCGCGCCGTGCAGTTCATGGACGACGCGTCCGCGAGGCTGCGCGCGGTGCCTGGCGTCGCGTTCGCGTCCATCGCGTCGGACCTCCCGCTCGGCGGATCCGGCGGAGAAGCGCTCACGATCGCCGGCCGATCCGATCGCATCCTCGTCCGGTTCAAGCGCGTCGACACGGAGTACTTCAGCGCGTTGAACATCCCCGTGATCGCCGGCCGCGCGATTGGCCGCGGCGACCGCGCCGGATCGACCCGCGTGGTCGTGATCAACGACACGCTGGCGCGGCGGCTGACGACGACCACCGGGATGGCGAATCCCATTGGCCGGACGGTGAAACTGCCGGCACTGACCTACGAAGAGCGCCTGGGCTCCCCGCGCGAAGACTTCGTGATCGTCGGCGTCGTGGCGAGCGAGCGGATTCGACGCGATCTTCGGCTGCCGATCGGCGCGGAGGAGGCGGTGTACGTGTCGCTCGCGCAATTGCCGAAGCCGTCGCTGAAGCTGATGGTACGGACTGACGTCGACCGCGCCGCGATCTGGCCGCGCATTCGCGAGGCCATGCGGCAGGTCGATCCGCGTCTCCCGCTTGGCGACGTGAAGACGATGGCCGAGGTGAAAGCCGAGAGTCTGTCGGGCGTCGCGACGCCGGCGTGGGCGATCGGCGCGTTTGCGGCCGTGGCGCTGTTGCTCGCGGCGCTCGGTCTATACGGAGTCCTCTCGCACGCGGTGACACTCCAGCGGCGGGAAATTGGGATTCGCATGGCGCTGGGCGCGGGCGTCGGCGACGTGCTCGCTCACATCGCCGGCCGCGCGTCCGTCATGATCCTGCTCGGGCTCGGCCTCGGCCTGGCGGGAGCGTTCGCGTTGACGGGGCTAACGAGGAATCTGCTGTTCGGTGTCTCGCCGCTCGACCCGGCGTCGTTCGCGACCGCGGGCGCGACGATGCTGACCGTCGGCCTGGTCGCGGCGTCCGTGCCGGCGATCCGCGCCGCGCGCGTCGATCCGACGTCGACGCTTCGCGCTGAAGATTAAGCGCGGTGGCTTGGCGCGACTAGCGCCGGCGCAAGAGGACCAACGCCCAGACGCTGAACGCTGCGGCGAGAGCCGTCAGGACGAGGAAGAACGGGTCGTGCGCCACGCCCCGTCCCTCCTCATACGCTCTCCAGACGTGCGCCACCGTAATCGCGGCAAACAGAACGCCCGTGGTCGCAACGTACGTTCTCATGACGAGCCAGTCTACTGCTTGTCGTACTTCACGATGCTGTTCACCGTCTGACCCTGCGCGTTCGTGCCGGTCACGGTGTTCGTCCGGCTCTTGCCGTCCTTGCTAATCACGACGTGGCTCACCGTGGTGACCTTGCCCTTGAGCTTGCTGGTGTTCTCGTAGGTCCACTCGTCGATCTTTTTCCACGAGACCGCGTCCTGTTCCGTGGTCGGCTTGCCGCCGACCGTGCCTGTGTACGGGTAATCCTGACCGTCGAGTTTGGCCGTGTACTCCCCGTGGGTCGCCTCGCCCTTTGCGTTGACGCCGTCGGTCGTGACCTTGATGCCCGCGGTCGTGACGGTGATTCTCGACCGGCCGCTCTTGGGCGCCGAGTCGGCGGGGACGTACTTGGACTGCGCGACATTGAGGATCCATACGCCGGTGAGATGATCGCCGGGCGGAATCGGCTGTGCGGACAGGCTGACCGCGGCGCCAAGGGCAATGACGAAGGCGCCGAGTGCTAGGGAGACACGATGACGCAAGGACATTGGAATTCCTCCTGCAAGTCTTCTTTGTGGACGGGTTGACGCGACGTGCCTGCGAGTGTGGGGCAGACTATAGCAGAGGAGAAGTATCCATGCCCGTCCGTCGTCCGCTCGACGTGGAACAAGAGCTCGTGGAAACCTTCGAACAGTGCGGGCGCGCGACCGAGCACCTCGTGTCCGTGGTGCCGCGGCGCGTGTGGGACCTGCCGTCCCCCACGGGGCACGGGCGTACAATCGCGGCGATCTTCACGCACATGCACGGCCTGCGAAAGATGATCGCGAAGATGGGCGGCGCGCGGGTGGGGCCGTCGCTCGATCGCAAGACGGTCACCCCCGAGCAAGTGCGGCGCGCGCTGCGCGAGATCAACGACACGTTGACGACGATGTTCCGCGAGTCGCTGGGACGAGGGGAGGCGCGCGTGAAAGGCATCTCGCGCCGGTCGGTCAACATCATGATGTACCTGGTGCAGCACGACGCGCATCATCGTGGCCAGATCACGTGGCTGGCGCGCGACCTCGGGCACAAGTTCAATACGATCGACACGATGAAGATCTGGGGCTGGAAGAAACTCGACTGAAAGGACGCAGCCATGGCAGGCACACCCGACGCGTTAGTCCGGCAGTGGTTCGACCAGCTCTGGAATCAGGGAGATGCGGGCACGATCGATCGCATGCTCTCCCCGGACACGAAAGTCTACGGGCTCACGCAGGACGGCGAGCCGATCGTCGGCATCGGCGCCTTCAAAACGTTCTACCAGCAATTTCGTGCGGGGTTTCCCGACATTCACATCACCGTCGAGCGCACGGTGACCGAAGGCGACTACGTCGCCGCGCATTGTCATTGCACCGGCACGCACACGGGATCGTTCCTCGGAAAAGCGCCCACGCAGAATGCCGTCGACTTTCGTGGCACCGTCATCGTCCGCGTCGCGAACGGGCAGATCGTCGAGGGCTGGAACACGTTCGACTTCCTGAGCTGCTACCAGCAGATCGGTCTGCTGCCGGCGCTCGCCGCACAGGCGTAAGCCGGCGCGCGCTGGCGCCTGTTACCTTTCGGCTGTCTCCGACTCTGTAGGAGGAGGAGGAGGACAGCATGAGGTCAAGTCGCCCGGTCGCTTTCGTTCGCGTCGTTTCGACAATTGCCGCCATCGCGTGCGTGGTGTCGGTCGTGGGTCCGGCGCCGGCGGATGCGCAGGGCTCGCCGGCTCCTGTCTCGAGCGCAGCGCTGACGCTGCGCCAGGACATGCGGCAGCTCTGGTCTGACCACGTCTTCTGGACGCGCGACTACATCGTCGCCGCGGTAGCCGGCACCCCGGATCAACAGGCGGCGGCTGCGCGGCTCCTGAAGAATCAGGAGCAGATCGGCGCCGCGGTTGCGTCGTACTACGGCAAGGCTGCGGGCGACCGGCTCACCGCGCTGCTCAAAGAACACATCACGATTGCGGTCGACGTCATTGCCGCCGCCAAGGCGCACGACGACGGAAAGTATCAGGCCGCGGACAAGAAGTGGCAGCAGAACGCGACGGACATCGCGACGTTTCTGAGCAGCGCCAACCCCAACTGGCCGAAGGCCGCGCTGGTGTCGATGATGCAGATGCATCTCTCGACGACCACGAAGGAAGTCGTCGCGCGCCTGCACGGCCAGTGGGACGAGGATGTCGCGGCCTTCGACGAGGTGTACGCGCACATCCTGCACATGTCGGACGCGCTCTCGGACGGCATCATCAAGCAGTTCCCGGCGAAGTTCCAATAGCGCTACCGGCGCCGCTTGAACACGAGATCGAACCACGGACGCCACGTCTTGCCGCCGTCCGTGGACGTCACGGCGACTTCACGGACGCCGTCGCCTTGCGGCGTCCACACGCCGCGCACGCGGCCGAGCGGACCGCTCGCCGGATCAGTGCCTGCGAGCACCATCCCTCGGCCGCGGAGCGCGCCTTCGATCACGAGCAACTGGCCCCGATTCGTGACCCAGGTCTGGTGCCACACGCGCCGTGACGAGTCGTACGTGCTGAAGCTCTGGCCGCGCGTCCCGTTCGCGCCTTGATAGTCCTCGCGAAGCGCGCAGCCGTCGAGGATGCGATCGACGACGACGCGCGCGACCGGCGCGGAATTGCCCGCGTCGAACACGTCCCAATCGCCGATCCAGAAATCGAACTGCCGGTACTCAGGGGCCGTGCACGGCGCCGGCTTGTCGGCCGGCGCCTGCACGGCAGCGGACGGGCGCTCAACCAGGCCGGCGAACGTGCACAGCAAGACGATGGCGCTGGGTCGGAGCCATCGCGTCATTGCCGCGAGAACTGCGCGGCCACGGCCAGCCAATGGCCGTCGCGCCGCGCCCACACGTCGGTGTAGCGGCCGGAGCCGGGCGTCCCGTCCGGATGCGAGAAGCTGGTGCGCGCGTGCACGATCGCGACGTCGCCCAGGACGCGGATCATCACCTCGTACACGCGGAGGTCGGTCATCGCCGGGGCGTGCGCAATTCGATCGAGGAACGCCGCGCGATCGATGAGCGATCCGTCGGGTAGAGAGCAGAGGAAGTCGTCGCCGAGAATCTCGGCGAAGCGACGCGCGTTCGGTTGCCGCACCGACGCGATGTAGTCGTCGTTGAGGCGCTCGAGCACTTCGAGATCGGTCGAGAGAGAGACGCTCATGGTCGCATCGTGACGATGCCCGCGCGGCGCCGCTATCACGATCTTTCGATTGCGCGATCCCCGCTACAATGCGCGAGGGACGTCACGATGACGATCGAGCGCACGCGCCTCAGCACATCAGCCGCCGGCGTTGTCGAGGACGTGCGCGCCGTCGTGGCCGCGGGCGCGGGACCGGAGGGTTTCTCCCCGGACTTTCAAGTCTGTTTCCCGTATCGCGGCCTCTTCGTCTGGCAGGCCAATCGCGATGACGTCGTCGGCGACCCGAATCAAGTGCTGTTCGTCACCGGCGGTGAGCCGTACCGCATGCGCGCGTCGAGCGCGATCGGCTACGCCGAGCTCATCATCACGCCGGCGCCGGAAATCCTCAGCGAGATGACCGGCGTCCGCGTGCGCGATCTCGCACGGCATCCGCTCTTCGTGCGCCGAAGCTGGCGTGCGGACGCGTGCGTCCACAGGCTGCGCGCGTCGATGCTCCATCGCGCGTCGGCCGGGGATCTCGACGAGTTGTCGGCGGATGAACACGCGGTGGCGCTCCTGCACGCCGCGCTGCAGGTTGAAGTGACGGCCTGTGCGCCCGGCGGCCGGACGAGACGGCTGATTCAGCGGACCAAGGAGTACCTCGGCGCGAACGCCTGCGCGAGGCTGCGGCTGCGTGACGTCGCCGACGCCGTCGACGCGTCGCCGGCGTACCTCACGGACGTTTTTCGCCGCGCCGAAGGCGTGCCGCTGCATCGCTACGTCGTGGAGCTGCGGCTGGCACGCGCGCTGGTCGAACTGCCGCACGCGAACGACCTGACGGCGCTCGCGTTCGATCTCGGCTTCTCGAGCCACAGTCACTTCAGCGCGTCGTTCCGGCGAGCGTTCGGCTGCACGCCGTCGCAGTTCCGTGAGTCGACACGCGTCCGGCGAGCCCGCTGAACCAGCGGAACCCGCCGAACGTCTCGAACCCGCCGAACCGGCAGGCGCGTGTCTAGAAGTACCTCTTGTAGCCGAACGCGATCGTCCAGAAGTCCGGCTTGTAGATCGACAGCGCGCCGTGGGCGTCGCCCGGCACGATGTGCGCGAGCGCTTCACCGGTGAGCGTGTCGCGCCGGGTGAAGAAGTACTCGGCGCCGCCGCCGAGATCGAACCCCGCCTTCGTCTCTCCGCTCATCGTCGTTCCTTCGTGGTAGCGGTAGTGGTACATGCCGACGCCGCCGGTGACGTACGGATGCCACTTGCCGCGCTCGAAGTTGTAGACGAGGTTGCCGTCGAGGACGATCGGGTCGACCGATCCGTTGTAGGTGTGACCGAAGATGTCCCACCAGCTTCCGCTCAGCTGACCGCGAACCGACACACGCGGAGTCAGATAGCCTTCGGCGCTTGCGGCGAGATCGAAGCCGTTCGTGAAGAACGGCTCGTTCGGAAGCGAGGCACCCACCTGCACGCCGACTGCGAACATGCCGGCATCAGGCACGGGGCGCGGCGCCGGGCGCGCGGGCTGTCGTGGTGGCTGGCGTGTTTGCGCGAACGCCGGGGGTGCGATCGCAAGGACGAACAGAGTCGTAGCAAGAACAATCAGGCTTCTTCGCATGCGTCTCTCCTCTCACGGACCCTGCCCCATGTTCTTGGGACCGTGAAAGGGGACACTTGGCCGGTTTTTGGACTTACGCCGAACTTACGCCTTAGAAGATGTACCGAATCTGGATCTGGAACGTGCGCGGCGGATCGATGTTCGCGAGCGACGGCAGCGCGTTCGTCTGGGTGTTCGACACGGCCACGATCTGGCCGAACGTGTTGTTCACCGTCGTCGTGTCGCCGTACGTCGTCTGGGCGCGGCCGAGGATGTTGCCGTGATTGAAGAGGTTGAACCCCTCGAGCCGCAGCAGCACCGTGTGGCCTTTCTTGTTCAGCCGTCCCTCGACGAAGAACGAGACGTCCTGCGTGCCCGTGCCGCGGAACGCGGACTTGCCGACGACGACGCCGTTCACGACGGGGCGATCGTTGTTCGCGCCGTCGCCGTTGTTGTCCACGCCGGTCGTCGAGTTGAACGGACGCGCGGACGCGAGCTGCGTCACGGTGCCGACCGTGATGTTGTACGGCGCCATGTAGGTGAACGTAATCACGGCGCGATGCCGCTGATCGAGCACGCTGGGGCCGCGCTCCTGCTCGCCGAGCGCCGAGATGTTCGACTCGTTCGAGCCGATGCCGTTGCCGTCCGGCTCGGTCGTGTTCGTCGCCTTCGACAGCGTGTAGCTCAGCGACGCGAAGAACTTGCGGCTGCCGCGGTAGCTGAACAACGTCTGCAGGCCGTCGTAGTCGGCGACGCCAAGGTTCATCAGCACGTTGACCGAGCGCACACCACCGTTGACCGGCGTGATCGGCCGCGTCGCGTTCGCGTCGGCGACGCTGCGCACCTGGCCCGGCGCCGTGCGGTTGTAGACCGACGGCGCGTTCAGATCGACGGTGCGATCGAGGTTCGACCAGTGCTGGTGCACGTAGTCGGCGCCGGCGAAGAAGCCGGTGATGATCTCGCGCTCTGCGCCGATCGAGACGACCTGGCTGCGCGGGTTGACGAACGAATCCGGATAGTTCGGCAGCTTGCTGAAGTCCAGGCCGTACTGCGCGAACTGCTGCGTGTAGAAGTCACGCTCGCCCGCGCGAATCGTGATGTTGCGCGCCGGCCGCTGGCTGGCCGGCAGCGTGAGCGGGTCGAAGACGATCGGCACGCACGGGAAGTTGAGGCACGTGGGGAAGCCGGTCTGGCCGGGCGTCGCCGTGTACGTCGTGATCCCGTCGAGGCCGCCGGTCAGGTAGCTGGCGACCTGGTTGGCGCGGATCTGCGTGTAGTACATCCCGTAGCCGCCGCGCACCGCGAGCCGCGAATCGCCGTTGGGATGCCAGCCGAAGCCGAACCGCGGCGCGAAGTTCTTCGTCGCGTCGGTCAGCGTCTGCCGGTCGTAGCGCAGGCCGAGATCCAGCGTCAGGTCCGGCGTCACGCGGTAGCTGTCCTGCACGAACGCCACGGACATCCACTGCTTGAGCTCGTAGCCGAGCTGGCCGTAGGTCAGCGGCTGCGAGTACTGCTGCACGTCGTTGATGGTCAGCTGGTCGAACGGCTTGGTGCCGGCCGCGAGGAATGTGAACGTCCCGAGCACGGCCTGGCCGGGCTCGCTGCCCGTGCCACCAGACGTGTGCCGCGTGAGGCTGCCGCCGAACCGCACGTTGTGCGGCCCGTGCGACCACGTCAGCGTGTCCGCGAACTGGAACTGGTAGCTGTGCAGGTTCGACGAGCGCGACTCGCCGATCGTGAACGGCGCGGATCCGCCGCGCGTGTACGTCGTCGACAACTCCTGCGGCTCCCACAATGTGACCGGGTTGCCGTGCAGGTACGAAAACCGCGCTTCGTTGAGGAGCGTCGGCTTGACGAGCGACGTGTGATTGCCCTGCAGCGTCCACGATCCGCGCGTGTACCGGCGCGCCACGGTCGGCGCGCTCGTGCCGACGACCGCGTCGTTCGGGTTCGTGTCGTAGAAGTGGTCGTAGTTGTAGCGGATCATCAGGTTCTGCGTCGGTGAGATCTTGTGATCCACGCGCGTGTCGACGAGCCCCTGCCGGTAGTGCCCGGTGTACTCGAGGCTGCCGTTGTCGAGCACGTAGCTCGGCAGCGTCGG
Organism: Vicinamibacterales bacterium; assembly: GCA_035279905.1. GTDB lineage: Bacteria > Acidobacteriota > Vicinamibacteria > Vicinamibacterales > SCN-69-37 > DATEGZ01. The sequence continues at coordinate 34,893 of DATEGZ010000145.1, forward strand.
GGACAGGAACGTCGTCCGGTCCTGCCGCGTGTAGTCGCCCGCGATGAAGAAGAACGTCCGGTCCTTGACGATCGGCGTGCCGAACGATCCCGAAAACTGGTTGAGCACGTCCGGGACGTCCGCCGGGTTGATATTGGTGAGCGTGGCCGGCGTCGTGCAGGTCGGGACGGACGGCGCGCAATAGCCGTCGGTCGAGAACGTCGACGCCTGCATGCCGCCGGCGCGGTTCACGTAGAGCCCTTCGCCGTGCGTCTCGTTCGTGCCCGACTTGGTCACGATGTTGAACGCGGGCCCGGACGTCCAGCCGAACTCGGCGGAAAACGCGTTCGAGAGCACGTTGACTTCCTGCACGGCGCCCACCGGCACCGCGGCCATCATCGTCTGCCGGCCCCAACTCTCGTCGTTGCTCGCGCCGTCGAGCATGTAGGTCGTCGTGCGCCGGCTGCCCGACGCGGTGACGAAGTACGTCGCGTTGACGAAGAGGTCGCCGGTGCCCTTGCCCTGGCGGAACGCCGAGCTGAAGAGCGGCAGGCTCGTGATCTTGCGGCCGAGGATCGGCGTCGCGTCGACCGTCGGCGAATCGATGCGTCGGCCAATCTGGGCGTCCGCGCGCACGCCCTGGGTCGCGCCGTACACCGTCACCTCGCTCGTCCCGCCGGTGGCGACGAGTTTCACCTTGATCGTCGCCGTTTCGCCGGCGCGCAGGGTGAGGGCCGGCACGTCCTCGCTCACGAATCCGGCCTTGGTGACGCTGACCTTGTACTCGCCGGTCAGCGGAAGGGCACCCGCGGTCGCCGAGCCATCGACGCCCGACGTGAGATCGCGTGCCGCGCCGGTTGCTGAGTTCAGCACGGACACCCTGGCGTCCGGCACGACCGCGCCGGTCTGGTCGATCACGGTGACGACGAGCGCTGCCGTGTTTGGCGTCTGCGCGGCCACGGGGGCGGCGACGAGCGCCAGGAGAGCGAAAACGAGCACTGAGTTTCTGAGTCTGGTCGTCACGTGGATCCTCGAACCCCGGTACTTTATTGGTCCGGCCCGACTTACTACCAGTGCCAGTACTACGCATACTGGGCCGCAGATCGGCAGAGATATCATCGGGAGATGAGCTCCGTCGGGCACGCCGACCTGCAGGAGTTGGCGCGCCAGGAAATGATCGCCAACGGCTTCGAGCCGGAATTTCCCCCGGCCGCCCAGGCCCAGCTGCAAACGATCGCCGCCCACCCGCCCGCGGTTGCCCCGGCGTCGGATGTGCGCGATCTGCGCGGCCTGCTGTGGTCGTCGATCGACAACGACACGTCACGCGATCTCGATCAGATCGAGGTCGCGGGGCGGTTGCCCGACGGATCGGTGCGCGTGCTCGTCGGCATCGCGGATGTGGACGCGTTCGTGCCCGCGCGCACGCCCATCGACGCGCACGCGGGGATCGAGACGACGACCGTGTACACGGGCGTCAGGAATTTTCCGATGCTGCCGGAGGCGCTCTCGACCGGCGCCAGCTCGCTGCTCGAGGGCGCCGACAAGCTGTGCCTCGTGATCGAGACGATCGTCGGCGCCGACGGCGTCGTGAAAGACGGCGGCGTGTATCGCGCCGTCGCGCGCAACAAGGCGCAGCTCGCCTACAACGCGGTGGGCGCGTGGCTCGAATCGCGCGGGCCCGCGCCGGCGAAGGTCGCGGCGTCGTCCGATCTGCAGGCACAGCTGAAGCTGCAGTCCGAGGTCGCGCAGGCGCTCCGCCGCGAGCGCTTCCGCCACGGCGCGCTCGACATCGACACGATCGAGACGCACCCCGTCATGCTGAACGAGCAGGTCGTCGATCTCGCGCGGCAGGACACGAACGACGCGACGGAGCTCATCGAGGACTTCATGATTGCCTCGAACGGCGCCGTCGCGCGCCTGCTCGAGAGCAGACGGGTGTCGTCGATTCGCCGGATCGTCCGCACGCCGAAGCGCTGGGATCGCATCGTCGAGCTTGCGGCCAAGCTCGGCGGCCGCCTGCCGGCCGCGCCGGACTCAAAGGCGCTCAACGAGTTTCTCGCGTCGCGACGCGCGGCCGATCCCGATCACTTTCCGGATCTGTCGCTCTCCGTGATCAAGCTGATGGGCCCGGGCGAGTACGTGCTCGAGCGGCCGGGTGATCCGGAAACCGGCCACTTCGGTCTCGCCGTGCAGGACTACACGCACTCGACCGCGCCGAACCGGCGCTACGCGGACCTGGTGACGCAGCGCCTCATCAAGGCCGTGCTCGCCGGACAACGGGCGCCGTACTCGGACGAGGAGTTGTCGGGCATCGCGGCGACGTGCACGGCCAAGGAAGACGCGGCGCGCAAGGTCGAGCGCGCGATGTCGAAGCGCATCGCGGCGGTGGCGATGAGCCGGCGGATCGGCGAACAGTTCGACGCGATCGTGACGGGCGTCACTCCGCGCGGCACGTTCGTGCGCGTCCTGCAGCCCCACGTCGAGGGCCTGCTGGCGCAAGGCCACGAGGGCGCCGACGTTGGCGACCGGCTGCGCGTGCGGCTCGTCCACACGGACGTCGAGCGCGGCTATGTCGATTTCTCGAAAGTGTAGAATTCCCCGACATGTGGCGACTGTCGATGGCCCTCGTCTCGCTGGTGGGTCTCGTCGCGGGCCAGGCCACGCCAGTCGTCCGCACGGGCGATCCCTACAAACGCGGATTCAAGGACACTGACTTTCCGCGCGTGCAGAAGCTCGCGGACGGCGTCTACTCGTACGAGCAGCTGCGATCGGCGGGCGCGGAGAAGTTCACGACCGTGAGCCTCTTCGTCGTCACCACGGCCGGCGTGCTGGTGGCGGACGGGCAGGGCAGCGTCGCTGAAACGCAGCGGATGGTCGACGAGATCGCGAAGGTGACGCCGCGGCCGATCACGCGCGTCGTGGTTGGATCGGATCACGGCGACCACACGGCCGGCAACAAGGCGTTTCCGGCCGGCGTCAAGTACTACATCCATCCGACGTCGCAGGCGATTCTGAAGATTCCCGACGCCGAGCTCGTGCCGGATCGCATCGCCTTCCGGTTCGGCGAGACCGATATCGAGATTCGCTTCCTCGGCCGCGCGCACACCGGCGGCGATCTCGCGCTCTATCTGCCGAAGGAAAAGATCCTGTTCATGAGCGAGATCTATCTCAACCGCATCTTTCCGGCGATGCGGTCCGCGTATCCGTCCGAGTGGGTCGGCGCGATCGCGAAAGCGCAGGCGATGGACGTGAACGTGTACGTGCCGGGCCACGGCTTCGTCGAGTCGCCGGCGATCCTCAAGGAAGAGCTCGAGACGTTCCGGAAAGCGATCGTCCAGGTCATTGCCGAAGCGAAGCGCCTGCGCGCGGCCGGCCTCGACGCGGACGCCGCGGCCACGCAAGCGAAGTTCGGCGATCTCGAGACGTGGTCGTTGAGAGAAAGCCAGGGCGCGACGGCGATCCGTCGCGTCTACCTCGAGCTCGACGGCAAGCTGAAGTAAGCGCCCGCTACTTCACGCGTTCGAGACGGAAGCTGCCCTCGAACGGCCCGTACGCCTGGCTCTTGATGCCGTTCTGTTCGGACGCGACGTACGCCGCCTGACCGGCGGCCGTCGTCACGCGAATCATGCCGGTCTCGCCCGGCTTCAGCAGGCCGGCGTGGACGGCCGCCGCGGCAATCGACGAGTCGTCCGTGTACGTGCCGGATCCCCAGACGGATCCGCTCGCGACGCCGACGACCTGCACGACGAAGCTCGTGCCCGTCCGCGTACGCAACCCACTCAATTCCACCAGGCGCGAGGCATCCTCGCCGCCGGGCAATTGCACGATCCAGGGCGGCGCCGCCGGCTCGAGACGGAAGCTGCCCTCCCACTGCTCGTACGTCTCGCTCGTGACGCCGTTGCGCGCGGTGCCCTCGTACCGCGCCTGGCCCGGCAGCAGCGTCACCTTGACGAACGCGAAATCCCCGACGCTCACGAGGCCGGCGTGGACTGCCGCCGCGCCGACCGACGAGTCATCCGTGTAGACGTCCGAGCCCCAGACGCTGCCCTTCGCGGATCCGACGACCGGCAGCACGATCGACTGGCCGACGAGATCGCGGTACGACGAGAGCTGGTTCGTCCGGACGGGACGCGAGATCGACACGCCCATGAACTGGAAGCTACCCGGATGCCGGCCGAACGCCGTGCTGTCGACGTCATGCTGCTTCGTGCCGTCGTAATGATCTTGTCCGGGCAGCACGCGAACCTTGACGATGCCGCGCTGGCCGGGACGAAGCACGCCGGCGTGCACGGCCGCGGTCTCGAGCGCGGAGTCGTCGGTGTAGACCTTCGTGCCCCACACCGGCTGATCGTCGCGGCCGCGAATCGAGAAGCTCAGCGTCTCGCCGGCGCGATCGCGGAAGAGCGCCATGCGGACGGGCTCGTCGCGACCGGGCAACCCATCGTTGACCAGGTCGGCGGTGAGCGTCGGCGACACCGGCGGAATGCGCTGCTGCAGTGCGCGGACGTTCGCGGCAATCGCCGCGGCATCTTCGGCGCGGCCGGCGTCACGATACGCGAGCTGCAACGCGCGCAGCTGCTCGATGATCGACGCGTGGTCCAGCTTCCACTGATCGACCAGCCGCTGCGCGTCAGGTGACAGCGGAGGAATCGCCATCGCGCCCGGAGGCGGAGACGGCGGGTTGGTGATCACCACACCCGGCCGGGGAGCGGACGTCTGTTGGGCCGTCGCCGGCGCGGCTCCGACTGAGGCGACGAGCGCGATGACGACGAACTTCATGGGTGGACTCCATCGACTATACTCGCCGCGCATACGATCCACGACAGGAGATGCCGATGCGCCCACGGATGCCGCTGCAGCTCAGTATTCTCGCCCTGGCCACGGCGCTGGCGGTGCCGCTCGGCGGACAGACGCCGGCGGGTGTCGACGCCGCCTGGCTCGCGGGCGTGAAGTTCCGCGAGATCGGCCCGACCAGTGTCGGCGGGCGCGTCGACGATTTCGCGGTGGGACGTGCCGCCGGCCAGCCGGACGCGGTGTACGTCGCGGCGGCGAGCGGCGGCATCTTCAAGAGCGTCAACGGCGGCGTCTCGTGGACGCCGGTCTTCGATCGCATGGACGCGATGATGTCGATCGGCGCGATCGCCGTCGCCAAATCGAAGCCCGACGTCGTGTGGGCGGGGACGGGCGAAGCGAACACGCGGCAGAGCTCGTCCTGGGGCGACGGCGTCTACAAGTCCACCGATGCCGGCAAGACGTGGACGTCGATGGGCCTCAAGGACACGCGCTCGATCAACCGCATCGTGATCGATCCCGCCAACCCGGACGTCGTGTTCGTCGCGGCCGCCGGCCACTTGTGGGGACCGAACGCCGATCGCGGCGTGTTCAAGACGACTGACGGCGGCGCGACCTGGAAGAAGACGCTCTTCGTCAACGACAACACCGGCGCCAACGACATCGTCATTGAGCCGGGTAATCCGAAGGTGTTGTACGCGTCGATGTACCAGCACGAGCGGAAGTCGTGGGGCTTCAACGGCGGCGGGCCCGGCAGCGGGATCTACAAGTCGACCGACGCCGGCAACACGTGGCGGAAGTTGTCGAACGGGCTGCCGAAGGGCGACATGGGCCGCATCGGCATGGACATCTACAAGGGCGAGCGCAAGGGAGAGGCGGCGATCGTATACGCGATTGTCGAGGCATCGGCCGGCGGCGGCGGCGGACGAGGCGCGGGTCGCGGCGCGGGCGGAGCAGGCGCTGCCGGTGGCGCGGAAGCGGCGCAACCCGCAGCCGCAGGCGAGGCGGGTCTCTATCGCAGCGTCGATGGCGGCGAGCACTGGGAGCACCTGTCGCCGCTCAACACGCGGCCGAATTACTACTCGCAGATTCGCGTGGACCCGAAGGACCAGAAGCGGCTGTACGAGCTCGGCTCGAATCGCGGCTTCTACGTGTCGGACGACGGCGGCAAGACGTTCAAGGACATCTTCGCGAACTCACCGGGCCAGAGCCTGATTCACGGTGAAGATCACGCGCTGTGGGTCGATCCCGCCGATCCGGCGCACCTGATCATCGGTGGCGATGGCGGCGTGTCGATCTCCTGGGATCGCGGACTGTCGTGGGATTTTCGGAACAACATCCCGCTCGCGCAGTTCTACGAGATCGACGTGGACAACAAAGTCCCGTTCACCGTGTGCGGCGGCCTGCAGGACAACGGCGAGTGGTGCCTGCCGAGCTCGGTCCGCGATCGCAACGGCATTGCGAACCGTGACTCGTGGAACATCGGTGGCGGCGACGGCTTCTACGTGAAATTCGATCGGAGCGACGAGAACTTCGCGTACGCGGAGTCGCAGAACGGCAACATCTCGCGCGTGAATCTGACGACGCTCGAGCGGACGTCCGCGCGGCCAGGCGGCGGACGCGGAGCCGCGGGCGGCGGCGACGCCGCGGCCGCTCTTCGGTTCAACTGGGACACGCCGATCGAAGTCTCGCGCTTCAATCCCGCGGTCGTCTACGTGGGCTCGCAGCAGCTCCATCGATCGGTGGACCACGGCGCGACGTTCACGGCGATCAGCCCGGATTTGACGACGGGGATCGATCCGGGGACGTTGCCGATCATGGGCGCGCCGGTGCCGCCTGGCGCGCTCTCGCGCAACGACGGGACGTCGCCGTTCGCCTCGCTCACGTCGATCGGCGAGTCGCCGCTCGATGCGCAGGTGATCTACACGGGCGCGCAGGACGGCACCGTGCAGGTGACGAAGGACGGCGGCAAGACCTGGACGAACGTGACGTCGAAGATTCCGGGCTTGCCGCAATACACGTACTGCAGCACCGTGCTGCCGTCACGCTACGCGCCCGGGCGCGTGTATGCGACGTTCGACGGCCACTACAGCGACGACTACCGCGCGTACGTGTACGTGAGCGACGACTTCGGCCAGACGTGGCGCGCGATCGCTTCCGGCCTGCCGGAGACGGGCGTCAACCGGATTCGCGAACATCCGTCCGATCCGCATTTCCTCGTGCTCGCGCACGAGAGGGGCGTGCACTTCTCGACCGACAACGGCCGGACGTGGATACCGCTCTCGCTCACGACGAATTTTCCGGCGGTGCCGTCCGACGACCTCGTGATCCACCCGCGTGACAACTCGCTCGTCGTCGGCACGCACGGACGAGGCATCTGGATTCTCGACGACGTGGGCCCGCTGCAGCTGCTGTCGGCGGAGACGCTCTCGAGCGACGCCGCGCTCGCGCCGATCGCACCGGCGCACCAGATCGTCGGCCACACGGTGCAGGCGTGGTACGGCGCCGGCGAGCACTTCGCGCCGAACCGGGATTTCGACGCGGGCATCAACTATTACCTGCGCGCGCAGGCGAGCGGCCAGGCGCAGATCGAGATCAGCGATGTGTACGGCAATCACGTGCGCACGCTGCAGGGCTCCGCGGCGCGCGGGATCAATCACGTGGCCTGGAATCTGCGGGCCGACCCGCCGACCGCAAACCTCGGGCCCCAACCGGTGGGCGGTGCG
>DATEGZ010000146.1:0-5245 GCA_035279905.1 Vicinamibacterales bacterium
CCGTATCCGCCACGCCCGCCGCCGTAACCACCGCGCCCGCCGCCCCCGCCACCGCTCCGCCCGCCGGGCTGCTGGCCGGCCGCCGACATGTCGGGCAGGCTGCTGAGATCCTTGTTGAGCTTCCACTGCGCCGAGAGCCTCGCCGCAGCCTGCTCGGGGGTGATCGGTGCGGGTGCTGGCGCCGGCGCGGGTGCTGGCGTTTGCGCGGGAGTCTGTCTGGCTTCGACGGCCGCGGTGAGGGCGACACCGAGGACGAGTGGAATGCTGCCCGAGAGTATGAAACGACGCATGGAGCCTCCCAGGCGCTGGCTAGCTTTATTAGACGCCCGAGGAGGCTGAAGCGCTACACGCGGTCCGGCGGCCGGGCGCCCGTGCTACTGAACCGGTGTGGAGGGGTTGGCGAACGGCTCGGTCGGTGGGTTCTGCCCAACCAGCTGCCAAATCGTGTGGGACGGATTGATGGCGAACGCGCGCGTGCCCGACGTGCCGAGCGTCAGCGGCGTCGCCGTCGCGTAGAACGTTGAGGCGGCGGGCGTGCCGTTGCAGTCGGGCGCGCCGATGACGGCGTTCTGCCCCGCGGCGAGCGCAAACGTGTAGCCGTCCTGCTGAGGCGTCGCCGAGATCGTCATCGCGGGCGACAGAAACGGAGCGTTGGTGCCCGGAGGCGGGACGCCGAGCGTCGTCAGGTCGATGGCAAACCCGCCGCCGGAGGCGCACGCCTTCGAGTACAGATCTTCGGCGGTCGAGATCGCGCGCATGATGCCGATCGCCGCGGTCTCGTTCGCGGTCGTGCGCGCGCGCAGCAGCCGCGGCGTGGCCACCGCCGCGATGATGAGGATGATCGCCACCACGAGCAGCAGCTCGAGCAGCGTCATGCCGGCGTCGCCCGCCGCAAGCAGGATCGAAGGATCGTCGCGTCGCATCATTTGCGTATCGTTGTGGGAATCATCTCGGCGCGATTCGCCGCGTGATAGAGGAACGACGCGATGATCACGGCGTTCTGTCTGAGGTCCTGCAGGTCCACGCGCTCGGAGGTGTCCGCGTTCGTGTGGTGCAGGCGAATGTCGTAGTCCACGTAGTCCTGAATCGGATTGAAGCCCGGCACGCCCGCCGCGATGAAGCTCAGGTGATCGGTGCTGCCGATGCCCTGCGGCACGTTGCGGACGGCGCCGAGATCCTTGAACGGCGCGAGCCACGCGTCGAAGATCGGCCGGACCGCTTCGTTGTTCTCGAGATACCAGCCGTAGATCTTGCCCTTGCCGGGATCCATGTTGAAGTACACGTCCATCTGATCGCGCCCGGCCTTGTGCGCGTCGCCGTCGAGGTGATCGCGGACGTACGCCTTCGATCCGAGCAGGCCTTCTTCCTCGCCGCTCCAGATCGCGAGACGCAGCGTGCGCTTGGGCTGAGCGCCGATCGTTTTGAGAATGCGGAACGCTTCGAGCGCGACGACCGCGCCGTCGGCGTTGTCGGTCGCACCCGTACCCGCGTGCCAGGAGTCGAGGTGCGCGCCCATCATGACAATCTGAGATTTCAGTGCAGGATCGGTGCCAGGGATTTCGGCCAGAACATTGTAGGTTTGGCGATCTTCGAGAAATCTCGATTGCAGATTCACTCGAAGCTTCACCGATATGTTCTGCTGCAGCAGGCGGCTGACGAGATTGTAATGCTCGCCGGCGAGCACGATCTTCGGGAGCTGGTCGGTCGTGCTCTCGCGATTGGCGGCCGCGACGAAGACGGTGCCCTGCATCCCGCGGCTGGGTCTGAGCAGGACGACCGCGCCCGCGTCCTGCAGATCTTTCGGTGTGATTCCGCCGGCCCCTCTGCCGCGCCCACCTGCGGGTGGCGCGGCGGGCAGCGGGGGCAACATCGGATCGCGGCGATCGGCCGCGATGAAGTTCGTCACGATCGCCGACTGCAGGATCGCCGCGCCCTTCAGCTGTGCGGACATCGCGCGGACGTCGTCGGCGGACTTGCCGGCGATGGACACGGCGGGCACGACGAGCTCGCCGCTCGTCTTCGGACTCCACGCTTCGGCGTAGCCGAGGAGCGGCATGTAGCGCGGCTCGATCATTTCGATCGTCAGCTTGTCGAGCTCCCACCCGCGGCCGAACTCGAAGGGCTCGAGGCGCGCGTTGGTCAGGCCGTACTTCGTGGCGGTGTCGCGCATGAACTCCGCGGCGCGCTTGTGCGCGGGCGACGCGGTCAGTCGCGGCCCGATCGTGTCGACGAGCATGTTGAAGATCGGCGCGACCTGCGATCGGTTCAACGCCTCGTCGCGGATCTTCGCGTTGATGGCGGCGTCAACGGGCTCAGCAACCTGCCAAGCCGCGGCGCCGGCACTGATGGCGACACCCGCAGCAACGAGAGCGACGACAGTCCTGTTCACGATCACCTCCGCCTCAACGAACCTCAAGGAACCCCCGGGAACCCCGAGGAACCCCGGGGAACCCCATTACTTCAAGTAGATCCCGTTAAAAAGAAACTTGAACGTCCCGTACGGCTGCGCGCGCTGGAGAATGTCCGCGCCGAACATCAGCAACCGGCCCTTGCCGACGGTCGCATCGACCGCGATCACGCCGCCGTCGAGGTAGGCCTGGCCCCACGCCCAGCCGCTGCGCAGCGGCGTCTTGGAATCAAACCACGCGACGGGCTTGACGCCGCGCGCCGCCGCGTCGGGGCCGAGCGTCCACACCGGGCTGTTGTCGAAGAACACATCGGTGTCGGCTTTCATTCCCGCCGCGACCGGGCTCGTCGTGTCGACATGCGCACGCAGGACCGATCCCGGCGCGTAGAACTTCGTCACCGGCAACGCCTGGCCGTTCTCGACGAGATGGTCGGCGATCGGGAGCTTGAGGAACGCCGCGAGGTTGGTCGCCGACGTACCGATGGCGATCACGGTGCCGCCGTTCTCGATGAACTGCTGCAGCTGCGGCAGCGTGCGATCGACGGACACGGACCCGATCTGATCGCGATACTGCGCGGGGATGTTGGCCGGCCCGGCTCCTCCGCCGGCGCCTCCGCCGCCGCCGCGGCCACCCCGTCCCCCGCCGCCTCCACCGGGGATCGCGCCGCCGACGAAGATCAGCGTGTCGTACTTCGCGTTGAGATTGCCGGCGTCGAGCTCGGGCGCGAAGACGCGCGCGAACGGGAACTCGAACTGCTCGAGAATCCAGCGCGCCCAGCCGGCGTCGATCGAGCCGCCGTACTGATCCCAGAGCCCGATGCGGCGCTTGGCGAGCGAGAAGCCCGGCGCCGGGGCCCCGTTGACATTGGTGAAGTTCACTCCGCGCTCAGTCGCGACTTTCTGAACCAGCGGTGTTGACGCCGTCGTGGCCGGGATGACGAAGGTATCCGGCCCGCGTGTCACGGCAATGCCCGCCGCGAGCAGGCGGTTCACGGCGACGAAGGAGTCGAGCTGCTGCAGCCGCGCGGCGTAGCCGTAGTTGCCTGTCGTGACCGCTTGAAACCGTCCCGCAGGCGCTTTGAGGTTCCAATCCGGGATGGCCTCGAAGGGGCCGGTGAATCCGTCGAGAATCCGATCGAACTCGATGCCCATCTGATACGCGAGCGTCCAGCCCGCGTTGTCGTACGGCCGCTGCGGCGGGCCGCCCGGCACGGGGAAATTGTCCGGGTGATCCTGCGGCTCGAACATGTCCATGACGTGCGGGCGGAACGCCTGCGCGGTGAAGACGACGTACGAGCCCGCGGGATAGGACTTGCCTTGCGCGGAGAACTCGCGCGTCGCGCGCTCGACCGTGATGCCGGTCTCGAGCAGCGCGTTGACGAACTTCGTCGCCGTCGGGAAATCCGGCTGGCTCGCCGGAATCACGAACGCGCGCGGATCGCGATCGGCCGGCTTGTGCAGCGCCGCCCACAGCGCGTCGTCGTTACCGCCGCCGCGGCCGCCGCGCCCGCCCACGCCCGCTTGCCCTGAGCCTGCCGAAGGAGCGGCCGCCGCCACCTGCGCCTGCACGGCCGCGAATCGATGCGGGCGCGGCGTCCACGTGTCCGTGCTGCCCCGCTCGATCGAGTGCTTGCCCATCACGTACCGGTTGTAGAGGAAGTTCTCTTTCATGCGCGACGCGATGTCGAGAATCGCGCGGTTGCACGAAACCGAGTAGTCGATCGACTGCCGGAAGTGCCATTCCTGCGGCGCGATCGGATACGCGATGTCGCTCGTCGGCAGTTGGCGATCCATCACGAGCGGGATGCGCATCGGCGTGGGGCTGCCGATCATCTCGGTGAGGATCGCGATCGTGTTGTGGAACGCGGCTGTGTTCCGAATTCCGCCGTTCCACCAGCCATCGTACGGCCCGCCGGATCGCATCGTCGCGCCGGGCTTGCCTTCGGCCGCGAGCCGCGTATGCAGCGCGTTGCCGATCTGTTCGATGCCGAGCACGACGAGCGGGTCTTCGTTGTAGTTGAACGGATCGCGCAGCGGCGGCGAGTAGAGGACGGTGCCGGCCGGCCCGCTCTGGTGGTGGTTGTAGAGGATTTGCGGGAACCACTCGCGGTAGAGCACGCGGTTGATGTTCTCGGTCTCAGGCTGCGTCGACGCGAAGAAGTCGCGGTTGTTGTCGTGGCCGATGTACTTCTGGTACAGCTCGGGCAGTCCGTTGAGCGTGCGCTCGAGCGGATCGGCGGCACGCATGTACCAGTTCGCGACGAGATCGTTGCCGTCGGGATTCGCGTGCACGAACAGGATCACGACGTCGTCGAGGATCCGCATTGTCTCGTCGTCGGTGCGGCTGACCATCTGGTAGACCATCTCGCCGAGCTGCTGCGCGCCGAGCGTTTCGGTGGCGTGCAGGCCGCCGTCGATCCAGACGACGGCCTTGCCTTCGCGCGCGAGGGCGCGGGCCGCGTCGTCGGTGAGGCCGTCTGCGAGCGCCAGACGGCGCGAGATCTCCTGGTACCGCGCGAGCTTCTTGTGGTTGGCGGGCGAGGTCACGATCGCCATCAGCTGCTGCCGGCCGCCGGCGGTCGGGCCGATCGAGCCGACCGTGATGCGATCCGATTCAGTCGCCAGCTTCTTCCAGTAGTCAGAGATCTGCTGGTAGTTGGCGAGGAAGTAGTCGTCGCCGAAGTTGTGTCCGAACTGCTGGCTGGGCGAGGTGACGCGCGGCTGCGCCGCGCGCGCCCCGAGCCCCGCCGCGACGAAGACAAAGATCACGATCACCGCAAGGCGTCGAGTCATGGGGGGATTGTAAGGGGACGGGGCTTTTTTCCACAGAATGGACAA
>DATEGZ010000147.1:0-3624 GCA_035279905.1 Vicinamibacterales bacterium
GCCGGGCTGCGCTTCGTCGAGGGCGCGCTGACCGTGGCGCTGGTCTTCTACCTGCCCTGGTACCTCTACCGGGCCATGCGCGGCGTCTACGGCCAGGGACGATTGCTGACGCTGCTGAAGTACTCGCTGCTCGGGGTGGGCTACGTCTTCTTCATGGCGCTGACGGCGGTCGGCCTGCTCGCGTACACGGCGCTCACGCTCTGAGCGGGCGGACTTCGTGACCGCGCCACGCTCGATCCTGCACGTCGACATGGACGCGTTCTACGCGTCGGTCGAGCAGCGCGATCGGCCGGAACTCGCGGGCCGGCCGGTCGCCGTAGGTGGCCGCCCGGAGTCGCGCGGGGTCGTCGCCGCCGCCAGCTACGAGGCCCGGAAGTTCGGCGTGCGATCCGCGATTCCCATGTCGCGCGCCGTCCGGCTCTGCCCCGATCTGGCGATCGTCCCGCCCGACTTCGCCAAGTACCGCGCGGTCTCGCAGCAGGTGTTCGCGATCTATCGATCGGTGACGCCGCTCGTCGAGCCGCTGTCGCTCGACGAAGCCTACCTCGACGTCACGGAGAACGCGTGGGGCGAGCCGCTCGGCGTCACGGTCGCCAGGAAGATCAAGACGCTCATCCGCGAGTCGACGAACCTCACCGCGTCGGCGGGTGTCGCGCCGAACAAGTTTCTCGCGAAGATCGCGTCTGCGTGGCGCAAGCCGGACGGCCTGACGGTGATCGCGCCAGAGCGCGTCGAGTCGTTCCTGCACGGACTGCCGGTGGACGCGCTGTGGGGCGTCGGCCCGGTCACGGCGAAACGGCTGCGCGAGCGCGGCATCGACAAGCTCATCGACGTGCGCACCGCGGATCCCGCGGTGCTGCACGCGGCGGTCGGCAGCTGGGCCGACTGGCTCGTCAAGCTTGCGCACGGGGAGGACGACCGGCCGGTCGAGCCCAACCGCGCGTCCAAGTCGTCCTCGTCGGAATGCACGTACGCGCACGATCTGACCGACCTCGATCGCATGCGCGAGGAGATCGACGGCATGGCGCGCGACAACGCGAAATGGCTGCAGCGGCACGGGCTCGTCGCGCGCACGGTGACGATCAAAGTCCGCTACAGCGATTTCACGACGGTCACGCGATCGGACACGCGGATCGCGACGAGCGATCCGGACGAGATCGCCAGACGAGCGGTCGCGTTGTTGAGCAAGACGGAGGCCGCCAGCCGGCCCGTTCGACTCCTGGGCGCGGGCGTCCACAACATCGCCGGGCAGGAAACGGAAGAGCACGAGGAGAATCGCCGGCTTTTCTGATGCTATCGTGGCGCATGCAGGTCTCGACGATCGCTGCGGTCGTGATCACGGCCGCAGTCGCCGCTCCACCGGCGTTTGCCCGGCAGGCGCCCGCTGAAGATCAACGTTCGTGGATGGCCGTGCCGCTCGTCTCGTCCAGCCCCAAGCTCGGCACGTCGTTCGGCGTGCTCGGCGCCTACGTCACGAAGTTCGATCCGGACAGCCGCGTGTCGATTTTCGGCGCGATGTATCAATACACGACGACCAAGTCGAGCATTGCGGCCGCGTTCGCACGCACCTCGTTCCGCGCGGACCATCAGCGCGTGATCGCCATTGCCGCGTTCGGAGCGATCAAGAACGACTATCAGGACTACCTCGGCACGGGACAGCCGCTCCAGACCGACGACAACCTCAAGTCCGTGGCCGCCCGGTATCTGTACCGCGTGGGCGGCGACTGGTTTGTCGGCGCGCAGGGCAACGCGGCGAACTACCAGGTGCTCGGCGCCAACCCGGAGGACGAGCTCGTGCTCGAAACGTTGGGCGTTCGCGGATTCGCGTCGGCGGCGCTCGGCGCCGTGGTCATGCACGATTCCCGCGACAACCTCGACATGCCGACCGGCGGCTGGTATGCGAACGTCAACAACCTCGCGTACCGCGAGGCGCTCGGCGGAGCGAACTCATTCGACGCCTATCGCGTGGACGCCAAGTACTTCGTGCGGCACGGCAAGGCGCACGTCCTCGCGTTTCGTCAGTTCAACTGGCTGACGCACGAGGCGCCGGCGGGCGCGCAGGCGACGGTCGTCCTGCGTGGCTACAAGTTCGGCCAGTACCTGGCGCCGTACATGTCGTCGTTCGAGGTGGAGGAGCGTCTGTTGTTCGGTCGGCGTCTGGGCGCCACGCTGTTCGCGGGACTGGCAGGCTTATACGGCACGAGCCCCACGCCGCTGGACCGGCAGACGTACCCGATGGTTGGCGCCGGGCTTCAGTTCATCATCATGCCGGACAAACACATGCTGGCAAGCCTCGAGTACGCGCAAGGCATTGAGGACAACCACGGTCTGTTGCTGAAGCTCGGCTACGCCTGGTGAGCCGTGACTACTTGCAGCCTGCTTTGAGGCCGTTCACGCTCTGCACGGTTTCCGCTTTCCCCGCCGCCGTGGATGCAGCAACCGCGGCGCTCAGCCCGTCCACCGCTTTCATCATCGGCCCGCAGTCGCGCGACCTGTCGAAGACATACAGCGGGTGCCCGGTCCCGGGAGCGGTGAGCTGCATCGCGACTTCCTTGATCTTCGCGACCGCCTCGTCGGCGTGACGGCCCGCCGGATGGCGCCGCAGGTATTCGCCGTGCAACTTGTTGAGCGTGTCCACGTAGCAGACGAGCTTGCCGCCGCACTCGCCGGCGAGGCCGTTCGTCGCCCCGAGCCACGCGATCTCGTCGGCCGCGGCCGCGTCCGGGTGTTGATCGTGGATCTGCCAGATCGCTGCGTTCGAGAGAATCCAGCGGCCGCCGGGCTCGTCGTACGCGATGAGCGCCTTGTGCCGATCGAGCCACGAAAGATACGGGTCGCGCTTGCCGAGGTTGAGGCGGATCGTCGTCAGCACGCACGAGACCGCGCGCAGCCGGTAGAGATCGAAGCGCGCGGACGTCTGCGGCTCGCTCACCGACGAGGCTTCGCGCTCGATGAAATCGGCGAGCTCGATCGCCGCCGGCGGGCCGTCGCCGCGTCGGCCCAGACGATCGATCACGATGCCTTCGACGGTCGCCGTCCGGCGTCCCGGTTCGACGACGCGCGTGAGATTCGCGAGCAGCCAGCCCTCGCGATTGTCGGCGAGCCGCACACGCAGCCACGTTTTGTCCATCCCGCCCGGACCGGCTTCCGTGACTTCCGTCCCGATCGGGAGGTAGGCCAGGACCGTCGCGTCCGCGTTCGGCGTTTGACGTAGGGTGAGATTGGTCGCGGCGGTCATGCGGACCGAATCGTGCGCGCCGGCCGCGACAACGGTCGTTGCGGCCGCGATGGCAAAAGCGATGAGCAAGCCTGGGAGCGGGCGGCGCGCGGCGGTCATGGCTGACTCCCCTTTCGGGCGTCCACCCGCCACTACTGCAACGCGTGTACCGTGCGGACAACCGCGATTCGAGCCAATGAAACCGGGCTCGTTCGCGCCCGGCGCCGCCACCACGTCAATTCTTCACAGTGATTCCTTCCGGTCGGCGTCAGCCCCGGAGGACCGCCAGCGGATCCACGCGCGTCGCCCGCCAGGACGGCACGAGGACGGCGGCAACGCTCGTCGCGAGAAGTACAGAAATCGCCAGGAGGATCGCCATCGGCGGCACGGTCGTCACGTCCGGCAGG
>DATEGZ010000148.1:0-24867 GCA_035279905.1 Vicinamibacterales bacterium
TCCCCCGCCGCCACGCCCACCGCGGCCGCCGCGACCACCACCGCCGCCGGCCGGCGCGTCGGAGTTGTACGAGCTCACGACCGTGCCCTTGGCATCGAGGATGTCGAGCGTGACGCGGCCGGACGGCGCGCTCGGCAGGAAGTACTCAACGGTCGGCCCGAGCAGATTCGGGCTGACACGCGTGCGATAGCCGTCGCGCGGCTTGAAGAGATGCGGCGAGGTCGGCGTCACCTGCGGCGTCATTTGTTCGACGGCCGAGATGTTGTCGAGAATCCAGAACGCGCGTCCCTGCGTCGAGACGACGAGATCCTTGTGGTGGATCTTGAGGTCGGTGATCGGCGTCACCGGCAAGTTCAACTGGAACGACTGCCAGTGCGCGCCGTTGTCGTACGAGATGAACATGCCGAACTCGGTCCCGAGGTAGAGCAAGCCCTCGCGATTCGGATCTTCACGCACGACGCGCGTGGGCCAGTCGGCGGGCACGCCGTTCTTACCGGTCGTGAGGCGCGTCCACGTCTTGCCGTAGTCGTCCGTGCGATACGCGTACGGCTGGTAATCGCCGAGCAGGTACCGATAGGCCGCGAAGTACGCCGAGCCTTTGCGGTGCGGCGACGCGTCGATGTACTGCACGCGCCCGCCCTCCGGCAGATCTTTCGGCGTGACGTTCGTCCAGTTCTTGCCGTCGTCGCGCGTGACGTAGAACGGTCCGTCGTTCGATCCCGTCCAGATCACGCCCTTCTCGAGCGGTGATTCCGCGATCGCGTAGAGCGTGCTGTAGAACTCCTCGCCCGTGACGTCGCGCGTGATGGGCTCGCCGCTCACGCCCTGGCAGCACGCCGGATGCGCCGTGAGGTCGGGCGAGATCTTCTCCCACGTCACGCCCTTGTCGCGGGTGCGATGCAGATACTGCGAGCCGTAATAGAGGACGTTCGGATCGTGCGGCGAGGTCGCCATCGGCGACACCCGCTGGAAGCGATACATCAGATCGCTCGCCGGATTGCCGTAGAGCGATTGCGCGCCAACCCAGTAGGGCTTGGACTGATCGGTCTTGAGATCCAGCACCTCGTACTGACCCTTGCACGACCCGTAGACGATGTCGGGCTTGCCGGGGAACGGCATGATCGGGCCCGTCTCGCACCCCGGCCCGCGCCGCCAATCGGCCAGGTTGTACGGCGCCGCGTTCATCGAGATGATGACCGTGTCGTCGTCCTGCTGCGCGCCGTAGAGCTTGTACGGGAATTGCTCGTCGAGCCACACGCCGTAGAACTCGCCCGTCGGCTGGTTCATCAGCGTGGACCACGTGCGGCCGCCGTCGTTCGACACGTTCGCGCCGCCGTCATTCGACTGCACCATGACGTTGCCGTCTTTCGGGCTGATCCAGATGTCATGGTTGTCGCCGTGCGGCGTGCGCAGCGGCGTGAAGTTCTTGCCGCCGTCCGTCGATTTCCAGAAGCCTTCGGCGCCGGTGTAGACGACGTCGGCGTTGGTGGGATCGACGCCGAGCGTGTCGTAGTAGAACGGCCGGTAGATCATCTGTGCCGCGGTGTTCGCGGGCTTCGAGTCCACGAACGCGAACGTCTGGCCGGCATCGTCCGATCGATAGAGGCCTGAGCCAGGTTTCGCCTCGATGAACGCGTACACGCGCTTCGCATCCGCCGCGCTCACGCCGATGTTGGCCTTGCCGATGAGCTCGCTCGGCAGGCCGGTCGTGATTTTCGTGAAGTGCTCGCCGCCGTCCGTCGACTTGTAGAAGCCCGCGCCGTCCCTGGCCGGACCGCCGCTGATGATGGTCCAGGGCTTGCGCTCGAGCCTGGACATCCACGCGTACACGACGCTCGGATTCCCGGGCTGGACCTCGACGTCCATCGCACCGATGGTGTCCGACACGAACAGCACTTTCTTCCACGTCGCGCCGCCGTCGGTCGTCTTGAAAACGCCGCGATCAGGGTTCGCCTTGAACGTGTCGCCTTGCGCCGCGACCCACACGGTCTTCGGATCGGTCGGATGAATCCGCACGGCGCCGATCTGGCCGAAGTTGTATGTGCCCTGACAGAACTTCCACGTGTCGCCGCCATCGGTCGTGACGTAGATCCCGCGTCCGGTCGACACGTTGCTGCGCACGTCGTCGGATCCGGTGCCGAGGTAGATGACGTTTGGATCGGAGTCGGCGACGGCGACCGATCCCGTCGAGCCGACCGGCACTTTGCCGTCGGTGATCGGCGTCCAGGTGGCGCCGGCGTCGGTCGTGCGGAAGAGTCCGCCGCTCGCGACGCCCATATAAAAGGTCTTGGGCTGCGAGGGCACGCCCGTCACGGTCGTCACGCGCCCGCCGCGCGAGGGCCCGACGAGTCGATACTGCAGGCCTTTGAACAGCGCGGCATCGACGCTCGACATCATCGCGGGCGCCTGAGGCGCGGGTGTCTGGGCGTGAGGGGCAACGAGAGCTACCGCGACGAATCCTGCGCAAACCATGCTGTAGCGGGACATTCGAGATCTCCTGGAGCGCGCATGCAGGCGCTCCCGGTGGCGTTATACCACGACTGCTACCGTCGTCATGGGGAAGAGCGGAATTGTGCGCTTGGGCTCACGATGCTCGAGTTCAGGGTTCGTGGTAAAAACTCGCTGGAACGCCTGGGGGGGCCGGCGGCGTAATTGCAAGAAGCGAGGGTGCTCCGGATGCGACTGATGATTCACGCAGGTCTCGCGCTAACGCTTGCGGCCTCGATCGTGACGGCACAAGAGCCGCGCGGCGGCGGACCGCCGCAGGGCCAACTGCCGATGCCGATGATGCGGCTGAGTCCGATTCTCGCGGTAATCGACGCGAATCAAGACGGCTCGATCTCCGCCGAGGAACTGGCCAACGCACCCGCGCGGTTGAAAACGCTCGACAAGAACGGTGACGGAATGCTGACGCGCGACGAGGCAGGCGTAACGTTCGGTCCTCGCGGCGGCGAGCGCGGTGGCGGCGAACGAGGGCGCGGCGGGGACGGCGAGGTGCCGCCGATTCCGGGGCCGACGGCCGACGAGCTGCTTGCCACGCTCCTCTCCTACGACAAGAACGGCGACGGCAAGCTCGAGAAGTCAGAAGTGCCGGAGCGCCTGCAAGGGATGTTCGATCGCGGAGACGCCGACAAGAACGCCGTGCTCGACGCGGCGGAGTTGAAAAAGCTGGCGGCCGATCAAGCGGCCGGTTCTCCGGGCGGCGGCGGTCGGCGCGGCGGAGGGCCCGAAGGGGGACGAGGTCGAGGCGGCCCTGGCGCCGCAGACGTCGCGTTCACTGCGCTCGACACGAATCACGACGGCCGGATCTCGGCCGATGAGATCGCGACGGCGGCGACGTCGCTCAAGGCGCTCGATCGCGACAACAGCGGGTCGATTACCGAAGACGAGGTGCGTCCGGCCGGGGGCCGCGGCGGCACGACTGTGAGGATCGCACGATGACGTGGCGTGGGGTGACAACGGTCGCGGTCGCTGTGAGTGTCTGTTCGCTGCAAGCCGCGTCCGGCAGCGCGGTACGCACGTTCGTCGTTGACTACGACAACGTGCTCGGGACGTCGCTCGAGCTGAAGATCGGCGCGCCGAATCAGGACGTCGCGGACCGCGCGACGAAGCGTGCGCTCGACGAAATCGCACGCGAATCACGGATTCTCAGTTCCTGGGACGCCACGAGCGAGTTCAGCCGTTGGGCGGCGACGCACGGGCAGGCCGTTCGTGTGTCGCCTGAGCTCTTCGACGTCCTCGACCTCTTCGATCAGTGGCGCGCGCGCACGAACGGCGCGATCGATCCGGCCGCGCAGTCCGTCATCAACGCGTGGACCGCGGCCGCGGCCCAACAGCGAGTGCCGACCGAGGCTGAGCTCGACGCGGCCGTGCGCACTGTCAGGCGGACGCACTGGACGCTGGACCGCGATGCGCGAACGGCGACCCACGTTTCCGATGCTCCGCTCGTGCTGGCTTCGTTCACGAAGAGCTACATCATCGATCACGCCGTCAACGCCGCGCTGAGCCTCGAAGGAGTCCGCTTCGTCGTCATGAACGTCGGCGGCGACATCGTGACGCGCGGGGACGTCACCGAACCGATCGCGATCGTCAACCCGCGCGACAATGCGGAAAATTCGCCGGCGATGGCGGACATCGTCGTCCGCGATCGCGCGGTCGCGACGAGCGGCGATTACCGGCGCGGCCTCGATATCGGCGGCGTGCACTACTCGCACATCGTCGATCCGCGAACCGGTCAGCCGGCTGGCAACATCATCAGCTCGACCGTGGTCGCGCCGAATCCGGACGATGCCGGCGCGCTGGCGACCGCCTTTTCGATTCTGACGCCGGCTGAAACCGCGCGGCTGGCGGCGGCGATCCCCGACGTGGACTACTTGCTCGTCACAAAGGACGGCGACACGATCACCAGCCCAGGGTGGCGCGCGCTGGGCTCAGCGAATGGCTCCTGGGCGCCGCGCAACATCAAAGCGCCTGTGGCAGAGCAGGCCACGCCCGGCATGTGGGATCCCTCGATGGAGGTGTCGGTGAACTTCGAAATCCCCGTCCAGGGCGGACCGGCGAAGCGGCCGTTTGTCGCGATCTGGATCGAGGACGCGGATCGGTTTCCGGTCCGCACCGTCGCGCTCTGGTATCACGAGGACCGCTACCTCACCGAGATGAAGGCGTGGTACCGCGCCGACCGTCTGCGGAGCATGTCGGAGACGACGTCGATCGTGCGAACGGTTGGATCGGCGACCCGGGCACCCGGAAAATACAGCGTGAAGTGGGACGGCAAGGACAACGACGGCAAGCTCGTCAAAGCCGGCACCTACACCGTGTTCCTCGAGGTCTCGCGCGAGCACGGCACGTATCAGCTGCTGAAGCAGGAAATGAAGTTCGCCGGCACGCCGCAGAAAGTGCAGCTCACGCCCGGCACGGAAGTGGCGGCCGCGTCCTTTGACTACCACCGCATTGGCCAGTAACCCGCGCACGCATCAGGCAAAACGTGCGCTGGCTCACTGGTCGCGGATCCTGCACACATATTTGTCGATGGTCAGTTTTTCGATCCTGTTGTTCTTCGCGGCGACGGGACTGACGCTCAATCATCAAGGGGCCCTCATCGGCGCGCCGAAGACGTCGCGGCTGACCGGCACGTTGCCGGCGGCGCTCGTGTCGTCTGCGGATCCGAATCTCGCGCGCGACCGAATCGTCTCCGCGCTGCGCAGCGCGCACCATATCAACGCTGACCTCAGCGACTTTCGCGCGGACGAGGACCAGGTATCGGCGTCGTTCAAAGGACCGGGCTACGAAGCCGACGCGTTCATCGATCGCAAGACTGGCGCCTACGAAATGAACGAGTCCCGGTTCGGCACGGTCGCAATCATCAATGACCTGCACAAGGGCCGGGACACGGGCAAGGCGTGGTCGACCGTCATCGATGTCTCCGCGGCGGTCATGGTGCTCGTGTCGCTCACTGGTCTGGTCCTGATCTTCTTCATTCACAAGAGACTGACCGTGGGGTTGCTGTTGTTGTCGCTCGGCACCCTGGCGTGCGGCGCGGTCTATTTGTTCCTCGTGTCATAAGTGCCCTGAAAAATTCCCGAATGTCACGGGCGCGTGACAATGGCGGCGACCCCGATCAGCAAGGCGAGCGCGCAAGTGGCGGGTGTTCGTACTGGAACACCATTTGCGTACAACGACCTCATGCGTGCGGCGGCCGTTCCGATCGTGGTGGCAGCCTTCCAGATCCTTTCGCCCACGCTGGCTGGCGCCAGTCCACGTTGGATGGCGCACGTGACTTTTCTCGAGTCGTCCGACCCGATCCCGAACGTCGCGACCCTGGCGCCAGACCTGAATCTCGTTGAAGGACAGGCGGCAGCCCGGCCGCAGGTGTTCGAGTATTCGGAGGGGTACCAGACGAGACTGAAGATTCACAAGATCGCCAGCCTCGCGACCATTCCGCTCTTCGTCGCCGAAGGCGTGGTCGGCCAGTCGCTGTACAACGAGCCAACGTCCGGCAAGCGAACCGCGCATCTGTGGATTGCGACGGGCATCGGCGTGCTGTTTGGCGTGAATACCGTGACTGGCGTCTGGAACCTCACTGAGGCGCGTCACGATCCCAACGGCCGCGGGCGCCGGCTGACGCACAGCATCCTGATGTTGGCTGCCGACGCTGGATTTTTTGCGACAGCGGTCACCGGCCCCGGTCATCACTTTCGCGATCCGGCGGCGTACGACAGCTCGCGCAGTCTGCATCGGAACCTGGCATTCACGTCCATTACCCTCGCGAGCGTCGGTTACGCAATCGTGCTGTTTCCGCACTGACATGCTCTGGACGTTGGCACACGCGGCGGCAACGTGGACGGCTTGGTACTCCGACTCGCCCGTGTTGCGGACGACGCTGAACTTCGCGCACATCGCCGGTCTGGTCGGTGGCGGCGGCGCAGCGATCGTGGAGGATCGGGCGATGCTTGCGGCGCTCAGCCAGAACGACGAGATGCGGCTTCGCCGGGTCGAAGCACAACGGCTGGCGCATCGCGTCGTGCTCACAGGTCTCGCGGTGGCTGTGCTCAGCGGGCTGCTGCTCTTTGCGGCGGACTGGGACACCTATCTCTATTCAAAGGTGTTCTGGAGCAAGATGGTGCTCGTCGCGCTTCTCGTGGCAAATGGCGTCATGCTCACGCGTGCGGAACACGCCGCGAGGGCGCGGCAGCCGAACGCCTGGTCGCGGCTGCGCCGCGGCGCGATCGTCAGCCTGGTTCTCTGGTCACTCACCACGCTCGCGGGTGCCGCGTTGCCCAATGTCGGATAACGGCCGATCCCGGCGTGAGTTTCTCCAATCGAGCGGCCGCTGCGCGGTCGCGACGTTTGCGGCGTGCGCGCTGGTCGGCGCCGATCTCGGGGCACTGCCGGTGATGGAAATCGTTGGCGCAGGCGGCGGTGAAGAGCGTACGTACCCGATGCCCACGGTCGATTCCGTGAATGTCGATCACGTCGCGCAGACGATTCTCGTTCGCTACCAGGGGCATGTCTTCGGCATGTCCCTCGGCTGTCCGCACGAGCACGCTGCGGTTCGCTGGGTCGAGAAGGACCATCGCTTCCAGTGCACGAAGCACGATTCCCGCTACCAGCAGGATGGCGTCCACATTTCCGGCCGCGCCACACGCAATCTCGACCGGTTTGGCATTCGGCGCGAGGGCGATTCGGCGGTGCTCGCCCTCGAACACGTGTTTCAGTCCGACACGGATCCAACGGGGTGGGCCAACGCGGTGATTGCGATCTAAAAGGGGCTGACGTGGACACGGTCACGCGTTTTGACGATCGCGCCGACGACTACGTCAAGTACCGCCCGACCTATCCAGCAGCGGCCATCGACGCGATCCTCGACGGTCTCGGACCAGCGGACCGGATCGCGGCGGCTGACGTCGGCGCCGGCACCGGGATCTCCGCGCGATTGCTGGGGGATCGCGGTGCGCGGGTGATCGCCTGCGAGCCGGGCGAAAGCATGCGCCGTGCCGCGGCGGCGCATCGTCATGTGACCTGGATCGCGACGCTCGCCGAAGCCGTGGCGCTTCGAACGGCCTCGGTAGATCTCGTCGTTTCGGCGCAGGCGTTCCATTGGTTCCGGGCGCCGGAGGCGCTTGCGGAGTTCGCGCGGGTCCTCAAGCCCGGCGGCCGGCTCGCGATCATGTGGAACCGGCGCAGCCGCACCGATCCGCTGACTGTCGGCTACCGGAAGGCGATCCTCGACGCCGGCGGCGAGTCGGGGCATGAGCAGATGCCGTTCGATCCGTCCGTTGTGCCGGCAAGCGGACGCTTTCCGGCGCCCGAACGGCTGGCGTTCCCGCACGTTCAGCGGCTCGACCTGCCTGGCTTCATCGGCCGTGCGTGGAGTGCGTCGTACGTTCCCAAGACGGGCGACGCCAGCGTTCAGCTGCTCGACACGTTGCGCGCACTGCACGCGCGGTACGCGGACGCGAACGGCTTCGTGACGATCGTGTACGAAACCGAGATCTATCGATCGCCAGTGAAAGGACCTCGGGAGTCGTTTCCAGGCCAAACGGAAACTTGAGTTTGCATATTTGCGATGTGGGAAACTCAAGTTTCCCTTTGCTCTTGAAACGACTCCCGAGGTCCTTTTCCCGAGACAGGCCGCTGTGGCTCAGACGCCGCGGGCTGACGATGCTCGCGTGCGCGATCGTGCTCGCCGCGTTCTGGGCGCTGTCTCGATCGCCGGCGTTCGTCGAGAGCGTCTACGCGAGGCAGATCTCGTCCGGAATCGCGCGGCCGCTGTCCGTGGCGACGGGACTCCTTCCCTTGAGCCTGGCGGAGATCATCCTCGCCTCGCTGGCGACCTACGCGCTCGTCGCCGTCGCCGTCGTGACGGTCCACCTCGTCCGTCGAGAGCGATCGTTCGTCAACGCCGTGCTGTCCGGCGGACTGCGCCTGGCGACGGCCGCGATGATCGTCCTCTCAATCTTCTATCTGGTGTGGGGGCTGAACTACGCGCGGGCGCCGCTGGCCGCGCGACTCGGCTGGACGCCGATCGACCGGCCGGCCAACGACGACGAGGCGAGGCAGCACACGGATGAGATCGCGACGCTCGCGTCACAGCTCATCGACGCGACGAATCAGGCGTATCGCGAAGCGCTCGGCACGGACGATCTCGGCCGGCCGAGCGAACGCTCCGGCACGGCCGCGACGCTCGATGCCGCGCTCGAAGCGGCGTACGCGCGCGTGCCGGCGCGACTCGGCCTGGAGCCTGGCGTCGCGGACGGCCGTGGCCCCGCGAAGCCGCTCCTCACCAGCCCGCTCATGAATCATCTCCGGCTTGGCGGCTTCTATTTTCCGTGGACGGGCGAGGCGAACTACAACCGGCTGGTGCCCGCGCCGGATCTGCCGCATGCCGTCGCGCACGAGAAGGCGCATCAGCGCGGCATCGCGCTCGAAGACGAAGCGAACTTCGTCGGCTACATCGCCTGCATCGTGAGCGACGATGCGTACCTGCACTATTCGGGATACCTGTTCGGCCAGGAGCAGCTGCTTGGCGAACTGGCGCGGCGCGATCTGCCGCGCGCGCGGCAGCTTGTCGATCTGCGGTCGAAGGGCGTCGAACGCGACGTCGTCTTCATCCAGGCGTTCTGGCGGCAGTACGAAGGTCGCGCCGCCGCGCTGAGCGAGGCCGTCAACGACACGTACCTGCGATCGCAGGGCGAACGCCGAGGAATGGCGGCCTACGCGGCGAGCCGGAGTCTGATCGTGCTGTTCGCGCGAAACAACGGCGGGAGGGTGACTCGATGAACGGCACTGCGGGCGTGCGCATCCGGTCGCGGCAGCCGCACGATGACGTCCGGATCGCCGAGCTGGCGGGTCAGCTGGGCTATCCGGGCAGCGGACGTGACGTCCGCGCGCGCCTCGATCGCATGCGGGATCCGGATCAGTACGGCATCTTCGTCGCCGAGCTCGACGGCCGGATTGTCGGCTGGATCGGCCTCTACGTCTTTCGCACCGTCGAAACGGACGGCCACGCCGAAATCAGCGGGCTCGTCGTCGACGAGGCGTGCCGATCGCGCGGCGTCGGCGCGGCGCTGGTCAGCGCCGGCGAGACGTGGGCCCGCGACCGCGGCTGCGACACCATCACCGTCCGCACCAACGTGACGCGCGAGCGCGCGCACGCGTTCTATCGCCGGGAAGGCTACGGCTGGGTGAAACGGCAAGAGACGTTCCGCAAGCGGCTGTAGACTACCGGGGCCGACACATGCCGGACCAACCGAAGAAGGCTTCGGGCTCGGAGGAGACGGTCACCGGCACGAACTGGGTCGGACTCGTCGGCACGACGGTCCTGCACTACCGCATCCTCGAAAAGCTCGGCGAAGGCGGCATGGGGGTCGTCTACAAGGCCCATGACGAGAAGCTCGATCGGACGGTTGCCCTCAAGTTCCTGCCGGCGTTCCTGCGCGACGACGCGGAGCTGAAGCGTCAGATGGTGCGGGAGGCCCGCGCGGCCTCCGCTCTCGACCACCCGAACATCGTCGTGATCCACGACATCGACGTCGCGCCCGACGGCGCGATGTTCATCGCGATGGCGTACCACGAGGGACAGACGCTGCAGGCCAGGATTCGCCGCGGCCTGTCGGTGCATGAGGCCGTGCATCTGGCGCGCCAGGTGGCGAGCGGACTCGCGCGCGCGCACGAACGCGGCATCTTTCATCGCGACGTCAAGCCCAGCAACGTGATCGTCTCGCCGGACGGCATCGCGCGCATCATCGACTTCGGCCTCGCGAAACCTGCCGACGCGACGGCGACGATGGAAGGCGTGATCAAAGGCACGCCGCTGTACATGTCGCCAGAGCAGGCCTCGGGCGGCAGCGTCGATCAGCGGACGGACGTGTGGAGCCTTGGCGCCGTGCTTTACGAAATGCTCTCCGGCAAACGGCCGTTCGACAGCGAGACGCCCGAGGCGGTCCTGCGCGCGATTCAAGCAC
Source organism: Vicinamibacterales bacterium (assembly GCA_035279905.1). Taxonomy (GTDB): domain Bacteria; phylum Acidobacteriota; class Vicinamibacteria; order Vicinamibacterales; family SCN-69-37; genus DATEGZ01. Next base: position 10,464 of record DATEGZ010000148.1, read on the forward strand.
GGACGCCTGCCCCGCTGCGGACGCTGCGGCCCGACGTGCCCGACGAACTGGCGGCGATCGTCGATCGCGCGCTCGTCAAGGATCCGGCGGCGCGATATTCGTCGGCGTCGGAAATGGCCGCCGATCTGGCGCGGGTGGAAGCGTCGTTTTCAACACCCGCCGCCGCGCCGCCGGCGCGATCCTGGCGGTGGGCCGTGCCGGTCGCCGTCGTGCTCGCGCTCATCGTCGGCGTCGGCGGATGGCTCTACCTGCGCGTGCAGCGACGGGCGTGGGTGCGCGAGACCGCGATCCCGCAGATCGCCGATCTGCGAAAGCACGAACGGCCCCTGGCCGCGTCGCAGCTGCTCGAACGCGCGCAGTCGTACCTCCCGCAGGACGCCGAGCTCGCGTCGATCTCGAAAGAACTTACGGAGGACGTCGCGGTCGTGACGACGCCCGCCGGCGTCAGGGTCGAGATTCAGGACTACTTTGCGCCGGCATCCGACGCGTGGCGGCTGGTGGGCACGACACCGATCGATCACGCGCGCCTGCCGGACGGGTACTTCCGGTGGCGCCTGACGAAGAGCGGCGCGGCGCCGCTCGAACTGGCGCGCGAGCTCGAGCGGAAGATGGAGTTCGCCCTCGACGACGTCGAGAACGTGCCGGCGGGCATGGTGCGCGTGCCCGCCGAGAAGTGGGGCACGATGATTGCCTTCCTCGGCTGGATCGGCCCGTACCAGCTTCCAACGTACGATCTCGATCGCCTCGAGGTCACCAATTCGCAATACCAGGCGTTCGTCGACCAGGGCGGCTACGAACGCGAGAACTACTGGAAGGCGCCCTTCGTTCGCGACGGCAAGACCGTGGCGTGGGCCGAGGTGATGACGTCGTTCCGCGACGAGACCGGCCGTCCCGGACCGTCGACGTGGCACGCCGGGCATTTTCCCGAAGGCCGCGGCGACTACCCCGTGTCCGGCATCAGCTGGTACGAGGCGGCCGCCTACGCAGCTTTCGTCAACAAGTCGCTGCCAACGATGCCGCAATGGTTTCAGGCCAGCGACCCCGACGCCGGTTCGTACGTCACGCGCGCGAGCAATTTCGGGAAGTCAGGCATCGCGCCGGCCGGCCAGTTCAAGGGCCTCGGACGGTTCGGCACGTTCGATATGGCCGGCAACGTCCGCGAGTGGTGCCTGAACCAGACGCCCGCGGGTAATGAGCACATCGTGCTCGGGGGCACGTGGAAATCGCCCGACTACATTTACGACGAGCCTGAAGCGCTGCCGTCGTTCGATCGATCGGAAGGCAACGGCCTCAGGCTCGTCGTCAACCACGGCGAGGTGCCGGCGAACGCGGCCGCTCCGGTCGCGCTGTACAGCCGGAAAGCCGCGGAGATGAAGCCGGTCGGTGATGCGGTGTTCTCGGCCTACAAGAGCCTCTACGTGGACGAGCGGCGACCATTGGACATCGAAGCGGGCCCGGTCGTCGAGACAACCGACTGGCATGAGGAACGGGTGACGATCAACGCGGCGTACGAGCACGCGCGGCTGCCGGTTGTTGTCTTTGTGCCGAAGCACGTGAAGCCGCCGTACCAGGCCGTCGTCTTTTTCCCGAGCGCGCGTGTCCAGTACTTACCGTCGAGCGAGACGCTCGGCGACATGAACTTCGTCGATTACGTGATCCAGAGCGGACGTGTGGTGATCTATCCGATCTATCAAGCCACCTACGAACGGCTGAGCCACGACGCGCGTCGCAGCGGCGACACGCTGCCTTCAGCGTCGCGCGGACGCGACGTGCTGATCCAGCAGGTCAAGGATGCCGAGCGCGCCGTCGACTACCTCGAACACCGGGCCGACGTGGACAAGACGAAGATCGGCTATCTCGGCGTCAGCATGGGCAGCGCGGCGGGCGTCATGGTCGGCGCCGTCGAGGATCGCTTCAAGGTGATGATCTGGCTCGACGGCGGACTGTTCCTGGACCCGCCGGCGCAGGGCGCCGACCAGGTGGACTTCGCGCCGCGCATGACGAAGCCGCTGTTGATGATCAACGGACGCTACGACTTCGTCTTTCCGCTCGACACATCGCAGACACCGCTCTTCAATCTCGTCGGCACGCCCGCCGCCGCCAAGAAGCACGTGGTGCTCGACACGCCGCACGACGTCTCCGCCGCGCGTCCGGAGATGATCAAGAACGTCCTGGAGTGGCTGGAGAAGTACCTGGGCCGCGTCGACTAGCGGCGGTCTACCCACTTTCTGCCGAGCGGCCCGACGTACTCTGACTGCGGACGGATGATGCGGTTGGCGCGCCGCTGCTCGAAGGCGTGGGCGATCCAGCCGCTGACGCGGCTCACCGCGAACGTCGGCGTGAACAGATCGACGTCGAACCCGAGCCCGTGCAGGAGCAGCGCGGTGTAGAACTCCACGTTCGTCTGCAGCCGGCGGCCGGGTTTGTATTCCTCGAGCAGGCGGATCGCCTGCGCCTCCACCGCGCGCGCGAGCGTGTAGAGCGACATGTCGCCTGCACGCGTGTACATCCGCTCGGCGGCTTTGGCCAGCACGTCGGCCCTCGGGTCGCGCACCTTGTACACGCGGTGCCCGAAGCACATCAGCTTCTCCCCGGCCTCGATCTTCTTGCGCAGCACGGCCTCGGCCCGCGACGCGTCGCCGATCTCGAACACCATGTCGAGCGCCGGCCCCGGCGCGCCGCCGTGCAGCGGCCCCTTCAGCGCCCCGAGCGCGCCGACGACGGCCGAGACCAGGTCCGATCCGGTGGACGTGATGACGCGCGCGGTAAATGTCGAGGCGTTCAGCCCGTGGTCCACCACGGTGTTGAGGTACGTCTCGAGACCCCGTACGCGCTCCGGATCGGGCGTCTCACCATTCAGCATGTACAGGAAGTTCGCCGCGTGGCCGAGGTCGCTCCGCGGCGCGATCGGCGCCTGGCCCTGCCTCAGGCGGGAATAGGCCGCGACGATCGTGGGCATGCGCGCGACGATGCCGGGCGCTTCGGAGGTGAGGAGCGAGATGGTCCCCGCGGCCATCCGCAAGGCGTCCATCGCATCGACCTTGCGATCGGCGCACGCGCGAAGCACGCCAAGCGTCGTCTCGGGAATGGTCCGTTCGGCCGCGAGCTCGGTCCGGAACTGATCCAGCTGTGCCGCCGACGGCAGGTCGCCGTGCCACAACAGCCACGTCGTCTCTTCGAAGGTGGCGTGCTCGGCCAGCTCGTCGACGCGAAACCCGCCGATCACGAGCTCGCCGCGCTCGCCGTCGACGAGGCTCAGTTCTGTGGATGCTGCAACGACGCCGTCCAGTCCGCTGGTGGCCATACGAGCAACGTAGTGCCCGCGGGCTGATGTGTCAAACGCCGTTTCAGCGCGTCGGCGATCGCGCGCTTGAACTCCAGGCGCTGCGGCGTCTGCGAATGATTGGCGTCGGGAATCTCGACGATGGGCCAATCCGGCCGGACCGAGCGCAGCGGCTCGACGAACAGCTGCCGGACGGGATCCTCACTGCCGACGATGATCGTTGTCGGCACCTTGATGCCCTTGAGCGCGTCGAGCGAGATCGCGAGTTTGCCGAGGCTCTGCACGCACGCGGCAGGCGTTTGCCCGCGCGCGCCGCCTTGCAGCCGTCCGAAGACCTCCGCGAGCAGCGTTCCCTCAGGCAGCCAGCCCATGCCGCCGACGACGGCCGACGTCACGCGGTCCGGATGCGTGGTCAGCAGCTTCATCGTGATCATTCCGCCCATCGAATAGCCGACGATGTGCGCTTTCTTGATCTTCAGGTGATCGAGCAGCAGCACGACGTCGTCGACCATCGCCGTGCCGTAGGCGTCGGCGCGATCGGGTTTGTCCGACTGGCCGTGCCCCGGCAGATCGAGCGTAATCACTTGATGATCGGCGGCGAGCTGCATCACCGTGCCGGGCAGCTCCCACGCGCGGCGGCTGTTCGAGTAGAGGCCGTGCAGCAACACGACGGGCTCGCCCGTCCCCTGAACGCTGTAGTAGAGGCCGACGCCGTTCGCGTCGAATCGATCGAGCGCGGCCGTCGTGGTGTTCGAAAACGTCATCGCGCCGGCCAGCGCCAGGGCCAGCCACATTTCTGACATCACCGCAGTATAGGGCTGCCTTGACCGTCCTCAGTTTGGGGGCGGATAATCGATCTTTCCGGCACCCGGCCGATCGGCCGTGAGGAACCCCGATGACAGTCCGTACGCCCATTCAGGGTCTTGTGTTCGCTGCAGTTTGCGGCGCCGCGGTGTATCTCGCGGCGCAGACGCCGACGACGCCGCAGGCGCCCGCGCCCGCCGCCTCGACGGCGAAGACCATCGGGCTCAATCAGCCGGTGCCGACCGATCCGCAGATCACCGTCGGCAAGTTTCCGAACGGCCTGCGCTACTACCTGAAGACGAATCGCAAGCCGGAGAAGCGCGCGGAGTTGCGGCTTGTCGTCAACGCCGGATCCGTGCTCGAGGACGACAACCAGAAAGGGCTTGCGCACTTCGTCGAGCACATGGCGTTCAACGGCACCAAGCACTACCCGCGGCAGCAGATCATCGCGTTCATGCAGTCGATCGGGATGCAGTTCGGTCCGAGCATCAACGCCTTCACCACGTTCGATGAGACGGTCTACCAGCTCCAGATTCCGACCGACCGGCCGGACATCATGGACAAGGCGATGCTGATCCTCGAGGACTGGGCGCACAACGTGGTGTTCGATCCGACGGTGATCGACAAGGAGCGTCAGGTCATCACCGAGGAGTGGCGGCGCGGCCGCGGCGCGGCGGCGAGGATGAGCGACAAGCAGTTCCCGGTGCTGCTCGCCGGCTCGCGCTACGCGGAGCGGCTGCCGATCGGCGACACCGACAACATCGCGAAGTTCGATCCCGCGCTGCTGAAGAAGTTCTACAACGATTGGTACCGCCCGGACCTGATGGCGGTGGTGGCGGTCGGCGACTTCGACAAGGCGGCCGTCGAGCCGCTCGTGCGCAAGCACTTCGCCGCGATGGAGAATCCGCCGAACCCGCGGCCGCGCCCGACCTACAACGTACCCGATCACGCCGGCACGCTCTACACGATCGCCACCGACAAGGAAGCCGCGGCGACGAGCGTGCGCGTGTACGACATGGAGCCGGCGCCCGATCAGCGGACGGTCGGCGCGTACCGGGACCAAATCGTCGAGACGCTGTACTACGGCATGCTGTCGGGCCGCTATTCGGAGATGTCGCAGAAGCCGGACGCGCCGTTCATCGCGGCCGGCGCCGGCAACGGCCTGTTCGTGCGCACCCGCGAGGCGACCACGCTCACGGCGGTCGTCAACGAACACGGCATCGAAAGAGGGCTCGACGCCCTGTTCACCGAGACCGATCGCGTCGCGCGCTTCGGCTTCACCGCGACGGAACTCACGCGCCAGAAGCAGCTGCTCCAGCGGGCCTTCGAGCGCGCGGTCACCGAGAAAGACCAGCAAGAGTCGAAGGCGTTCGCGGAAGAGTTCATCCGGAACTTCACCACCGGCGAGCCAATCCCCGGCATCGTCTACGAATCGCAGCTGCACCAGCGCTTCCTGCCGGAGATCGCGCTCGCCGAGGTCAACAAGCTCGCCCGGAACTGGTCCTCCGACAAGAACCGCGTTGTCGTCGTGAACGCGCCGGAGAAGCCGGGCCTGACGGTGCCGGACGCGACGAAGCTCGCGGCGGTAATCAAGGCCGCGTCGGCGAAGAACCTCACCGCGTACGTCGACGCCGTGACGACGGCGCCGCTCGTCGAGACGCCGCCGACGCCGGGAACCGTCGCCAGGACCGCCACGAAGGACGCGTACGGCATCACCGAGTGGGAACTGTCGAACGGCGTCAAGGTCATCCTCAAGCCGACGTCGTTCAAAGACGATGAGATCGTGTTTCGCGCGTTCAGCCCGGGCGGGACGTCGCTCGCAAGCGATGCGGACTACATCCCGGCACAGACCGCGATGCAGGTCGTGAGCGCGGGCGGCCTGGGCAAATTCAACGCTGTCGATTTGCGGAAGCAGCTCACCGGCAAGGTCGCGAACGTGCGGCCGATCGTCGGCGAAACGGAAGAGGGCCTCACGGGCAACGGATCACCGAAGGACATCGAGACGCTCTTCCAGCTGATCTACCTCACGTTCACCGCGCCGCGCGCCGATGCCGAGGCGTTCAAGGTGCTGACGTCGCAGACGAAGGCGCTCATCGGGACCCAGCAGGCGCAGCCGGGCTTCGCGTTTGCCGAAGCGCTGACGTCGGCGCTCACGCAGAACCACCTCCGGGCGCGGCCGCTCACGGCCGACCGCATCGACGAGATGAACCTCGACAAGTCGCTCGCGTTCTACCGCGATCGATTTGCCGACGCGAGCGACTTCACGTTCGTCTTCGTCGGCAGCATGGACCTGGCGGCGATGAAGCCGCTGGCCGAGCGGTACCTCGGCAGCCTGCCGTCGCTCCACCGGAAGGAGACGTGGAAGGACGTCGGCATGCGCGCACCCACGGGCGTCGTCGAGAAGCGCGTCGAGAAGGGGCTCGAGCCGAAGAGCGAGGCCGCGATCATCTTCAACGGACCGTTCCAGTTCGATCAGCCGCACCGGGTCGCTCTGCACGCCGCGACGCTCGTCCTCGAGGGCCGGCTGCGCGAAGCGCTGCGCGAGCAGCTCGGCGGTACCTACAGCGTCACGGCGAACGACAACTCGTCGAAGACGCCGATCGAGCAGTACACGGTCGTCATCGACTTCGGGTGCGACCCGGACCGGACGAACGACCTCGTCAAGCGCGTCTTCCAGGAAGTCGACGCGGTGAAGGCCTCGGGCGTGAGCGACGCGCAGCTGCGCGATGTCCGCGCGGGCCTCATCCGCGAATTCGAGACGCGCAGCAAGACAAACGCGTACCTGCTGGGCCAGCTCGTCACGCGGTACCAGGTCGGCGAGGACTTGAAAGACTTCCTCAACCTGCCCGCGCTCTACAACGCGCTCACGCCCGCGATGGTTCAAGAGGCGGCGAAGACGTACTTCAACACGAGCAACTATGTTGAGGTCACGCTCTTTCCTGAAAAAAAGCTGTCAGGCACTGGGCGTTAGGCACCAGGCACTAGTATTGCTCGCGCGCACTCGCTGGTGCCTAGTGCCTGCCCTTCCGCCTGGTGCCTGATCCCTACTTCCCATGGATCACATTGGCAAGTATCTGCACCACGCCCGGCTCATTGACCACAACTGAAAGCTTGAGCTCTTTCTCGTAGCGCAGCGGCGTCGGAAAACCGATCGTCAGGTTGCGCAGCGCCTGCGAGTGCAGCAGCACGAGGCCGAACGGGTTCTGCTGCGTGAGCCCGCCGTTTTCGGCGGCGGCGTACGAGATGTTCGTCACGTTGCGGCCGTCGATGTCGAGCACCACGAACGTGAGGTTCGTCGTCCCGCCTTGCTTGACGCACTCCGAGCCCACGAACACGCCCGGGCCTCTGAGTGTCACGAGCACATGAGTGCCGGCGGCGGCCGGCGCGATGATGCCTTGCGTACGTTCGGGTTCACAGACCGCAGGCGCACAGTTGGTGGCCATGGCCGGCTCCTTCGGGGAGGGCGACGATCCTAGCACGCAAGATCAAGCACCTGGCGCCTGATCTTATGTGCCAATCATCCTGGCCATCGCGCGCGCCTGCAGCCGGCCGCCGATCAGTCTGACGAATGTGTTTCGTGCCGCGATCGCCCACCGGTTCTCGATTTGTCCGATCATCCCGACGCGCCGCGAGGCCTCGGCGATCTCGTTCGCGCGGCGAATGCGCGACGCTTCGTATGCGCGCAAGGCCGCGACGACGTCATCGGCACCTTTGAGGCACCGCGCGAGCGCGACGGCGTCCTCAATCGCCTGACACGCGCCCTGTCCGAGATTCGGCGTCATCGGATGCGCGGCATCGCCCACGAGCGTGATGCGCCGATCGCCCCAGCGCGCGAGCGGCGGACGATCGTAGATGTCGTTGCGGAGGATCGCGCGGTCGGCGGTGGCCTCGACGAGCGCTTCGATCGGCGCGTGCCAGCCGCTGAACAGGCGCAGAAGCTCGGCTTTCTCGCCGGCGGCCGCACGGCCGCCCGCCGGGGCGTTGTCAGTCGCAAACCAGTACACGCGGCCATCGCTCATCGGGATCTGGCCGAAGCGCCGGCCGGGACCCCACGACTCGCCGGGCAGCACCTTCGCGTGATCGAACGAGACGACACCGCGCCACGCGGTGTAGCCGGAGTACCGCGGCGGCCGATCGCCGTGCAGCGCGGCCCGCACCGCCGAGTGCAAGCCGTCCGCGCCGACGAGCACGTCGCCGCGCGCGACGTGGCCGTCCGCAAACGTCGCGCTCACCCCGGCGTCGTCCTGGACGACGCCGACGCACGCCTTGCCGAGCCGCACGCGGCCGTGCCCGAACGCGTCGACGAGGACACGCTGCAGATCGGCGCGATGCATCACGACGGCGACGTCTTCGAGGCGGCGCGCGAGCGACGTGTGACGAGGACCGACGAGCAGGCGGCCGTCAAACGTCCGGAGCCCCGCCTCCCCCGCCGGCACGCTGAAGCTCTTGATGGTGTCCGCGAGCCCAATCTCACCGAACGCGCGCAGCGCGTTGAGCCAGATTGAGATGCCGGCGCCGATTTCGCCGAGCGAGTCGACACGCTCGTACACGTCGACGCCGACGCCGGCACGATCGAGCGCGATCGCGGTCGTGAGCCCCGCGATGCCGCCGCCGATGACGACGGCGTTCAGCGGCCGAGCCACGACGTCAGCAGCGGCAGGGCGTCATGGAGCGACGTCAGCACGACCGTGGCCGCCTCGCGCGCGGCGTCGGACGGCGATTGAATGTCCGGCACGAGGACGACGCGCATTCCGGCGCCGGACGCCGCGATCGTTCCCGCCTCCGAGTCCTCGAACGCGACGCAATCAGCGGCGTCGACGCCCAATCGGCGCGCGGCCTCGAGGTAGATGTCCGGCGCGGGCTTCCCCATCTCGACTTCATCGCCGGTCACGAGGTACTTGAAGCGATCGATCAGGCGCGCGGCCTCGAGGCTGAACTTCGTGAACGCCATGTCGCTCGACGTCGCCACTGCGGCCGGCACGCGCCGCTCTTCGACAAAGTCGAGCAGTTCCGGCACGCCCGGCTTGGTCGGCAGCCCGGACTCGAGCGCGCGCTGCTGCCAGATCTCCGGCCACCGCGCGCGGAAGACGTGGATTGGAAACGCCGGGCCGAACAGCCACGCGATCTCGGCCTCGCTCTCGACGTTGCTGCGGCCCACGAAGCGCGAGTACATCTGGTCGGTCAGCTCGACGCCGCTCTCGCGCGCCGCCCGCTGCCACGCCTCCTTGTAGAGCGGCTCAGTGTCGATGAGCAGCCCGTCCATGTCGAAGACGATGGCGGCGACGCTCACTTCGCGAACCGCGACGCCGTGAGCGTGACGTCCGCGCGGGCCCACGCCTTCTTGAATCGCGCCTCGACGATGGCCGCATCGTCCGTCTTCTTCTGCGCGCGGAGCGCCTGCTCGAGCCCGAACAGCGCCCAGCCGTTTTCCGGGTTCCGCTTGAGATCTTCCCAGTAGACCGTTTCGGCCTCCATCGCGCGTCCTGCGTCGAGGAGCGCGGCGCCGAGCGCGTGGCGCGGCGGATAGTGCCACTCGTAGGGCTCGGTGTAGACGAGCCCGTCCTCGAGGCGGACGGCGTGCTCGAAATGATTGATCGCCGCGTCGTACTGCTTGCGCGCGAGCGCGATCTCGCCGGCGAGCATCTCGGGCGCGATCGCGTAGACCTGGCCCGAGAGATTCGGCGAGAACAGCGGCGATTCCATCGCCTTGTCGTTCTGCCGCTCCTTGACCAGCACGAGCGCCTGCTCGGCGTCCGCGAGCCGGCCTTTCGCGACCAGCGCCAGGCCGCGCGCGTACTGATACGTCCCGTAGAGGTACGCGTTCTCCTTCGTCGGCTCGGGCTCGCGCAGCATCTCGTCCCACTGCCCGAACCGCGTGAGCGCGTAGTACGGCAGCACGCGGAACCCCGCGGTCATCGGCAGCTTGCTCAGCGTGTCGGCGTCGATCTTCGACGCAGTCTTGCGCGCGGCGTCGATCGCGACCTTGCTCTGGCCGTCGTAGGTTGCCGAAAACCAGAGAAAGTGCAGATTGTGCGGGTAGTACCCGAGCGGGTACAGCCCCTGCGCGCGGCATTGCCGGATGTAATCCTCGTCGGCCGCAATCGCGAGCTCGTTGCTCTTGATCGAATCGGCGTAGCGGCCCACGCGCTGGTAGATGTGCGCGGGCATGTGGACAATGTGGCCCGCCGCCGGCATGAGCGGCTGCAGACGATCGGCCGCCGCTTCCGCTTTCTTCGGCTGAACGGCCTCCATCAGGTGGATGTACATGTGCAGCGCGCCAGGATGATTCGGCGCGCGCGCGATCACGCTCTCGACGACGGACACAGCGTCGGCGACGCCCTCGTACGGCCGGCCGTCCTTCATCCAGTATCCCCACGGCCGCAGATCCATCACCGATTCGACGTAGAGCACGGCCGCGTCCAGATCGTCCGGATACCGCTCGTGCACCTTCTTCATCGCCGCGGAGTACGCCTTGTCGCGCGCGACGCGATCGTTGGGATCGCCGTTGTAGCGCTCGGCCAGCGCGTCGATGTACGCGCGCTCGCGCTCCGAGGCCTTCGGCTTGAGCGCGATCGCGCGCTTGATCGCCGTGAGCGCCGGCGGCTCGTCCGTCGGCTCCATCGCGGCGTTGATGTTCGGGCCGAGCACCAGCGCCTGCCCCCAGTACGCCATCGCGAGATCCGGATCGAGCCGCGCGGCCTCGCGGAACGCACGCCCGGCTTCCGCGTGGTTGAACGCGTACGACAGGTTGAAGCCCTGGTTGAAGAACTGCTGCGCGCGCGGGTTCGTCGTCGACACCGGAACCGTGTGCGTGCCGAGATTCTGCAACCGCGGCGCGAGCTCGCCGCCGGGACCGGGCTGATCGAACGCGCCCGACGCCTCGTAGTGCTTGTGCGTCGGGGCCTGAGGCGCCGGCTGTTTTTGTGCGAGGGCTCCGGCGTTCACGAGCGCCAGGGCGAGGGACACCACGACAACGACCGTGCGGGGGGAGTGAGACATTGGAACAACTCCTGAACACCTCGGGGGTTCCTCGGCGAACCCCTCGGAACCCCCGGGAACCCCTCGGAACCTCCTGGAACCCCAAACGGGGGTCGATCACTCTGTGCGCAGTGCCACCAGCGGATCGACGCGCGACGCTTTCCTGGCGGGGACCACGCAGGCGGCCAGCGCGACGATTGTCAGGATACCCGCGACCACGGCAAACGTCATCGGGTCGCGCACCGGCACGCCAAACACGAGATTCGACAGGACCCGGCCGAGCGCCAGCGCGCCGGCGGCGCCCAGCGCGATGCCGACGAGGCCCACGATCATGCCCTCGCGCACGACGAGCCGCAGCACGCCGCTCCGCTGCGCGCCGAGCGCCATGCGGAGGCCGATCTCGCGCGTCCGCTGCGTCACCGAATACGCAAGCACCCCGTACACGCCGATGGCCGCGACGAGGAGCGCGGCGGCGGCAAACGCGCCGAGGAGAAACGCGTTGAGCCTGGGCTGCGCGGCGCTGCCCGACACCCACTCTTCTTCGGTCCGTACCGTCGAGACCGGCACGTCGCGGTCGAGCTCGCGCACTTTCTCGCGCACGCTGGCGAGCACGGACGCCGGCTCGCCGACCGTCTTCACGATCACGTCCATGCGCGGCCAGACGCGGCTCGCGAGCGGGTAGTACATCGCCGGCGTCTCCTGGCTGAGCGCGAAGTTCTTCACGTCACCGACCTCGCCGACGATCGTGAGCTCCTTGCCGTCGGCAACGCGGCGGATGACGCGGCCGATCGGATTCTCGTCGCCGAAGAACCGCACCGCCGTCGCGTGGCTGACGATGGCGATCGACGGCCCGGTCGGCACATCGCCGTCGGTGAAGATGCGGCCGCGCAGCACCGGCACGCCCATCGTCTTGAAGAAATCCGGACTGACGATGCGCCAGTCGATCGGGACGGGCGTGTCGGGCGGCAGCGGCGAGCTCCCCAGCGCGGTAAACGGCGTCGTCGTGTAGTTGCCCTGGCCGAACGGCACGCCGCTCGAGATCGCTGCGTCGCGCACACCGGGAATCGTCTTCAGCGACTCGAGCAGCGACTGATAGAAGAGCGACGCTTTGCTGTCGAGGGGATACTTCGACACTGGCGGCGAGAGCTGGAACGTGAGCATGTGATCGGGCTGGAAGCCGATATCCACGCGCTCCAACGCGAGCAGCGACCGGCCCAGCAGCCCCGCGCCCACGAGCAGCATCGTCGCCAGCGCGAGCTCCGCGGCCGCGAGTCCGTTGCGCACGACCGCGCGCCCCTTGCCCGCTGACGAGCGATCGGCCTGCTTGAGCGAGCGCGTCAGCTCGGTGCGGGCCATCGACCACGCGGGCGCGAGGCCGAAGAGCAATCCGGTGACGAGCGTAACGGCCAGCCCGAAGAGCACGACCGTGCTGTCCATGCTGACGGTCGGAAACGGGAGCACGCCGGCGGGCAGTCCGGCGTTGATGAGGCGCACGGCCCAGACGGCGGCAACGAGCCCGAGCCCTCCGCCGATCGACGCGAGCACGAGACTCTCGACGAGCAGCTGCTTCAACAGGCGGCCGCGGCTGGCGCCGAGCGCGGTGCGCACGGCCATCTCGCGCTCGCGCGCGATCGCGCGACTGAGCAGCAGGTTCGCGACGTTCGCGCACGCGATGAGCAGCACGCACGCGACGCCGCCGAGCAGCACGAGCAGCGAGGTCTGCAGCTGCGTGCCGACGAACAGCCGGTAGAAGGTGACGAGCCGGATGCCCCAGTCCTTGATTTCGGGATATTGCGACGCCATCGCGCGAGAGACCGCGTCCATGTCGGACTGCGCCTGCTCGAGCGTCACGTTCGGTTTCATCCGTCCGACCGCGAGGATCACGTGGTTCAGCCGGTTCTGGCGCGCGGGATCGACCGGGAGCGGCACCCAGACGTCACCGGGAGACAACAGCGCGACCGAGGACGGCACGACGCCGACGACCGTGCGATTGGTGCCGTTGAGCGTGACCTGACCGCCGACGACTTTCGGGTCCGCGCCGAAGCGCCGGCGCCATAGCGACTCGCTGATCATCGCGACCGGCTCGGCGCCCGGCCGGTCCTCACCGTCCAGGAAGCTGCGGCCCGCGACGGGCGACACGCCGAGCAGCGGGAAGATCGACGGCGTGAGCGTGCCGCCAGTGAGCTGCTCGGGCTCGCCGGTGCCCGTGAGGTTGAAGCTCGCGAACCCGACCGCACCGAGCGCGTCGAACGAGTGCGCCTGTTCTTTCCATGACAGGTAGTTGAGCACCGACGCCGAAAACGTCGCGAGGTTCAGCCGGTCATTTCGCTCGGCGACCCACACGAGCCGATCCGGATTGGCGTACGGCAGCGGCCGAAGCATCACGGCGTTGACGACGGTGAAGATCGCGGTGGTGGCGCCGATGCCGAGCGCGACGGTCAGGACGACCGCGGCGGTGAAGAGCGGCGTCTTCCGGAGCATGCGGAACGTGTAGCGGAGGTCCTGCATGGAAATCGATCATCGATGATCGGGCGTCGGAGAACAATGCGGTGGTCGATCCCGGACATGACATGAAGGGCATGAAGGGAATGAAGCGCATGAAGGACCGCCCGTCGATCTGACGGCCGCCGGAGGCGGCCCTGGCGATCGGGTAGGAACGTCCGGAAATAAGAGCCGGAAATCCTTGCTCGCGCAGGCTCCTATTTCCGGACGTCCCTACCCGATCGCGCCCGGCTACGCCGGGCCGTCAGATCGATGGGCGGTCTCTCAGCTCGGCTTCATGCCCTTCATTGCCTTCACGCTCTTCATGCCAAAAAGCTTTTGATCCCATCGATCAACCGCGGCACGTTGAAGTTCAGGAGCAGTCCCTGGCGTAGCTTCGACAATCTGACGTACGTCCGTAATTGAGAGTCATGCACCGGAAGCATGCGATCGACAGCCTTGATTTCGACCAGCAACTCCCGCTGCACGATGAGGTCTGCCCGGTACGCGCAGGGCACCGCGAGTCCTTCGTAGATCAGCGAAAGCGCAACCTGACGCTCGAACGACAGCCCTTGCCTCTCGAGCTCGTGAGCGAGGCAGCGCTCGTAGACGGACTCGAACAGGCCCGGGCCCAGACCGCGATGCACCGCGATCGCGGCGCCGATCACTCGTTGAACGAGTGGATTGACGACCAACGTCACGACGCAACAGCTGTGCAAGTCGCGCGCCGTTGAACTACCGGGACAAGCTGCGTGAACGCCTCAAGGGTGGCAAGAAACGCGTCGTTGGCAGCATGAAGATGATGAAGAAAATGAAGCGCGTGAAGGACCGCCCGTCGATCTGACGGCCGCCGGAGGC
>DATEGZ010000149.1:0-101494 GCA_035279905.1 Vicinamibacterales bacterium
GAGGAGCTCGTGCGGTGGCTCGATGCGCGGCTCAGCCGGCCGCACGATCGCGTGGTCTTCGATCTCGATCGAGGCACGTCCGCCTGAGGGGTGCGCCAAAACCGCGGCCGGAGACGGGGCCGTCGTCTTGGCGACCCGTCGCCTGTGGCCGGCGCGGCGCCGGCGAGGGAGAGCACACACCGTGGAGGCAGGCCACAGGCGCACTTTGGCGTTTCTTCGAAACGCCGTCGCGCGCCTGTGGCCTACGTGAGGAGGCGTCATGGACCTCAAGTACGAGCGCAGCTTGGTTGGAGGCGGCCAGGCGTCCGATAGTGGCGGCAGTGTGCATCTCTCGTTTCGCTCGGGCTCGCCCGCCGGCGGCGCGTCGGGCGGCTCCGCATACGACTACATCACCCGCGAACGGGAGTACGACGACGAGGATCGCGATCCGGCGATCTACACCGAGTCCGATCACATGCCGTCCTGGGCCCAGGAGGATCCGCGGGAGTACTGGGAGGCCGCGGACCTTTGCGAGCGCGCGAACGGCCGGCTGTACGTGAGTGCGGATTTCGCGCTGCCACGTGAGCTGAGCCCTGACGATCAGATCGATCTCGCGAGCGCCTTTGCGCACGACGAGGAGCATCTCCCGTACACGCTCGCGACCTCACGCGCACCTGATGTTCTCCGAGCGACGGAACGACGGCATTGAGCGCGGACCTGAGGAGTGGTTCAGTCGCGCGAACTCCGAGGATCCCGAACGCGGTGGCGCCGCCAAGAGCCGCACGTTCCATGGGCGCGAGTGGGTGGAGCGGGCGCGCGAGCGGTGGGCAGATCTCACGAACAAGAAGCTCGAGGAACGCGGCGACCGGAGCGGGTGGACCATCGAAGCTACGCGCGGCAGGGCCTCGACCGGCAGCCAGGTCAACACTACGGCCCTCGGCGCCGCACCTCGTGCGGCGGGGCGAGGCGCACGACCGGCTGGCCACCTCTTTGGCAGCCGGTGATCACGACAAGGCCGCGCGCGATGTCGATCGCGAGATCGCGAAACTCGAGGATCTGCGCGAGACGATCGTCCGCGATGGACTGCCCGAAGACCGCGTCAACGAATCGCGCGACTACTCGGGTTCGTTTGGAGGCGGTAGTCGCGGCGACGACCATTCGTGGGGGAGGTAGCAGATGGGAAACGCCCTCGAGGAATTCCGCGCGCAGCGGGACGCCGTTCAGGAGGTCCATGCGCGCCTGGTCGAAGTGGGCGAACTGTTGCGCCTCGCTGAGGGAGCAAGCGGCCGCGCTGGCGAATGGCGAGGGCTTGCCCAAACCTTTGCAGGAAGAGCAGACGTGGCTCCGTCGCGCCGAGGATCTGATTCGAGCCGGGCAGTACGCGCGTGAGCGGGAGCTGCAGCGGCTCTGGCCGGGTGTCTGGAGACGATGGGCCGTGGCCGTCGCGCTCGCTTCCGTAACGGCCTTCGGCGCCGGAGCGGGATACGTGTGGGCGCGTCGCCCGGATCGGGCCGAGCTGGCCAGGCTGCAGGAGGCGGCCGATCTTGGGGACGCTATCGCGGGGCGAGTTCTCCGAATGACGCCAGCCGAGCGGAAGAAGTTCGACGCACTTGTCAGACCGACTACGCCCGGGGCCAGGTAACCAATTTCATAGCTTCGTGGACGAGGGAGTCAGCCTACGGCCCGACACCGTGAAGCGCAGTTGTCTTCAAGTGCGGTGCCTGAACTCAATTGACCTTCAGTATAGAGACCGGATCGATCCTTAGCGCTCGGATTGCCGGCATCAAGCAGGCTGCGCCAGCTACGCCGACAAGGCCTACGACCACCAGCGCTAGGGTCCAGGAGTCATGCGGCTCTACCTTGTACAGTTGAGTCATGAACGAACTGTTCGCCCTTAGCGCGTTCGCGAGCCACCACGCAATCAGCATTCCGACTAAGAGACCGGCGATGACTGGGCGAAGCCCCCGGTGAACCACCTGACGCGCTAGTTGGGCTGGGTGCTCACCAAGTGCGAGTCGAATCGCAAATTCACGCATCCGTAACTCCGTTGCATGGCTCACCACACCGAAGATCCCTACAAAAGCCAATACAATCGCGAGCACGCCGAGCAAAGACATCATCGCGACGTAGAAATATCGGGTGCCGGTTGGGCGTCCCATTTCAGAGTCAAGATCAGCGACCCTGACAACGACCACATCGGGATCCAGCGCCCTGGCGACGTCGCGCACGGCTCCGGCCACAATAGCCATTGGCGCACGGACTGCGATCGACAATCGGGTCGTTGGACTCTCGTGGAGAGGCACGTACACCAGGTCGAGAGATTCCCGGCTAAACATCGTAGACCGCGTGTTGCGAGCCACGCCGACGACCCGAAATGGAGGAAACGTGCTGTATTGGATCTGAAAGCCAAGAAGATCGCGCCCACGTCCGTATTGCTGGACAAACGCCTCGCTAACCACTGCGAGGCGCTGATTGTCCTCGTCGACGCCGGCCGGACGGAAGCCTGATCCACGAATGATCGACACGCCGAGAGTCTCGAAGTAATCTGGCGAAACGGCTCGGATGGCTGAGGAGTAGTCGCGGCCGTCCTCGACACCATTAGGCGATGTCAACCGCCAGGAGGCAGTGCTCGCCGCTGACGAGGGCATTGAGTTGGCAACCGCAATTGGCCACTGCCCGAACCTCAGCCTTACCGCTTTTTCGAAGCGGTTCGTGAACGCTTCGTAGGCAGCTCGTGACTCCAGTCCAGGTGGCGCCAACACATCGGCAACAACGAGCCCTTGAGGAGCAAAGCCAATCGCCGGTGCCACAACGTGGACGAAACTCCTGATGAAGAGGCCCGCACCAACCAAGACTATTGTGGCAGCGGCAACCTCAACCGCGACGAGCGCAGTTCGAACTGCACTGAGCGAACTGGCGCGCCCTGTTCCGGAGCCTCCATTGGCTCTCGGCCACAGCACACGCGTTGCCAGAACTGCAGCGATTCCCCCAGACGCCGCTCCCAGCAGAGCACCGAGAGTAGCTCCCGCCACGAATTCTGGAAGTTCCACGCTTACCGAGGCGCCGGCCGGCAAGAGGGACGTGGCAGTTCGTGCTACGAAATGTGTGCACCAGTACGCCGCGACCGCTCCGCCAACTCCCCCGAACGTCGTTACCAGCGTGGTCTCAGTCATCAGTTGGCCAACAATTTGAGAGGGACCCGCACCAAGCGCAAAACGCAAGGCAATCTCCTCCCGGCGGCTACTCGCCTGGCTCAGTAGCAGATTGGTGAGGTTCGCACTTGCTATCAGGAGAAGCGATAGCGCGACTCCTTCTAACAGCATGAGTCCGGCGCGAATCCCGGCGATGTCGCTTTCTCCTGGTCTGCCAACTCCGACACTCCACTCCGTGTCGTCGCGTGGGCCGAGACGGACTGCGGCTTTGGGGCTAGAAATAAGCCCCGATACCTGACGCTGCGCATCAGAAATACTGCTAGTCCCAGCGAGCCTCGCGAACACGGCCACTGGCGCGGCCCCTGGGGTCGGCAATGTTTGCTGCGAAGCGTACTGCGCTTGGCGCGGCAGCCAGACGGCTCCGATATCCCGCTCGTCAGCGCAACGGGGCGTGAAGGCCTTGGGCATGACGCCGACGACAGTCCACGGCTCACGGTTAACGTGGAGAGTCTGACCCAAGACGTCAGGCGCGCTACCGAAGAGCGAACTCCAAACGTCAGCGGAAATGACTACAGGGCGCGCGGCCGGGTCGAAATCCCCCTCCACCAAAACGCGGCCTAAAACGGGGGGCATCTCAAACACGCTGAAAAAATCTCGCGTTACCAGGCCGACTATCCCGGTTCGCACATCGATCGAGCCGCGCAGCGTTCCGTAAGCAAATCCACAGGCGGCAATTGCGCGAAATGCAGGAGCCTGATCGGTGATCGTCTTGAGATCGTCCACGCTCAACGGCTGCGGTTTCACCCCAGGGCGCGTTTTCGAGAGTTGCACCAAGCTGTCTGGATCGGGATAAGGTAACGACTTGTACAAAGCTCCCCGGATCACGGCAAATCCCAGCACGTTCGCAGTGACACCTATGCCAACGGTGATCGAGATCGCCGCTGCCATGCCCGGCGCTCGCCGCCACCGGCGCAATCCTTTACCGACCTCGGACCTCCACATCCCTGTCACCGGTTGATGATCAAACGCGCCAGTCGCCCCAGTCAAGCTGGATGCACCGTGGAAGGCTCGCGCCGCCCAGTCGTGTTCGGTTCATCTCCGTGTCATTGTGCCTGGAGGCGGCCCCCGGCGCAGGCCTAGTTCCGCGCGCCGGACGGCGCAACGAGTCGGGGAACCGACGTCTCACCGCTATTGCGCAATGTAGGAGACAACCTGACGTTCCTTGGTCGGGTCCAACGCGCCGTAAACAACCAACTCCACCAATCCGTTCGCCGAAACGACGGCGGTCTGCGGGACCGACCATAATTTGACGGTGTTGAATGTGCGGTAGGTCGGCTCGCTTATGATGACCCCTGGTAGGTCGGCCAGTTCACTGTGCTGCATGTCTGGCAAGTAGTCTCTACTGACGAACACGACCTGCAGCCCGTGTTCGGCGGCCACGTGAGCAACTCGGTGAAACGCGCCAGTGCTGGCCGCGCAACCCGGACAACCTGCCGAAACGGCAATGATTAAGGACTTCACTTTGCCCCTCGTCGCAATTGATGCGCGACGGCCGAGCAGATCAAACCCGGTGGCTCCGAGTATCTCGTCACCGATGTGGAGCTTGTTCTCCTCGATCCTCTGCCCATTCAAGACCGAATACTGCTCCGCGAGTCGATGGTTCACCATTACGAGGTGGCCGATTTCGCCGATCGCCAGAGCCACGATCGCCGCGAATGCCACTCCAGTGCTTCGCAGCATGCGGCTGATTCCGCGGCCCAGCCACTTGAGGCCTTGTGACGCCGACCCCCTAGGTGTAGACACTGGCATTCCTTTGTTGTCTATGGCCCCGAAGCCGGGCCAGGTATTGATCGTCGCGACCAGGCACTGCATGCAGCGCTGGCGCGCCGCTTGAATTGCACGCTGACCAAGAGGGCCGCTTCGGCATCGTCTAGTCGGGAGAACCGGCAACGGCCCGATCCTCCCGGCAGTCGTCATGGTCGCTACTCAGCTGCAATGCCGCATGAGCAACTCTCGTGGCCCAACTGCTTGAAACACCTGTAGCCTTCGTGGGCCGTGCACTTGTCTTCCTGGTTCTCGTCACATTCCCCCGACACGTGGTTGTAGGAGCAGTACTCGTCATCCGCCCTGACGACCGCCTTCTCGTTGACGATTGTCAGCGACGCAAACGCCAGGAAAACAGCAGCGCCGAGGCCGTATCGAAGTCGTCGCGGATTGGTAGCCATGGTCGCCTCCTCATCATCTTGCGATCTTGCCTGTTGACGCACATCCGAGGGCGCCGCCCCAGAGGGTCCTTGTATCATTGCGGCTGGCTCAGCGGATTGTTCAGTGGAGTCTACTTGCGTCTTCGTTTCTTAGGGTGGAGCTTTTCGGTTGATTCGGGCGCAAGAGCGGCGATATCGGTGCGATTTGTGACCCGCCAAATCCATTGTCCCAATGTTCTGGTCGAACGAAAGCCAAGTTCGTTGGCCACTTCCTTTCGCAGCAGCGGCCGATGGCGTTGAGTCAGACGATCGAGAGCCATTGCTACGAACTCAAGGCGCAGCTCATTGAATTCCAAACTCGCGGCCTTCCTAAGGTGCCGAGTTAGCGTGTGACGATCCAGGTCGAGCTCTGCAGCAACAGAACTCAGGGAACGGCCGGGCGTTCGGGAGAGAATGTCGCGAACCCTTCGAAAGACGACTGCTGGATCGTATCCCATGTCGCAGGATGGCCCGGCACCGCGCGTCGGTATTCATGCGGAAGGCAAGCAAGAGTTGAGCCCTTCAGACCTGGCCGCAATAGAAGGGCTTCGGCGTCTATCGTCGGCTACCCGGCGACGCTATGACTTCAGTTCTGAATGGCTTACTACGGGGCTGTCAGCTTGGTAACAGTCTCGAGGCGCTGTTGTCCCTTGCGGCCGAGCCGGCACCTTGGTTCGGCGGGATTCGGCTGTTGTCGCGCAGAACTGGACTGGGCTCTCTGAACTTGCTGCCATCTAAGAGAACTTCATCATCGGCTTCAACACAGATCAGCGGTTCTGATTCCCACACTCGCGCCGCGTGGTGTCCTTCCGGCCGGATACACGCGGGGCCTATCGCGTGCCGAACCTGCCACCACGAGAGTACTTTGTGCCGGCAGTCACGGACGTCGAAACAGTCGAGTGGTTCGATCCCGAATTCCTGCGCGCGCTGGCCGCCGCCTCGCCCATGCGCATCACGATCGCCGAGGACGAGCAGAAGGACAAGGGCTGCGCCTTGGCGGTTAACTCATGGACCGCAAGTCCCGATCATGTGCCCACGATGTGCCCACGTGAGATTTGGGAGAATCGCCGATCTCGAAATACGCCCGGTTCTATTGGTGGGCCGCGGAGGGATCGAACCTCCGACCGTCTGGTTAATAGCACAGAGCCCGCGACCAAGGCAGCGACGAGCGCAACTCCGAGAGCGATGCGGAAGCCTCGACCTACCGTCCGCGCGCTCCGCGAAGGCCACTTGAGCGAGCCGAAAGCCCGCGACCCTGGCGGCTGTGTCAAGGCAAAACTTCCGAATTCGGCGAGAACTCACGCGAGCGCACGACACGTTACGGCGTTTCATCTCGCAGGCAACCGACCTACCGTTGAAAAAACCCGCGATACGATCGAATCGGGGAAGGGTGTCGCACCTTCGGCGACGCCGTGCCTCAATCCGACCTGGTGATGTGATGAGCCCGAACGCGACGCACGCCAACGTCGAACCTGTCCTCCTTCGAATCCGTGACGCCGCGGCGATGCTTTCGGTCTCCGAGCGTACCGTGTGGCAGCTGATTCGCACTCACAAGCTGCCGGCGATTCGCCCTCCCGGACTCCGTGCCATCCGAATCTCTCGCGGCGATGTTGAAAAGCTGATCGCTCATTGGCACAATCATCGCGGGTCCGCCGGCGATCCCGTTCGATGAGTATCTACAAACGCTGCAGTCGTGATGAGAGCCTCGAAGACGGGAAGCCCAATCCCTTCCACTGTCCAACCTCGCCTCACTGCGGGCATCACTGGCACTACTACTTCCGAGTCAATCGACGGCGGTATCGGGCCTGCACTGAAACCGCTGACAAGCGCCAGGCCAAGGACATCGAAGCGCGCGAACGCGCGCGTATCCTCGAGGGCCGTCACGGCATCCGGCGGCAGCCTGACATCACCTTCCGCGCATTCGCGGAAATTTACCTGCGCGATCACGCGGCCTTGCACAAACGCAGTGTCGACCGTGATCGAGAGATCCTCAAGACTCTGAATCGGTTCTTTGGCGCGGTCATTCTTCACGAGATCACTTCACACCGGATCGAGCAATTCAAGCGTGATCGCCTCAATGGGACGTGGCGTGCCTTCAAACAAAGGCGACCGGCGAAGCCGGTTAAGCCCGGGACGGTGAACCGCGAGCTCGATACCCTCAAATCGATTCTCTCGAAGGCGGTCGAGTGGAGATATCTGGTCGACTCGCCGGCTCGCGGAGTGAAGCGATTGAGGTTGGAGAACCGGCGAACGCGCGTTCTTTCGGTGAATGAGCAACGCGCATTGCTAGCCGCCTGCGTAGGGAGGTCAGCCAAGCTCGAGACGCTCCTTAGGCTGGCTCTGATCACGGGCGCACGCATCGGCGAGTTGCTGATGCTGCGCTGGGAGGATTGCCAGGACGGCTATTTGACGTTCTGGCAGACGAAGAACGGGAAGGTGAGGCGCATTCCCATCACGGAGACGATCGCGGCTCTCTTGGCGTCCAGGCGCAGGATTCACCCTTGGGTCTTCACGAACGTGCGGACGGGGAAGCCGTACACGACGATTGCCAAGGCGTTCGGTCGAGCTCTGGATCGCGCGAAAATCACCACGGGCGACGTGACGGTCCACACGCTGCGTCATACGGCGCTGTCACGGATGGTTGAACGCGGGCTCGACGACTACACGGTCATGTCAATCTCCGGACACTCGTCGACGCGAATGCTCGAGCGATACGCCCATCCAACGCTCGAGCGGCGGATCGCGGCGCTCGAGACGTTTGATTTGTCCACAAAGTGTCCACAAAACGACGAGGCTGACGCAGAGGGCGCTGCGACAGCCTCGGAAATCACGAAATTGCTGAAAGATTTTGGTGGACGGCGCGAGGCTCGAACTCGCGACCTCCGCGTTGCGAACGCGGCGCTCTCCCAGCTGAGCTAGCCGCCCACTAAACCATCGAGTCTAACACGGCTGGCGCCACTGTTGCTCGACAGGCACATCGGCCGACTACACTGATGAGATGGCAGTGCAGCGGATTGGCATCCTGACCGGCGGCGGCGACGCACCCGGATTGAACGCGGTCATTCGCGCGGTCGTCAAGGCGGCCGCCAACGCGCAGATCGAGTGCGTCGGCCTCGAAGACAGTTTCGACGGGCTGATCTTCCCGGAACGGTCCCGGCCCATCACGCCGCGCAACGTGACCGGCATCCTCCGGCTCGGCGGCACCATTCTCGGCACGACCAACCGGGGCAATCCGTTCGCGTATCCCGTCACTACGGCGGAAGGGTCGGCCGATTACTCGACGCGGTGCGTCGACAACATCCGCGCGCTCGGTCTCGACGCGCTCGTCGTCATCGGCGGCGACGGGACGCTGACGATCGCGCACGAATTTCACAAGCGCGGCGTGCCCATCGTCGGCGTGCCCAAGACGATTGACAACGACATCGTCGAAACCACGATGACGTTCGGGTTCGATTCGGCGGTGGCCTTCGCGACGGACGCGATCGACCGGCTGCACACGACGGCCGAGGCGCACCACCGCGTGATGGTCGTCGAGGTGATGGGCCGCTACGCGGGCTGGATCGCGCTCTACGCGGGGCTGGCCGGCGGCGCAGACGTGGTGTTGATTCCGGAGATCCCGTTCAGCCCCGAGCGGGTCGCCGAGCGCATCAAGGCGCGCGACCAATGGGGCGCGCGATTCAGCATCGTCGTGGCCGCGGAGGGCGCGACGCCGATCGGCGGCACGCGATCGCTCGTCGCCGAGGGCACGGCGCACCGGCTCGAACGGCTCGGCGGCATCGCCGAGCTCGTCGCCAAAGACCTCGAGCGGCTGACCGGCAAGGAAGCGCGGCACGTCGTCCTGGGCCACCTCCAGCGCGGCGGCCCGCCCTCGGCGTACGACCGCATGCTCGCAACGCGGTTTGGCAGCTTCGCGGTCGAACTAATAAAGGATGGGCAGTTCGGTGTGATGACCGCGCTGCGCTCGCCCGATATCGTCGCCGTCCCGCTCGACTGCATCGTCGGCCGCACCCGCACGGTGCCGATCAACGGCGACGTCATGCGCACCGCCAGGAGCATCGGGATCTCGTTCGGGGACTGAGCTCAGATCAGACGAGTGATGCGACGAGACTTCGGGCTCGCGTGACGTCTGACTCAACCCCCAGCGCCACCATCTGCAGCAGCCGCGCTTTCGCCCCCGACAGATCGCCCGCGAGGATCGCGCCGATCTTCGCGAGCTGCGCGCCGCCGCCGTCGTAGCCGTAGCGCGGGCCGACGCGGCCGGAGAGCGAGCGCGACGAGATCGTCACGATCACGCCGGCCTTCACGGCGTCCGTGAGCGCCGGCACGATCGCCGGCGGGACGTTGCCGCGGCCGAAGCCGACAATCGCGAGCCCGCGCGCCTGGTCGGCCACGGCCGTGCGGATGAATCGATCGGACATGCCCGTGTAGGCCTGTACCAGATCGACGCGGGTATCGAGGCGTGCGATGCGGAGGCCGGCGGGCGCAGCGGCGTCGTGCCACGCAGGGCGGGGCAGTGTCAGGCGGCGGAAGATGACCGTGCCGCCGTCGATGACGCCAATCGGCCCGAACTCGGACGCGGCAAACGATCCCGACGATTCCGTGTGGATCTTGCGCACTTCGCGCGCCGGAATGATCTGCTCGTCCATCACGACGAGCACGCCGTGGCCGCGGGCGGAGGGTGACGCCGCGACGCGCGCGGCGGCGATGAGATTGCCGGGCCCGTCCCAGCTCGGGTCGGACACGGTCCGCATCGCGCCCACCAGCACGACGGGCTTGTCGGACGTCAGCACGAGATCAAGAAGGTAGGCCGTCTCCTCGATCGTGTCCGTGCCGTGCGTGATGACGAGGCCGTCGATGTCCGGCCGCGCGAGCCAGGCGGCCGCGCGCGTGGCCAGGCGCCACATGCCGTCCGGCGTGACGTGCGGACCTGGCAGACGGGTGAAGTCTTCGACCTCGAACGCCGTGACGCGGGCCAGTTCGGGCACCTGCGCGAGGATGTCCGCCCCGCCGAGCGCGGGCATCGCCGCGCCCGTCGCCGGGTCCAGTTTCATCGAGATGGTGCCGCCTGTGAACAGCAGCCCGATCATGTCAGCCGAGGACGTCGAGGTATTTGAGCGCGCCGCCGGTGTTGAACACGACGACCGTGTCGTTGGGCGTCACGCGGCCCTCCGCGATGAGCACGCGCAGGGCGTGGAGCGCCGCGCCGCCTTCGGGCGCCGCGCTGATGCCCTCGAGCCGGCCAAGCTCTTTCATCGCGGCCACCATGTCGGCGTCGGACACGGCCACGGCCGCGCCCTTGCTCTCGCGCACGGCCCGGAGCACCAGAAAATCGCCGATGGCCTTCGGCACGCGCAAGCCGTCGGCGACCGTGGCCGCGTTCTGCCACATCTCCGACTTCTCCGTGCCGGCCGTGTACGCCTTGATGATCGGCGCGCAGCCCGCGGCCTGCACTGTGACCATGTGCGGGCGCTTCACCGGGTCGATCCAGCCGAGCGCTGACATCTCGGCAAACGCCTTCCACATGCCGACCATGCCCGTGCCGCCGCCGGTGGGGTAGATAATCCAGTCGGGCAGCGTCCAGCCCAGCTGTTCGGCCACCTCGTACCCCATCGTCTTCTTGCCTTCGATCCGGTACGGCTCCTTGAGGGTCGACACGTCGTACCAGCCGAGCTTGCTGCCAAGCTCAGCCGCGCGCTTGCCCGCGTCGGTAATGAGGCCGTCGACGAGCGTGACCTCCGCGCCGTAGAGCTCGCACTCGCGGATGAACGGTTTCTTCACGTCCCTCGGCATGAACACCTTGGCGGCGAGCCCCGCTCGTGCCGCGTAGGCCGCCATCGCGTTGCCCGCGTTGCCCGCCGTCGGCACCGATAGCGTTTTGGCCCCGAGATGAAACGCGCGTGTGACGGCGGCGGAAAGGCCGCGCGCCTTGAATGAATTCGTCGGATTGAGGGACTCGTCCTTGACCAGGAGCCGCGTGAGACCGAGCGAAGCGCCGAGCCGCTTCGCTTCGATGAGCGGTGTCCAGCCTTCGCCGAGCGAGATCGGTTCCTCGATCCCGTTGGGCCCGTCGAGCAGCGGCATCACCTCGCGGTAGCGCCACATCGAGGCTTCGCGGCTCGCGAGCGACTCGCGCGACCAGCGTTTCGCCGCGGTCAAATCGTAGCGGGCGAGCAGCGGCGCGCCGCACTGGCAGAGATGGTGAATCTCGCGAGGATTGCGCGGCGGTGCCCCACACGGCACCGAACACTCGAGATGAGAGAAATAGGACGGCACTACTTGCCCAGCAACTCCTGATCTTTCTTCTTCTGCAGGTCGTCGATGAGCGTCACGTGCGAATCGGTGATCTTCTGGACGTCCTCGAGCGCCCGGCGCTCGTCGTCTTCCGAGATCTTGTGGTCCTTGAGCAGCTTCTTCAGCCGCTCGTTGGCGTCGCGGCGGACCTGGCGCACGCCGTTGCGGCCTTCCTCGGCGTACTTGTGCACCAGCCGGGACAACTCCTTGCGGCGCTCCTCGGTCAGCGACGGGATCGGAATCCGCAGGACCTTGCCGTCCGACGCGGGGTTCAGCCCGAGGTTGCTCTTCTGCACCGCGCGCTCGATGGCGCCCATCAGCGACGGGTCGAACGGCTGGGCGACAATCAGTGTGGGCTCGGGCACCGACAGCTGTGCCACCTGGTTGAGCGGCATCGTCGTGCCGTAGGCCTCGACGTGCACGGGATCGAGCAGCGAGACCGTCGCGCGGCCCGTGCGCAGCCCGGCCAGCTCCTTGCGGACGTGTTCGATCGTGCTGTCCATCCGCTTCTTGACCTCAGCGTTGAGGCTCTTCAGGTCGTTGACATCCATAGCGGTCTACGCCATCACCGTGGTGCCCACCGGCTCGCCCATGATCACGCGCCGCAGGTTGCCGCCCTGGCGCAGATTGAAGACGATGATCGGCAGCTTGTTGTCCATGCAGAGGGAGATCGCGGTCGCGTCCATCACCTTGAGGCCGCGCTCGAGGACTTCGAGATACGAGATCGAGTCGTACCGCTTGGCGGTGCGGTCGATCATCGGATCGGCGGTGTAAACGCCGTCCACCTTGGTGCCCTTGAGGATGACCTCGGCGCGCATCTCCATCGCGCGCAGCGCGGCGGCGGTGTCGGTGGTGAAGTACGGATTGCCGGTGCCGGCCGCGAAGACGACGATGCGGCCCTTTTCGAGGTGGCGGATCGCGCGGCGGCGGATGAACGGCTCGGCGACCGAGCGCATTTCGATCGCAGTGGCCACGCGCGTGGTCACGCCGATCTGCTCGAGCGCGTCCTGCAGGGCAAGCGCGTTGATGACGGTCGCCAGCATGCCCATGGAGTCCGCGGTCGACCGGTCCATGCCGCGGGCGCTGGCGGCCAGCCCGCGAAACAGGTTGCCGCCGCCAATCACGACGCCGATCTGCACGCCCAGCGACTGGACCTCGCCGATCTCGCGCGCGATCTGGGTCGTGATCGCTGGATCAATGCCGAAGGCCTGCTCGCCCATCAAGGCCTCTCCCGACAGTTTTAAGAGGATGCGGGAGTAGACGGGCGTCGAGGGCACGGGGGAGTGATTATAACAATGAGGCCGTGGGGCAACAGGCCCCACAGCCTCATTTCAACTAACTGGCCGAGTCGCCGACCTTGAACCGCACGAACCGCGCCACGCTCACGTTCTCGCCGAGCTTGGCGATGGCCGCCTGGATCAGCTGGCCGACCGTGGTCTTGCTGTCGCGGATCGAGACCTGGTCCACGAGGCACGTCGTCTCGTAGAAGCTGCCGAGCTTGCCCTCGACGATCTTGTCGATGACCTGCGGCGGCTTGCCCGAGCCTTCCATCTGCGCCCGGTAGATGCTGCGCTCCTTGTCGAGGACCTCCGCCGGGACGTCCTCGCGGCGGACGTACGTCGGGTTGGCGGCCGCCACCTGCAGGGCCAGCTCCTTGAGCAGATTCTGGAAGTCGTCGGTGCGCGCGACGAAGTCGGACTCGCAGTTGAGCTCCACGAGGACGCCGATCTTGCCGCCCATGTGGATGTACGAGCCGATCAGGCCCTCGCTGGTCGAGCGGCCCGACTTCTTGGCGGCTTGCGCCAGGCCCCGCTTGCGCAGGACGGTCGTGGCCGCCTCGATGTCGCCGCTGGCCTCCTGGAGCGCGGCTTTGCACTCCATCATGCCGGCGCCCGTACGCTCGCGGAGGGTCTTGACGAGGGAAGCCGAGATTTCGACGGACATAAAGACTCCTAGCGAAACAACTTAGAACTTAAAACTTAGAAGTGCAGAGTGACCGCGCGCCCGCGTGCACTCCGAAGTTCTAAGTTTTGAGTTCTAAGTTCTAAGTTGCTGAATAATGCGGTTCTAGACCGAAGCAGCCGTCGTCGCTTCCGCGCGCTTGTCGGAGGCGGCGTCCTGGGCGTGCGCGTCGGCGACGCCGCGGCCGGCGAGCACCGCGTCGGCGATGCCGGCGGCAAACAGCCGAATCGAGCGCAGGGCGTCATCGTTGCCCGGCACGACGTAATCGACCTCGTCCGGATCGCAGTTGGTGTCGACGACGCCGATCACCGGAATCTTCAGCTTGCGCGCCTCGTCGACGGCGATCTGCTCGTGCTTGGTGTCGACGACGAACACGGCGTCGGGCAGGCGCGACATGCCGCGAATCCCGTCGAGGTTCTTCGCGAGCTTGCGGCGCTCTTTCTCGAGCCGCGCGATTTCCTTCTTCGAGAGCGTCTCGTACCGGCCGTCGGTCGTCATCGCCTCGAGCTCACGCAGGCGGGCGAGACTCCGCTGAATCGTCGAGAAGTTCGTGAGGAGCCCGCCGAGCCAGCGCTGGTTGACGAAGTACATCTGGCAGCGCTGCGCTTCCTCGGCAATGGCGTCCTGCGCCTGCCGCTTCGTGCCCACGAAGAGGACTGTGCCGCCCTGGCCGGCTGTCGTCGTCACGAACTCGGCCGCCTCGCGGTAGAGCTTCGCGGTGCGCCCGAGGTCAATGATGTAGATGCCGTTGCGTTCACCAAAGATGTACGGCTTCATCTTCGGGTTCCAGCGCTTGGTCTGGTGGCCGAAGTGAACGCCAGCCTCCAGCAGATCCTTCATCGCGATCGCACTCAACGGATTTCGACTCCTTCGATCCGGGTTAACGTTTGCTGAACTGGAAGCGTTTACGCGCTCCCGCCATTCCGTACTTCTTGCGTTCCTTGGCACGCGGGTCGCGCGTCAGCAGCCCCGCCTTGCGGAGCCGCGAGCGCAACTCGGCGTCGTAGATGACGAGCGCGCGCGCGATGCCCAGGCGCAGCGCGCCGGCCTGACCGGCCACGCCGCCGCCGGCCGTCGTCGCCATCACATCGAATCTCTCGGACGTCTCGGTCACGACGAGCGGCTGACGAATGGTCAAGCGCAGCGATTCAGCGGGGAAGCTCGCTTCGATCGGTTTGTGATTGACGGTAATCGTGCCCTTGCCGGGTCTGAGGAACACACGCGCCGTCGACGTCTTCCGCCGGCCCGTGCCGTAATAGTCTTGCGTCGCCAAGTTATGCCACCTCGAGCTTCTGCGGCTGCTGAGCCGTGTGCGGGTGATCGGCCCGCGCGTACACCTTGAGCTTGCGGTACATCGCCGCGCCGAGCTTCGTCTTCGGCAACATGCCGTGCACCGCCTCTTCGACCAGCCGCACCGGATTCTTCTGACGCACGATCTTGGCGCGCTCTTCGCGCAAGCCGCCTTCGTACCCGCTGTGCGTCCGGTAAATCTTCTGTTCTTCCTTCCGGCCCGTGAGCTTCACCTTCGCCGCGTTCACGATGACGACGTGATCGCCGGTGTCGAGATAGGGCAGCCACGTGGGCTTGTGTTTCCCTTGCAACAGCCGGGCCGCCGCGCTCGCCACTCGGCCGAGCACCTTGCCGTCCGCGTCGATGATGTGCCACTGGCGCGCGCTCGCTGGCGCCGCCGACTTCCCCGAGACCATGCCTTCCCTTTCAGCCGGATCAAAAGAACGGCAAACAAAGATCATAGAGTTGGGTAAGCGAATTGTCAATATTTGCAAGCGTTTGGGGCCGATCGCCCAACGCGCCAGGCCGCCCCCGGCATTTCGTCAGCGACGTGACAATCCTGTATTTCCCCGCCGAAATCGCGGCCTGACTGGCGGCCGCGCGGCCCCGGATTCGTGCGGAATCCGGGCGATCACCCGACCACATGCCGGGATCTACCACTTGGCATCAGGCTTGCCCTTCAGTAGGCCGCTATGGGTCTGGGTGCCGCATTCGGTTCAGTGTTCCGTCCGCCTGTTGTTGGACTCGACATCGGGTCGAGCACCGTCAAAGCCGTTGCGCTTCGACGGGGCCGTGCTGGCTGGTCGCTCGTTGCGGCCGGCGAAGCGCCGATGCCTGACGGTGCCGTCAAAGATGGCGCCGCCGCCGAGCCCGAGGCCGTCAGCGAAGCTGTCAGCGCCGTTCTCGATTCGATCAAGATGCGCCGCGCGCGAGTCGCGGCCGCCTTGTCGGGTCACGCGGTCATCGTCAAGAAGCTCTCCCTTCCGACGATGAGCGAAGCGGAGCTGGGCGACGCGATTCCCTGGGAGGCCGAGCAGTACATTCCGTTCGACCTCAGCGAAGTCCAGCTGGACTACCAGGTCGTCAACAGCTCGGCGACCGGCGCCGACGGCAAGGCGTCGCTCGACGTGCTGCTCGTTGCCGCCAAGCGCGACCGCATCGACGATCGCGCCGGCGTCATCAGCCAGTCGGGCCGCCGGCCTGTCGTCATCGACATCGAAGCGTTCGCGCTGGCGAACGCTTACCAGCTCAACTATCCCGAGCGCACGGATCCGTTCTCGGCGCTCATCCACGTCGGACAGAACGTGACGATCGTCTGCCTGCTCGAACGCGGCGAGCCGATCTTCACGCGCGACATCTCGATTGGCGGCCAGGTGCACCTCGACGCCGTGCTCCGCGAGCTCGGCGGGTCGGGCGTGGACGAGCTGGGCGCCAAGCGCATCCTGCACGGCCAGTTCCCGCAGGACGTCAGCCCCGATCAGGTGACGACCGTGCTGCGCGAGGCCAGCGGCCAGCTCGTCCTCGAAGTGCGCAAGACGATTGACTTCTATCGCGCTACCGCGCCTGTGGAGCGGCTGAGCCGCATCGTGCTCTCAGGCGGCGCGTGGCAGGCCGTTGGACTGGTCGACATGCTGGCGAGTGAGTTCGGCGCGCCCGTGGATGTGTTCGATCCGTTCCGGCGTATTACGCGTCCGAGCCGGGGCATCGGTGTGGACGTCGTCGGGCCCGCCTACGCAGTGGCGGTTGGTCTCGCGATGCGGCAGGAGGGCGACAAGTGATCCGCGTCAACCTGCTCGCGACGCCCGTCGGCGCAGCACCCAAGCAAGACTGGCTGCCGCGCGAACAGCGATCCGCGGCGATCGGGCTCACGATTCTCGTCGCCACGGGCATCGGCGTCTTCGGCTGGTGGTGGTACCTCCGCCACGAGCGCAAAGACCTCGACGTCAAGATTTCCACCCAGCAGGCCGAGCTCACGCGCCTCAAGAGCGTCGCGACGCTCGTCGACCGCGCGACGGCGCGCAAAGCCGAGCTCACCGAGCGCCTGGGCCTCATCGACCGTCTGCGCTCCGTCATGAAGGGGCCGGTCGGGATCCTCGAGACCGTCAGCGGCAGCGTGCCGGACGGGCTCTGGCTGGTCGAGCTCAAGCAGACCGGCAACATGGTCCAGATCGAAGGCCGCGCGCTTTCGCTGACGTCGGTGACCGACTTCACCGAGCAGATGCAGAACTCCGGGATGTTCAAGCGGCCGGTCGAGATTGTGACGACCACGACCGAGGCCGTCGAGGACACGTCGGTCATCCGCTTCATCGTGAAGGGTGAGTCGACGGCCGCGACGCTGCCCGACGATCCGGAGCCGCCGAAGACGAAAAACGGCCGGCCGGGGGCGCCCGCGCCGAAGGCCGCCACTACTTCCGGGATTGAGTGAGGAGCATAGTCATGGCGAAAAGCTTCCACGAACTCTCCTCACGCGCCCAGACGATCGTCTTCTTCATGCTCGCTGGGTTGACGATGGTCGCGGCCTGGCAGCTGTTGATTGGGCCGGCGCAAGCCGAGCTCTCGTCGCAGCGCGCGAAGCTCGCGTCGATTCAGGGCGACGTCGCGCGCGCGCAGGCCACCGCGGGCAAGCTGCCGCAGCTGCAGCGCGAAGTGGCCGAGGCCGAGGCCGCGCTCCAGCAGACGACCGCCGTGCTGCCTGACGAGAAAGATCCACAGGACGTGCTCCGCAACCTGCACGACCTGGCGAGCGAGTCCGCGCTCGACATCGAGACCTTCACGCCGAAGACGATCGTCACTCGCACGCAGTACGCGGAGTGGCCGATCACGCTCGGTCTGCAGGGCACGTATCACAACCTCGGCCGCTTCTTCGATCGCATCGCGAGCATGACGCGGCTGATGTCCGTGTCCGAGCTCCAGATCAAGGCGATGCCGAAGGCCGGCCCGGCGGGGACGATCACCGCCACCTGCCTGGCAACCACGTTCGTGTTCAAGAAGGACATGGGCGACGACCCGAAGGCCGCGCAACCGGCGGCGGGTCAGCCGGCTGCCCAAGGAGGGAAGAAGTGAAGCCTCGACACTTGATCCTCGCCGTGCTCGCGCTCGTCGCGATGCCCGCGGTCGCTTCCGCGCAGATCCAGGTCGGATCCCGCGTCGGCGACGCGCCGACGCCGTCCGGCTACGACGACGGCGGCCGGCGCGATCCGTTCGTGAGCCTGATCATGACGAAGAAGCCGATGCCTGGCACGCAGCAGGGTCAGTTGCGTCCGGCGCTCGGTCTGGCCTCGCTCTCGATTACCGATGTCACCGTCACCGGCGTCGTCCGCGCCGGCTCGAAGATGACGGCAATCCTGAAGGGACCGGACAACATGTCCTACATGGCACGTCTGTCGGACCGGTTGGCCGACGGCACGATCAAGTCGATCGATACGGAAGGCGTCGTGTTCATGTCCGAGCAAACGGACGCGACCGGCGCGGTGAAGGGGCATGAGGTCCGGAAGACGCTGCGCTCCGCAGCGGAGGTCATCCGATGAAGCGCACACGGTTTTGGACGCTGTCGTTCGTACTCGGCGTCGCGGCGATGCTCGCGACACCGCTTGCCCAGGCTCAGCGGCCCTCCGGGGGCGGTGAGCAGGTGGGGGTGGGGCAACCAGCAGCCCCGCAGGCACGGGCGTTCTCCGGCACGCCGATCGATGTCGACTATCAGGGCGCGAACCTGCGCACGGTGCTGCGTCAGCTCTCGGACATTGGCGGGGTCAACCTCGTCATCGATCCGAGCGTGCCGCTCAACGCTCCGGTCGATCTGAAGTTGACGCAGGTCCCCTGGGACCAGGTTCTCGACGTCATTCTCAAGACGACGTCGCTGACCTACCAGGTGGACGGACCGGTCGTGCGCGTCATGACCCGTGATGCACGGACGAAGGAGCTCGAAGACGAGGCGCGCCAGAAGAAGGCGAGTCAGGCCGCGCCCGACCTGAGCACCGCGCGCGTGCGGCTGAACTACGCGACGGCCGGCGCGGTGAAGAAGCTCCTCGAGCAGGGGCGCGTCATCACCGAGCGCGGCACGGTGGACGTCGATGAGCGCACGAACATGCTCATCATCAAGGACACTACGCAGAACATCGAAGAGATCCGCCACCTGCTGGCGGACCTCGACAAGGCCGAGCCGCAGGTCGAGATCGAAGCGAAGATCATCCAGACCAACCACGACACGGCCCGCCAGCTGGGCGTGCAGTGGGGCTTGAACGGCCGCATGCTGCCGGACCTCGGCAACACGACGAACCTGGGGTTCCCGAACAACGGGACGATCTCGGGCCGCACGACGCAGCAGGGTTCGGTCGTCCAGGGTCCGACGGACCCGCGCACCGGCGACCTCTCGCGCAGCGGCACGGCCGTCAACCTGCCGGCGACCGGCGCGACGAGCGCGATCGGCATCTCGATGGGCGCGATCAACGGCGCGTTCAACCTCGACGTGGCGCTGTCGGCCCTCGAGCACAAGGGCCAGCTGAAGATCCTGTCCACGCCGAAGGTCACGACGCAGAACAACCAGGAAGCGGAGGTCACGCAGGGCTTCCAGATTCCGATTCAGATTGTCGCGAACAACACGGTCACCGTGCAGTTCAAGGACGCGGCGCTGAAGCTGACGGTCACCCCGCAGATCACCGCGGCCAACACCGTCATCATGAGGATCAACCTCGAGAACGGACAGCCCGACTTCAGCCGCGCGGTCAACGGCAACCCGTCGATCAACACGCAGAACGCGAAGACGCAGGTGCAGGTGGCCGACGGCATCACGACCGTCATCGGCGGCATCGTGCAGAGCACCGAGACGATGGCGAAGGACTCGGTTCCGGGGATCAGCAAGATCCCGCTGCTGGGCTGGCTGTTCCGTCACGACACGAACGAGAGCTCGAACCAGGAACTGCTGATCTTCATCACTCCGCGAATTCTTCACTGAGGATGGCCATGACTACTTGCGCGCGTTTGGCACAGAACGTTCGGCCGCTTGGCGGCCTGGTGGGACGGGGCGCGGCCCTGGTCGCCCTCGGACTCCTGCCGCTCGTGGCGGGCTGCACGAAGGCGCAGCAGCAAGGGACGGGGTCGTCCTACCTGATCATCAACTCGATCGAGGGCGCCTCGGGCGCCAAGCCGGACACGTTCGGCGTGCCGCTGGCCTCTGACGTCCTCTTCAAGGGCGGCATCGTCAACGACCTGGGCGAGGTGGTCATGCACCTTGGTCTCAAGGATCCTGGCTCGTCGGGCTCGCCGACGTCGCCGACCAGCGCGAACTTCATCACGGTGTCGCGCTACCACATCGACTACGTGCGATCGGACGGCCGCAACACGCCGGGCGTCGACGTGCCCTTCCCGTTCGACGGCGCGATGACGCTGACCATCGGCTCGGGCAACGCGACCGGGTCGTTTGAAGCCGTGCGGGTCCAGGCCAAGCTCGAGGCGCCGCTGATGGCGCTGCGCGGTGGCGGCGGCCAGGGCGTGATCTCGACGCTCGCGCGGATCACGTTCTATGGCGTGGATCAGTCGGGGCACGACGTAAGCGTGACCGGCACGCTTCAGGTGAATTTCGCGGACTGGGCCGATCCGGCGTCGTAGCCGAGCCTGGATTCCACGGTTATCGACTTGTTCATTGGAGCTGAGGTGCTGACGTGGTGACGAGACGATTCATTGTTCTTGCGGCCGTGCTTGCGATCGCCGGGTGCACGCTCGACAAACAAGCGGCGCCGCCCCTGGCGGGACCGTCGTCGTTTGCGCTGTCACTGCAGATCAGCGCGTCGCCAGACATCCTGTCCCAGGACGGCCACTCGCAGTCGTCCATCGACATCGTGGCGCGCGACGCGAACAGCCAGCCCGTGCGCGGCTTGACGCTGAAGATTGACACCACGGTCGGCGGGTCCGTCGTGTCCTTCGGCACGCTGTCGGCCGGCACGGTCTCGACTAACGGCGACGGCCGCGCGAGCGTTGTCTATCAGGCGCCCCCGCCGCCGCCGCTCACTGCGCCGGATTCCACGGTCGTGACGCTGCTCGTCACGCCGGTCGGTACGAACTTCGACAACACGACGAGCTTTGGCCACACTGTCTCGATCAATCTCGTCCGGCCCGGCGCACCGCTCGGTCCGGCCGGCGACATGCAGGCCGTGTTCTCGTTGTCGCCGACGTCGCCGAAGGAAGGCGACAGCGTTCAGTTCGACGCCTCGGGCTCGAAGGGCAACATCGTGTCCTACAGCTGGGACTTCGGTGATGGCCGCACGGCGACCGGCGTCAAGACGTCGCACAGCTACGGCCTGGCGGGGACTTACAACGTCACGCTGACGGTCAAGGACGACCGCGGCCTCACGACGAGTTCGACGCAGTCCCTGAGCGTGGGCGGCACGGCGGCCCCGACGGTGGACTTCTCGGTGAGCCCGAGCACGCCGATCGCCGGCACGGTGGTCTTCTTCAACGCGTCCGCGTCCCATGCCGCGACGGGGCACAACATCGTCGACTACGCGTGGGACTTCGGAGACGGCACGAGCGGATCGGGCGTGAACCCGACCCACACGTTCGCGCTGCCACAGGGCTACAACGTGACGCTCGTCGTCACCGACGACATCGGGCGCACCGCGAGCGTGACCAAGACCGTCTCGGCCGCGACGTCGAACCCGAAGGCGGACTTCTCGGTCCAGCCGCAGGCGCCGCACACGACGGACATCATCACGCTCGACGCGTCGGCGTCGTCCGCCGTCCTGGGCCGCAACATCGTGACCTACAGCTGGGCGTTCAGCGGTGTGGCCACGGGCACGGCGCTCGGCCAGTCGGTGACGGTCGGTCCGTTGCCGGCGGGCACGCTGACGATCAAGCTGACCGTGACCGACAGCGCCGGTCAGACGGGGATCATCACGAAGAACGTCATCATCCAGCCGTAGTCGATCACGGCGGGCACGGATCAAGAGGGCCGGAGGGGCCTGGTAGCTCCTCCGGCCGTCGACTTTCAAAACAGGACGACACTGTGTCACTGGTGATGAATCGCAGCCGGCAAGTCCCCGCCGATGAGACGCCGGCATTCGGCGGCATCGCAGAGCGATTCCGCCGAGCGGGCGATCTCGAGCGCGCCGTGGCGCTCTGCCGCGATGGCCTCAAGAAGTTTCCGGATCATCTTTCCGCACGCGTGACACTCGGCTGGTCGCTGCTCGATCTCGGCCGCTACGACGAAGCGCAGGTCGAGCTCGAGCAGGTGCTCAAGCGCGCGCCCGACAACCTCGCGGCGATCCGCGGGCTGGCCGAGCTGCACGAGCGCGCCGAGAACGCCGTCACGGTTCCGATCGAGGAGCACGAAGCCGCGGAAGCTGCCGCCGCGCTCGAGGCCGCGCGCGCGCTCGAAGCCGAACACGCGGAACAGGGCGCGGAGTCAGCCAAGGGTAAGCACAAGGGCAAGGCGCACCACGAGCCGGCGCATGTCGAGACACACGATCCGCCGAAGAAGGTCTCGTCAGTTTTTGCCGAGCCCGCGATTGCGCAGGCGCCGGTCTCCGAACCGGAGCCTTCGCTCGAAGAGTTCGAAGAGCTGAGTGCCCAGTTTGCCGCCCAGACGATTCAAGCCGAGGAGGCCGCGAAAGCGGCTGAAGCTGCGAAAGCGGCGGAAGCTGCGGCCGCGGAGGCGAAGCGGGCTGAGGAAGCCAGGCGCGCCGAGGAAGCCAAGCGCGCCGCGGAGGCGAAGCGCGCCGAAGAAGCGAAGCGCGCCGAGGAAGCCAAGCGCGCCGCCGAAGCGAAGCGGGCCGAAGAAGCGAAGCGGGCCGAAGAAGCCAAGCGGGCCGAAGAAGCCAAGCGGGCCGAGGAAGCGAAACGCGCTGCGGAAGCGAAGCGAGCTGAGGAAGCCAGGCTGGCTGAGGAAGCGAAGCGGGCCGAGGAAGCGAAGCGGGCCGCGGAGGCGAAGCGAGCTGAGGAAGCCAGGCTGGCTGAGGAAGCGAAGCGTGCCGAGGAAGCGAGGCGTGCTGAGGAAGCGAGGCGTGCTGAGGAAGCCAAGCGGGCCGCGGAGGCCAAGCGCGCCGCTGAAGAAGCGAAGCGCGCCGAGGAAGCCAAGCGCGCCGCGGAGGCAAAGCGGGCCGAAGAAGCGAAGCGCGCCGCGGAGGCGAAGCGAGCCGAGGAAGCGAAGCGAGCCGAGGAAGCGAAGCGCGCTGAGGAAGCGAAGCGGGCCGAGGAGGCCAGGCGCGCCGAGGAAGCGAGGCTGGCTGAGGAAGCGAGGCTGGCCGAAGAGGCGGCGCGCGCCGAAGAAGCCGCGCGAGCAGAGGAGGCCCTCAGAGCGGCCGAGCTCGCCGCGGCGATGGTCGAATTGGCGCCGGAACCGAGCGGCGCCGACGCGGTCGTTGATGACGTGCCGAACCTCGTCGAAGATCTACTCACGCCGGCCCAGGCGGCCATGCACGCTGCGGAGCCGGACGCCGGGATCGTCGAATTTGGCTCGGAGCCGCAGGTCGAGACCTATCAATCCGAGCAAGCGTGGAATGCCGCGACGCCTGACTTCGTCGCCGCCATGGAAACGACCGCCACCGAGCCGGCTGCGCCATCGGTCTTTGCGGCTGTGCCGGCGGTCGCGCCCGAGCCGTCGAATGTCGTCGCGCCGCTGCCGGCCGTCACGATCGTGAACCCCGTCGTGCCGTCGCCGGCTCCGTCGCGCGGCAAGGCCAAAGCCAGCACGTCCACCAGGACCATCGCCGCGCTCGAGAAGATGCTGCACGGAATTGAGTCCCGGCGAGCACAGATCGCGTCAGAATACAGACCGAGCTGACGCCGCCTATGTCCGACGCCGCGCGCCCGGATTGGTCCGGGCGCTTTCGCGCTCTCCGCCACAACTACGCTCAGGACCGTCTCGATGCGCTGGTCGTGTCCACGCCTGCGAACCTTCGGTATCTCACCGGTTTTGCCGGATCCGCGGGCGTGTTCGTGCTGACCGGCGACGCCGCATGGCTCATCGTCGACGGCCGCTACACCGGTGCCGTCGGCGAGGGCATCGCGGCGGGGGACCTGGCCCCGGTGCGCATGGAGAAGGTCGAGCAGCGCGTCGACCAGACGCTGGCCGGGCTGCTGCATCGTGTTGGCGCGAAGCGCGTGGGTTTCGAGCCGGCGCACGTGACGGTGGCGACGTTGCGATCGTGGCAGACGCTGACGAGCGGCGTGGAGTGGGTGGCCACTGAGCGCCTGGTCGAGCGGCGACGCGTCGTGAAGGATCGCCTCGAGCTCGCGGTGTTGCGCCGCGCCGCGGTGCTGCTCTCAGGCGTCGCCCGCGATCTCGGCCGCGTGGTGGCCGCCGGGCGCACCGAGCGCGACGTCGCGCGCGATATCGACGCGGCACTCGATCGCGCCGGCTTTTCCGAGCCGGCGTTCCCGACGATCGTCGCGTCCGGGCCCAACAGCGCGCATCCGCACGCGCATCCGACCGGCCGGAGGCTGGCCGAGGGCGACCTGGTCGTGCTGGACTTTGGCGGGGTCTTAGACGGATACTGCGTCGACCTGACGCGAATGGCCGCGGTCGGTCAGGTCAGCGCCCGGGCACGGGCGTTGTTTGCGGCGGTGCACGAGGCACAGACCGCCGCGATCGCGACCGTTCGTGCCGGCGTCACCGGCGCGACAGTCGACGCGGCCGCGCGACGCGTGCTCGACGCACGCGGCCTGGCAGACGCGTTCCTCCACAGCACGGGCCACGGCCTCGGCATGGAGGTGCACGAAGCGCCTCGGCTGTCGCCCGAGCGATCGGGCCCGGCGGAGATGCTGGAGGCCGGGATGGTCTGCACGATCGAACCGGGGGCGTACCTCGATGGGTTCGCCGGGGTGCGGTTGGAGGACGACGTGCTCGTGACGGCTGATGGATGCGACGTGCTGACTGACGCGCCGCGCGATCTGCTGGTCGTCTGATCCTATGAATCTCGACGACATCAACAAAATCCTGGACCTCATGCGAGAGCACGATCTCGCAGAGTTCGAGCTCGAACGCGACGGCTTGAAGATCCGCGTGCGCAAGGGCGGCCAGCAGGTGACCGTCGCGCCGGCGGCCATGATGCCGGTCGCGATGCCCGCCGCTCAGGCCGTTCCCATGGCCGCGGTGCCTCAGCCAGCCGCGGCGGCGCCGGCCGTCGTCCCGATGGACGCCGACGGGGTCGATCTCGCCGTCATCAAGTCGCCGATCGTCGGCACGTTCTACCGGTCCTCGGAGCCGGGCGCCCGGGCATTCGTCGAGGTGGGCGACCAGGTCAAGCGCGGCCAGGTCCTCTGCATCATCGAAGCGATGAAGCTGATGAACGAGATCGAGAGCGACTGCGACGGCGAGCTCTCGGCCGTCTACGTGGAGAACGGCAAGCCCGTGCAATTCGGGGACAGGCTGTTTGCAGTAAAGATCAGCTGAAAATGGGCCGAAACCCCTAAAGCGATGTTTTCAAAGATCCTGATCGCGAACCGTGGCGAGATCGCGTTGCGCATCATCTCGGCCTGCCGGGAGCTGGGCATCAAGACGGTCGCGGTCTATTCGGAGGCCGACGAACACTCGCTCCACGTGCGCTTTGCCGACGAGGACGTGTGCATCGGCCCGGCCCGCAGCCTCGACAGCTACCTGAACGTGCCCGCCATCATCAGCGCGGCCGAGATTACGGGCGCCGACGCGGTGCACCCGGGCTACGGGTTCCTGTCAGAAAGCGCGTACCTCGCGGAAGTCTGCGAGGCGTGCCACATCAAGTTCATCGGGCCGTATCCCAACGTGATCAAATTGATGGGGGACAAGGCGCGCGCCCGCAAGGCCATGAAGAAGGCGGGCGTGCCCGTCCTGCCCGGGAGCGACGGGCCGATTACCGGGGAAGAGCAGGCCGTCAAAGTCGCGAAGGAGCTCGGCTACCCGGTGATCATCAAGGCCGTCGCCGGTGGCGGCGGCAGGGGCATGCGCGTCGTCCGCAAGCCGGACGAGCTCGCCGCGGCGCTCAAGACCGCGACTCGCGAGGCCGAGGCCGCGTTTGGCGTCGGCGACGTCTACCTCGAGAAATACGTCGAGTCGCCGCGCCACATCGAGATCCAGGTCCTCGGCGATCATCACGGCCACGTCGTGCACCTGGGCGAGCGCGAGTGCTCGATCCAGCGCCGGCACCAGAAGCTGATCGAAGAGGCGCCGTCGCCCGCGCTCACCGACCGGCAGCGCCGCAAGCTCGGCGCGACCGTGGTCGACGCCGCGCGGGCCGTGCAGTACACCAACGCCGGCACGTTCGAGTTCCTGATGGACCCGGGCGGCCACTTCTATTTCCTGGAAGCAAACACGCGCCTGCAGGTCGAGCACCCGGTGACCGAGTTCGTCACCGGTGTGGACATCGTCAAGGAGCAGATTCGCATCGCGGCAGGCCAGCGGCTCTCGGTCCGGCAGAGCGATATCGAGATCAAGGGCCACGCGATCGAATGCCGCGTCAACGCCGAGGATCCCGAGACGTTCGTGCCGAGCCCCGGCGTGATTCACGCGTTTTCGTATCCGGGCGGACCGGGCGTGCGCGTCGATTCCTACGCGCACTCGGAGTGCACCGTGTCGCCGTACTACGATTCGCTCATCGCGAAGATCATCACCTACGGCCGCGACCGCACCGAGGCGATCGCGCGG
Source organism: Vicinamibacterales bacterium (assembly GCA_035279905.1). GTDB lineage: Bacteria > Acidobacteriota > Vicinamibacteria > Vicinamibacterales > SCN-69-37 > DATEGZ01. The sequence goes on from DATEGZ010000149.1 coordinate 26,529, forward strand.
ATGCGCCGCACGCTCGAGATGACCGTCGTCGATGGCATCAAGACGTCGATCCCGCTGCACCTCAAGATCCTCAACGACCCGGACTTCATCGCCGGACGACTGAGCACAGCCTTCATGGAACGGTTCATGAAGGAGAAGCCGGCCAGGGCCCGCGCCGAGCTGGCCTAGGTTCTTCCCGCCTTCGCCCTGCGGGCTACGGCGTGGCAGGCTCGTTGACTTGAATTTCCTCCCCCGGCTTTACGCGATTCTGGATGTTGAAGCGCTGGCGGTGCGCGGACTCGACGCACGCACGGTCTACCGTGGCTGGCTCGACGCCGGCGTCCGGCTGATTCAGCTTCGCGCCAAGACACTTCCGAGCGGCGCGCTTTTCGAGCTCGCGCGCGAGCTCAGCGCCGGCGCGCGCGACGCGGGCGCGACCTTCATCCTCAACGACCGCGCCGGCCTCGCGCGGATGGCAGGCGCGACCGGCGTGCACGTCGGCCAGACCGATCTGCCTCCATCCGAGGTGCGAAAAGTGCTCGGCCCGGACGCGGTCGTCGGACTCTCGACGCACAGCGAGACCGAGCTCGACGGGGCGATGCACGAGCCGGTGGACTACGTGGCGGTGGGGGCGGTCTTTCAAACCTCGATTAAAGGTCCGGCGCATCCGACGGTCGGGCTTGACTTCGTCCGCCACGCGGCCGCGCTCGGCGCGCGGCACGCGAAGCCCATCGTCGCGATCGGCGGCATCACGATCGAGACGGCGGCGACGGTGATCGACGCGGGCGCGGCCTCCGTGGCCGTCATCACGGACCTGCTCGTGGGCGATCCGGGCGAGCGCGCCCGCCAATACCTGTCCGTCCTCTCACGCTATAATGCGCCGCCAGCGACTGGAGCGGCTGCGGCCGCCGGACCACCACCCAGGAAGGACGGAGCCTGATGTCCCTCTTCGCGACGAAGTCGATCGAGACACTGACCGCACAGGCGGCGCAAACCGGCGAGCACAGCCTGAAGCGCGTGCTCGGTCCCGTCAACCTCGTCACGCTCGGAATCGGCGCCATCATCGGCACCGGCATCTTCGTGCTGACCGGCCAGGTCGCGGCCGCGAACACCGGCCCGGCCATCGTTCTCTCGATGGTGCTGGCGGGCATCGCCTCGGCACTTGCCGGCCTCTGCTACTCGGAGTTCGCGTCGGCGGTCCCGATTGCCGGATCGGCTTACACCTACGGCTACGCGACACTCGGCGAGCTGTTCGCGTGGATCATCGGCTGGGACCTGATTCTCGAGTACGCGCTCGGCGCGGCGACGGTCGCCGTCGGCTGGAGCGGGCATCTCGTCAGCTTTCTCCACGACTTCGTCGGCATCGACTTTCCCGCGGCGATGTCCGCGGCGCCAGGAACAATCGTGCACGCGGCGGGGGGCGACGTCACGGCGGTCTTCAACCTGCCGGCCGTGCTCATCACCCTGGCCGTTACCGTCCTCATCGTCGTTGGTGTTCGCGAGTCGGCGAACGTCAACACGGTCATCGTGTTCGTCAAGCTGGCGGTGGTCGTCATCGTGATTCTGGGCGGTGCCGCGTTCGTCAACTCCGCGAACTGGCAGCCGCTCATTCCGCCGAACAACGGGACCTTTGGCGAATACGGCTACAGCGGCATCCTCACCGGGGCGGGCAAGATCTTCTTCGCCTACATAGGGTTTGACGCGGTGTCCGTGGCCGCGCAGGAAGCCAAGAACCCGCAGAAGGACATGCCCATCGGCATCCTGGGGTCGCTGGTCGTCTGCACGATTCTCTACATCCTCGTGTCGGGCGTGATGGTCGGCCTGGTGCCCTACAAGCAGATGATGGGTTCGCCCGCGCCGATGGTCGTCGCGATTCGCGCAGCGGAAGCCGCGTCGGGCGGTAGCTCGTTGCTGCACATGATGACGATGCTGGTGGAGTTGGGCGCGATTGCCGGGTTGAGCTCGGTCATGGTCGTCATGATGATGGCCCAGCCCCGGATCTTCTACTCGATGGCCAACGACGGGCTGCTGCCGCCGTTCGCGAAGAAGATCCATCCGAAGTTCCGGACGCCGCACATCACCAGCATGATCACGGGCGTCGTTGTGGCGATTGCGGCGGGACTGACCCCGATCAGCGTTCTGGGCGACCTGGTCAGCATCGGGACTCTGATGGCCTTCGTCATCGTCTCGCTCGGCATCATCTTCTTGCGCAAGAACCGGCCGGATCTGAAGGCCGCCTTCCGGACGCCCATGGTGCCGCTCATTCCGCTCCTCTCAGCTGGCTTCAGCCTCGCGCTGATGTACGGCCTGTCCGGCGAGACGTGGCTGCGGCTGGTCATCTGGATGGCGATTGGTCTCGTGATCTACTTCGCCTACGGCTACAAACACAGCGAGCTGCGAAAGAGTGGCCAGTAGCGCGAGGCGGCTCGATGGCGCTGCTTGCGCGGCGGCGATTCGGGCGGAGTTAGCACCACAGGTCGACGCGTTTCGGCGTGAGGCCGGGCGGCCGCCCACCCTGCACATCGTGCTGGTGGGTGACGACCCGGCCTCGCACGTGTACGTGCGCAACAAGGAGCGCACGGGCGGCCAGGCCGGATTGAGCGTCACCGTGCACCGCCTGCCCGCTTCGAGCGCGCTCGAGGCCGTGCTGGATCTCGTCCGCCAGCTCAACGCCGACACTGCGTGCGACGGCATTCTCGTGCAGTCGCCGCTTCCGGCGGCGATGGGCAAGCACGCGGCGCAGCAGGTCTTCGACGCGATCGCTCCAGACAAGGACGTTGACTGCTTCAATCCGGTCAACGTGGGCAAGCTCGTGCAGGGCCGGGCCGTCCTCACGCCGTGCACGCCGACCGGCGTCATGGTGCTTCTCGAGCGCGAGCACATCTCGATCGCGGGGAAACACGCCGTCGTCATCGGCCGGAGCGAGATCGTGGGCAAGCCGATGGCGCTGCTGCTCCTGCAGCGCGACGCCACGGTGACGATCTGTCACTCGAAGACGCCGGATTTGGCGGCCGTGTCGGCGCGCGCCGACATCCTGGTGGCCGCCGTCGGCCGCGCCGGCTTCGTCACGCGGGACTTCGTCAAGCCGGGCGCGACAGTGATCGACGTCGGGATCAACCGCGTGGACAATCGCGTCGTGGGTGACGTTCACCCGGAGATCGTCGAGGTCGCGGGGGCGCTCACTCCGGTGCCCGGCGGCGTCGGGCCGCTCACGATAGCGATGCTGCTCAGGAACACGCTGATCGCGGCGCAACAACGGCGATCAGCGGCCGTCGATCGTCGCTGACATCGCGTTCCACACGTCCCTCACCCGCGTGTCCGTGTCCGCCTTCGTCCCGCTCGTGTCGATTACGTAGTCCGCGCGGCGCATCTTCTCTTCGATCGGCATCTGGCTGGCCAGGCGCAGACGCGCTTCCTCTTCCGTGAGCCGGTTGCGGGCCATGAGGCGCGTCATCTGTACGGCCGCGGGGCACGCGGCGACGATGACCCGATGGAAGTCCGTGTGGCGGCCCGTCTCGTAGAGGAGCGGAATGTCGGCGATGGCCAGCCGCGAGTGGCCCGCGGCCTCGATGGCCGCCAGCCAATCGCTGATCGCCTGGTAGACCGCCGGGTGAATGATCGCCTCGAGGTCCTGGCGCGACCGCTCGTCGGCGAACACAATCTGGCCGAGTCGCGCGCGATCGATTTCTCCATGGGGATGGAGCACGTCGCGGCCGAAGCGCGTGATGACGGCGTCGAAGCCGGTCGTGCCGGGGGCGATGGCGCGGTGAGCCAGCACGTCGGCATCGACGGTCGGCACCCCGAGCTCCGCGAATCTGGTCAGACAGTAGGACTTGCCGGTGGCGATGCCGCCCGTGAGCGCCACCCGCAGCAGGCGAGGGCTCACGTCGTGCTGGCCGCGGGGATCTCGGCTTCTGTGTCCGTGGCTGGCGTGATGCGCTCTTCGACGAACGTGTTCCACTCGTGGCAGTGCGGGCACTGCCATAGCAGCTCGGTGCTCCGATAGCGGCACCGCACGCACACGTGGGGGTCGAGGTAGAACACCGACTCGCGCGTGATCTCGACGTAGCGCGCGACCAGGTGCCGCGGCAAGTCGAGGGCCGACAGCGTCTTCCACACCGCCTGGTGAATCGCGAGCGCGTGCGGGTTGTGCTCGAGCGCCTCGAAGAGCAGGTCGAGCGCTTTCGCAGGCTGGCCGCGAGCCGACAGATGCCGGGCGAGCGCCGCCCGCGCGCGCCACTCACGCGGCGCCGCGTCAATCAGCTTGCGGCACAGCTCGGCGAAGCGCGGCTCCACGCCGAGGTCGGCGTAGGCGGACTCCAGCCGTTCGAGCCCCAGGTAGGCGCGATCGGGCGAGACGTCGATCGACTGTTCCCAAATCGCGACCGCGCCCGAGAGGTTGCCTTGCTGCATCCGCACCTCGCCGAGGTGCAGATACGCCGGGATGACGGTCCGGTCGAGCTCGATCGCCGCTTCGAACCGGCGCGCCGCCTCCGGCAGGTCGTTGCCCTTGAGCGCCTGCAGGCCCAGCTCGTTCTCGAGGAACGCGAGGATCGATTGCGACCGCGGCTGCTCGGGAGGCCCGGCGATCTGCGCCAGGCGGCTGCGCGTCACGTAGGCTTCCTGCCACTGATGCTGGTCTTCCTGCAGCTTCTCGAGGTTGACGAGCGCGGCTTCGTTGTTGCCGTCGAGCTTCAGGACATCCGAAAACGCCGCGACCGCGCGATCGACGAACCCGCCGCGCCGGTAGTCGAGGCCGAGGCAGAGCAGGACGTTGGCATGTTCGATGCGATTCAGCCGCGGCCGCTGGAGCAGCGCCTGGTGCTCCGAGATCGCGCGGCCGACCTGGCCCTTCTCGCGGTAGAGGTTGCCGAGGACCAATCGCAGCTCGAGCGCGCCCGGATCGACCGTCGAGGCTTTCTCCAACTCGTCGATGGCGAGATCGACCTGCCCGGCCACCAGATAATTCAACCCGAGGATGAAATGCGGGGACTGCCGGACGCGGCGCCGGTCGATCCAGTGGCCTTCGACGAGCTTGTAGCGCTCCCACGCCTTGCCCGCGGCGAGGCCGGCGAGCAGGGCGATCAAGACCGCGACGAAAGGCCAGTACGTCTGCATGGCGTCAGGTCGAGAGGGAGCGCACGAGCGCGTCCCACCGTCCCCGGCTCTTGAGCAACAGCTCGACGAACTCCCGGACGGCGCCTTGCCCGCCGTTGTGGCGGCTCACCCAGTGCACCGTCGCTTTCACCTCTTCCGCCGCATCGGCGGGCGACGCCGAAACGCCGACGCGCCGCAGCACCGGCAGGTCGATGAGATCGTCACCCATGTAGGCGACCTCGGCGTCCATCAACCCGCGGCTCTTCAGGATCTGTTCGAACGCTTCGCCCTTCCCGGGATCGCCCTGGGCGACCAGCTCGATCCCCAGCTCCGCCGCCCGCCGGGTCGTCGCGACCGACGGACGGCCCGTCAACAATCCGACGGTCAATCCCGTCCTCTGCGCCCAGACGATGCCTGACCCGTCGCGAATCGAAAACGCCTTCGCCTCGTCGCCTTCGCCGCTCAGCACGATTCGGCCGTCCGTGAGCACGCCGTCGACGTCGAGCAACAGCAGCTTGAGGCGCCGGGCGCGCATCTCGATCTGGTGGTTGGGAAGGGCCATCAGATCATCTGCGTCTGCCACAGGTCGTGCAGATGCACGACGCCCTCGACTACTCCATGGTCGTTGACGACAACCAGGGACGTGATCTTGCGCTCTTCGAGCAGCCGGATGGCTTCGACGGCGAGGATGTTCCCCCGGATCGTCACGGGCTGCACGGTCATCACGTCCACCGCCCGCCGGTCCAGCAGGTTGGAGCCGGCCACCATGTGCCGCCGCAAATCGCCGTCCGTCACGATGCCCAGCAGCCGCCGTTGGTCGTCCACGACGCATGTCATCCCGAGCCGCTTGCTGTTCATCTCGTGAATCACGTCGGGCATCCGCGTGTCGCGGCCGACGGTCGGGACCGCCGCGCCCTGCGCCATCAGCGATTCGACGCGCGTGAGCTTCCGACCGAGGCGCCCTCCGGGGTGCAGATCGGCAAAGCGGTCGGCGTCGAAGCCCTTGCGTTGGGACAGGGCGAGCGCGAGGGCATCGCCCAGCGCCAGGGCCGCCGTGGTGCTGGCGGTGGGCGCCAGGTTCATCGGGCAGGCTTCTTCCGCGACGTGGCAGCTCAGCGTCACGTCCGAGGCCTGGCCGAGCGTCGATTGGGGGTGACCGGTAATTGAAATCAGCCTCGCGCCGATGCGGCGAATCGACTCGAGCAGCCTGACGAGCTCGTCCGTCTCCCCGCTGTAGGAGAGCGCCAGCACCACGTCATTGGACTGGACGACGCCGAGGTCGCCGTGCACGGCTTCGGCGGCGTGCAGGAAAATCGCCGGCGTCCCGGTGCTCGACAGGGTGGCGGAGATCTTGTGCGCGATGATCCCCGACTTGCCCATGCCGGTCAGGATGACGCGCCCCGTGCAGCCTTGAAGGACATCGAGCGCGCGGTCGAAGCTCGCGTCGAGCTGAGGCACGAGCCCGAGGATCGCCTGGGCTTCCGTTTCGAACACACGGCGAGCCAGATCGGAGGCCGGGCTGGCCTTCGCGGGAGCCGTCACGGTCGGGGGGCGGTCGGCCATGAGCGCTATCGCGCGACCGCCGATCGCGCCTTGACGAGGGCGTTGATCTGGACGAGCGAATCGAGCAGCGGCGCGAGCCGGCTGAGCGCCAGCGCGTTCTCCGCGTCGCTCTTGGCTTGCGCCGGGTTCTCGTGCACTTCGAGGAACACGCCGTCGACGCCGGCGGCGACGCCTGCCCGCGCGAGCGGTTCGATGAACTCCGCCTGGCCCGCGGTCACGCCGTTGCCGGCTCCCGGGAGTTGGAGCGAATGCGTCACGTCGAACACGACCGGCGCGCCGAGCCCACGAATCAACGGGAACGCCCGCATGTCGACGACCAGGTTGTTGTAGCCGAACGTCGCGCCGCGCTCGGTGACGAACACGTGCTCGTTGCCGGTGGATCGCGCCTTCTCCAGCGCGTGCCGGATGTCGAGCGGCGCCAGGAACTGGCCTTTCTTGATGTTGATGGTCCGGCCGGTCTTCGCCGCCTCGACGATGAGGTCGGTCTGCCGGGACAGGAACGCCGGGATCTGAAGCACGTCGGCGACCTCGCCGGCCTTCGCTGCCTGCTCGGGCTCGTGGATGTCCGTCAGGATGGGCACGCCGACGTCGTGTTTGACGCGCGCGAGGATCGACAGGCCGGCCTCGAGGCCCGGGCCGCGAAACGACTTCACCGACGTGCGGTTGGCCTTGTCGAACGACGCCTTGAAGATGTACGGCACGCCCGCGCGCCGCGCGATGTCAGCAATCGATCGCGCCAGGGCCAGGCAATGGGCTTCGCTCTCGATGACACACGGCCCCGCGATCAGCACCAGGCGGTCGTCGCCCAGGACGACGCCGTCGGCGATCGGGATCTTGCGAACCGCCGCGAGGGCAGATGGCTCGGTCACGCGCCGTCAATTATATGAGCGTGGCTATCCGCTGGCGCGCCGGTCTCCGATGGCCGTCACGTTGGTCGCGATGCCCTGGAGCGCCATCTTCTTCTTATGCACGGCCATCACGAACCCGGCAAACAGGGGATGCGGGCGGAGCGGCTTCGATTTGAACTCGGGGTGGAACTGCACCGCCAGGTACCAGGGGTGGCCCGGCAGCTCGACGATCTCGACGAACTTCCCATCGAGGGACCGGCCGACGATGCGGAGGCCGGCGTCGGTGAGCGCCTTTTCGTAGGTGCAGTTGAACTCGTAGCGGTGGCGGTGGCGCTCGTGGATGATCTCCTCGCCATACAGCCGGAAGGCGAGGGAATCCGGGGCCAGCCGGCAGGCATAGCTTCCGAGCCTCATCGTCCCGCCCAGGTCGTCCACGCCCAGCAGGTCCCGCAGCTTGTAGATGACCTTGTGCTCGGGCTCTTCGACCACTTCGGTCGAGTCGGCGCCCTCGAGCCCCGCGACATTGCGCGCAAACTCGACGACGGCCCATTGGAAGCCGTAGCAGATGCCAAAGTACGGAATCTTGCGGCTCCTGGCGTATTGGGCGGCGGCCATCATGCCGCGGCTGCCGCGGTCGCCGAACCCGGGCGCCACCAGGATCCCGACGGCGTCATCGAGCAGCGCGAGACCGTCTTCCTGCTCCAGGGCCTCGGCCTCGACGTATTTCAGGTTGACCTTGAGCCGGTGACGGAACCCGCCGTGGTAGAGCGCCTCGTTGATGCTCTTGTAGGAGTCCTCGTACTCGACGTATTTGCCCACGAAGTGAATGGTGATCTCGTCGGTCGGGTTCTGGATCCGGTCCACCATGTCCCGCCAGTCGTCCATCTTGGCCTCGGTTTCCGGCAAGTGGAGACGCTGGAGGAGGATGCGGTCGAGACCTTCGCTGGCGAGGTTGAGCGGCACCTCGTAGATGCTCGAGACGTCACGGGCCGTGATGACGGCTTCCTCGTCGACGTCGCAGAACAGCGCGATCTTGCGCTTCAGGTCCTGCTCAAGCGGCCGTTCGGTGCGGCAGAGCAGCACGTCCGGCTGGATACCGATGGACCGCAGGTCGCGCACGCTGTGCTGCGTCGGCTTGGTCTTGAGCTCGCCGGCCGACGCGATGAACGGTACCAGCGTCAGGTGGATGTAGAGGGTATTTTCCTTCCCGACGTCCTGCCGCAGCTGCCGGATCGCTTCGAGGAACGGCAGGCTCTCGATGTCGCCGACCGTGCCGCCGATTTCGACCAGAAGCACGTCCACGCCCTGCGCGGCTGAGCGGATGCTCTCCTTGATCTCGTTGGTGATGTGGGGGATGACCTGGACGGTGCGCCCGAGGTAGTCGCCGCGCCGCTCCTTCTGGATCACCGAGAGGTAGATCTTGCCTGTGGTCCAGTTGTTGTTGCGCGACGCGACCATCCCGGTGAAGCGCTCGTAGTGCCCGAGGTCGAGGTCCGTCTCGGCGCCGTCGTCGGTCACGTAGACCTCGCCGTGCTGATACGGGCTCATCGTGCCGGGATCCACATTGATATAAGGATCAAATTTCTGGAGGGCGACCTTGTAACCGTGGCCTTCGAGCAGACAGCCGATGGAGGCTGCGGCCAACCCCTTGCCAAGGGAGGAGACGACGCCTCCGGTCACGAAGATGATTTTCACGGGACGCTGTCGCTCGGTCTGCGCCATGGGCTCCGCTTTCATGAACGCGCGCCGGCTTGCACCAGCCGCCGTACGCGCTCGAGGTCTTCCGGCGTGTCCACCCCGATGGTGTCCGCGTCGGTTTCGACGGTGACGATTCTAAATCCGTGTTCGAGGACCCGGAGCTGCTCCAGGCCTTCGGCGAGCTCGAGCGGCGTTTGCGGCAGCCGGGCGAGCTCGAGCAGAAACGTGCGCTTGTAGACGTACAGGCCCAGATGCCGCCACATCGCCGGCGCTTGGTGCCCCGGCCGGACGTAGGGCAGGGGCGATCGGGAGAAGTACAGGGCGTAGCCCTGATGGTCCACGACCAACTTCACGATACTCGGATTGTGCAGGTCCTCGGGCGCGTCCAGCCGCTTGCGGAGCGTGCCCATTCGTTCCCCGGCGGGCGAGAGCAGCGGCTGCACTGCGGCGTCGATCGCCGACGGGGTAATGAGCGGCTCATCGCCTTGCACGTTCACGATGAGATCCGATTCGAGCTTGGCCGCCACTTCAGCGAGACGATCGGTGCCCGTGGCGTGATCGGCGCTCGTCATCACGGCGACTCCGCCGAACTTGTCTACAGCTGTGGCGACTTCCTCGCTGTCGGTCGCGACGACGACCGCATCGACGCGTCGCGCGTGCGACGCGCGCGTCCACACGTGTTCGACCATCGTCTTGCCGTCGATGAGCGCGAGCGGCTTGCCGGGCAAGCGCGTCGACCGGTAACGAGAGGGAATGACAGCGACGACTCGGGCTTGACGGAGGGAACGTGCCAGTTCTGACGGGAAAACAACGGGCACAACGAATATTAGCACGACTTGGGCGCGGCTTGTCCCGACCGTCCTCTAGTGGTACGATTTTCTAGGCTGCGAGGCCAACATGCAGCGGCTTGCGCAAATCCTGTTGCTCGCTGGCGGCGTCCTGCTCGCGACGTGGATCTATGCGCCCGCGGCGCCATCACCGTCGCCGGTGCCTGCGCGCGTTGCTGAGCCGGTCGATCAGACGGCGCCGCTGGTTGCCGAGATGGCGGCGCAGACCGAGCGGATGCGCACTCGCCTCGACGAGCCGCAGAATTTTCCACCGCCAGAGCGAAACCCGTTTACGTTCGGCGCGCGGCGTGAAGTCGTGCCGCCGCGGCCGCGACTTCCCGTGGCCGCTCCGGAAGTTCCGCCTCCTCCGCCTCCCGCGCTGCCGAAACTCCTCGCCATCGTCGCGAACGACGGCGAGGGCGGCACGGTCGTGCTCACCGCGATCTTCTCCGTCGGCGACAACGTGCAGGTGGTGAAGGCGGGCGATCAGATCGGCGCGTTCGTGATCCGCAGCGTGACCGCCGAGGGCGCCGAGCTTCTCGACCCGGTGACGAGCGCCGTGCACCGCGTGACGATTCGCTAGCCGCGCGCGCGCGTTCGTTATAATGTCCAGCGTGAATTCCCGCACCAAGTTGGTGCAAACCGCTCCATCGTCAAGAAACTCGCGGTAAACCAGCAAAACAGCGGGACTTTTCCACACACTTTTCCACAGTTTCTGTGAAGATCTCGTGACGTCCGCATGGGGACGTGACCTAAAAAACTGGTACGAGGCACACGCATGACAGGCAGTGCGATAACGAGAGCGGACGGACGGCTGGCCGTGCCGGATCGGCCGATCATTCCGTTCATCGAAGGCGATGGCACGGGACCGGACATCTGGCGCGCGAGCGTGCGCGTCTTCGATGCGGCCGTGTCGGCGGCGTACGGCACGAGCCGCAAGATCGAATGGCTCGAAGTGCTGGCGGGAGAGAAAGCGTTCAACAAAACGGGGAACTGGCTTCCCGACGAGACGCTGACGGCGTTCCGGCAGTACCTCGTCGGCATCAAGGGCCCGCTCACGACGCCGGTTGGCGGCGGCATTCGATCGCTCAACGTCGCGCTGCGCCAGGAATTGGATTTGTACACGTGTTTGCGGCCCGTGCGGTACTTCAAGGGCATGGAGACGCCGGTCAAGCGCCCTGATCTGGTGGACATGGCGATCTTCCGCGAGAACACGGAAGACATCTACGCAGGCATCGAGTTCCGCGAGGGCTCGCCAGAGGCCGAGGAGTTCAAGAAGGTTTTTGCGGCGGCGTTCCCGAAAATCTTCAAGAAGGTGCGCTTTCCGGCGACGAGCGGGTTTGGCATCAAACCGATCTCGCGCGAAGGCAGCGAGCGGTTGATTCGCGCGGCGATCGAGTACGCGATCGCGAACAAGCGCCAGAGCCTCACGCTCGTGCACAAGGGCAACATCATGAAGTTCACCGAGGGCGCGTTTCGCGACTGGGGCTACGAGCTGGCCAAGCGCGAGTTCGGCGCGGTGGAGTTCGACGGCGGCCCGTGGTGCAAGCTGCCGAACGGCCTCGTGGTCAAGGACGTGATTGCGGACGCGTTCTTGCAGCAGATCCTCACGCGTCCCGCGGACTACGCCGTGATCGCGACGCCCAACCTCAACGGCGACTACATTTCGGACGCGCTGGCGGCGCAGGTCGGTGGCATCGGGATTGCTCCGGGCGGCAACATCAACTACGTCACCGGGCACGCGGTCTTCGAAGCGACGCACGGCACCGCTCCGAAGTACGCCGGACTGGACAAGGTCAATCCCGGATCGGTCATCCTCTCAGGCGAGATGATGCTGCGCTACATGGGATGGACCGAGGCGGCCGACCGCGTCATCACGTCGCTCGAGCGCACGATCGGATCCAAGCGGGTCACCTACGATCTGGCACGGTTGATCCCTGGATCCACGGAGCTCAAGACCTCGGAATTTGGCACGGCCATGATTAACAATATGTAGTTTGTTTGGTGTCAGGAGACATGATCCGATGAATCGCAAAGTTACTGTAGTTGGCGGCGCCGGGAACGTCGGCGCGACCGTGGCACGGGCGATTGCCGTCAAGGAGCTCGCCGACGTCGTGGTCGTCGACATCGCCGCCGAGAAAGCCGCGGGGATCGCGCTCGACATCTTCGAGGCGTGCCCAATCGATGGGTCGGATGCCCGACTGGTCGGGACGGCCGACTACGCCGCCTCCGCCAACTCGGACGTCGTCGTGATCACGTCCGGTGTGCCGCGCAAGCCGGGCATGAGCCGCGACGACCTGCTGCAGGTCAACTACAAGATCATGCAGGCCGTCACGACGGAGGTCATCAAGCACTCGCCCAACTGCATCATCGTGCCCGTCGCCAACCCGCTGGACGCGATGTCGCAGGCCGTGTTCCGGCTGAGCAAGTTCCCCCGCGAGCGGGTCATCGGCATGGCGGGCGTGCTCGACTCGGCCCGCATGCGCACGTTCATTGCGATGGAGCTCAACGTCTCGGTCGAGAACGTCCACGCGTTCGTCCTGGGCGGACACGGCGACACGATGGTGCCGCTGCCGCGCTACTCGACGGTGGCTGGTATCCCGATGACCGAGCTCATGTCCAAGGAGCGCGTCGACGCGATCTGCAAGCGCACCGCCGACGGTGGGGCCGAGATCACGAAGCTGGTCGGGACGAGCGCCTGGTACGCGCCGGGCGCCGCGGCCGCCGAAATGGTGGAGGCGATCCTCAAGGACAAGAAGGCCATCCTGCCGTGCTCGGTGTTCCTCCGCGGGGAATACGGGGTGCACGACCAGTTCCTCGGCGTGCCGGTCAAGCTGGGCAAGGCCGGCGTCGAGCAGGTCATCGAGATCAAGCTGACGGCTGACGAGCAGGCCGCGCTGGCGAAATCGGCGGCCGCGGTCAAGGAACTGACCGCAGTCATCGGCGTCTGAGCGAAATGACGCCGGGAGTAGTTTTTCGCGAGACGTAAAACTACTCCCGGCGTCTTTTTCTGTCTTTTTCTGTAACGACCCCCACAGAAATGGCGCGGGCCGGCCGGCGGACGCCGGTCGGCCCCGACGCTTCCCGCAAGTTTCGGCCAATCTCGATCGCGCGAAAAACCGCGAGCGCGGCACAGGCCTTGCACTAAGAGGCGGCACATCCCCAAACAGGGGGCAGGGCACATGGTACCGTTTGTGAGCGTCGTCGGATGCGTGCTGATCGTCGTTGGCCTGTGGGGCTCAGTTGTGAGCCTGCGCCGCGACGGCCCGCGCTTCTGAGTGACAAAAAGCGCACGTTGACCGGGATCGGGTCACTGACCTCATACTTCGCGGTATGGGACTGTTCTGGGACCTGTACCAGCAAAGCCAAATCTCCACCCAAAGCGACCGCGCGGCGTCGCTCGCCGATCGCATGGATCGGCTCGAAGCCGACATGCGCCGCACGCAGCAGCTGCTGCGCGCGGTGATCGAACGCCTCGAAAAGCAGACGGGCACGGATCTCGACGGCGACGGCCGGATCGGGCGCTGAGGCGCCGTTGAGCCATTGAGCCATTGAGCCATTGGGCCATTGAGCCATTGAGCCATTGAGATATTGGCAACCCCAATAGCCCAATGACCCAGTAGCCCAATAGCCCAATAGCCCAATGACCCAATGACCCAATGACCCGATGACCCAATGACCCAATGACGCTGTAGGATGACCCCGTCCGGCTGCCCGGCCGGCATGGGATGGAGGGTCCTGCATGCGTTACCGACGGCTTCGTCTCGCTCTTGCGTTCCTCGTCGCCAGTCTCAGCCTGAGCTTCGCCGTCCGCGCGGCCGCGCCGCTGCCGCCCGACGCGCCGGAGTACGGGCCCGCGAAGGGCTGGCTCGTCATCATCGGCGGCAACATGCAGGACGGCTCCGGCCTGGCGCAGAAGTTCATCGACCTGGCCGGCGGCAAGGACAAGAACTTCGTCATCATTCCGACCAACAACGGCAACAAGAATCAGGACGGCACGCCGCGCGTCTACAACGAAGAGACCGTGCTCGCACCCTGGATCAAGCGCGGGCTGACGCACGTCAACATGCTGCACACGGCGGACCCGAAGGTCGCCAACACCGAGGAGTTCGTCAAGCCCTTGCTCGACGCGAACGGCGTGTGGTTCGACGGAGGGCGGCAGTGGAACGGCGTCGACTCCTACGCGGGCACGCGCGCGCTCGAGGAGTTCCGCAAGGTGCTCGAGCGCGGCGGCGCGATTGCGGGCAGTTCGGCCGGCGCGACCATCCAGGGCGACTACCTCGTCCGCGGCGACACCAAGGGCCCGGACGTGATGATGACGGAAGAGCCAACGCACCAGCACGGCTTCGCGTTCCTGCGCCACGTGGCGATCGATCAGCACATCAACGCACGCAACCGCTGGGACGACCTGATTCCGGTCATCAAGAAATATCCCGAGTACCTCGGCATCGGCCTCTCCGAGGACACCGGCATCATCGTCCACGGCGACCAGTTCGAGGTGATGGGGAAGTGGAAGGTCGCGATCCACGACAACACGCGGCCGTATCAGCCGTGGGAGAAACCGTATTTCGTGCTCGCGCAAGGCGACGTCTACGACATGAAGGCGCGCAGAGTCGTCAAATACGGTAATGGCGTCAACGGGCGCGGCGGCGGCGGGGGGAACTGACGCACGGCATTGAGCCATTGGGCCATTGGGTCATTGGGTCATTGATGAGGCGCAGCGTCGCCATGGAAGGACTGCACCAGCGGCATTGGGTCGCGACGGTTGTGATTACGGGAGTCCTGTGCGCCTCGCCCGTGCGGCTCCGGGGGCCCGAGACCGGACCAGCGACTCGCTTGCTGGCCGCGATGAAACAACTCAACAGCGCTCAAGTAGCCTTTGCCGCCACGTGCGGCGACAATGGCTTTGCGTCGACCCTTGATCAGCTGAAGACATCCGGCATTCAGGGAGGTGGAGACACGTTTTTTCAAGGGCCACCGCCTGAATTGCAGGGACCGCTCGATGGAATGCAGCTGCGTCTTCAGCCGAGGTCGAGGGTCGTCCCGGGCCCGCGTGACTGTCGCGGTCTGCAAACGACCACTGAATACTACGCGTCGGCGACGTTCGGGCGCCCCTCATGGAAGGGCCCGTCGTTCGCGATGGTGAGCGACGGGGTGATCTGGCGCAGCGAGACCGCCGATCCGCCGCGCGAGCCGTTCGGCGCGCCGGCGACGCAGGTGAAGTGATCCAATAGCCCGATGACCCAATAACCCAATAGCCCAATACGTTTGGCGCTCACCGTAGTAAGGCCCGCCAAAACTCGCGGTTCATGCGCACGATGTTCGTGAGCGAGATCCCTTTCGGGCACACCGCTTCGCATTCGCCCTCGTTCGAGCACGAGCCGAAGCCTTCGGTGTCCATCTGCGCCACCATCTTGACGACGCGCGACTTGCGCTCGACTTGCCCCTGGGGCAGCAGCGCGAGGTGGGTGATCTTGGCGGAGGTGAAGAGCGCAGCCGACGCGTTCTTGCACGCCGCGACGCACGCGCCGCATCCGATGCACTGCGCCGAGTCCATCGCGGCTTCCGCGGTGTTCTTGCCGATGAGGATCGCGTTGGCGTCCTCGGCGCCGCCAACGTTGACGGACGTGTAGCCGCCGGCCTGGACAATGCGATCGAACGCCGTGCGATCGACGACCAGATCGCGCACGACCGGAAACGCACGCGCGCGCCAGGGCTCGAGCGTGAGCCGCTGGCCGTCCTTGAACCGCCGCATGTGCAGCTGGCACACCGTCGTGCCCGGATCCGGCCCGTGCGGCCGGCCGTTCACCAGGAACCCGCAGGCCCCGCAGATGCCCTCGCGGCAGTCCGAGTCGAACGCGATCGGTTCCTCGCCCTTTTTGATCAGCCCTTCGTTCACGACGTCCAGCATTTCGAGGAACGACATGTCCCTCGACACGCTGTCGGCCGTGTAGTCGACGAGCTCGCCCTTCGCTGAGGGGCCGGACTGCCGCCAGACGCGCAGGTGGATCTTCACTTGTAGCTCCGCTGGGTGGGTTTGACGTACTCGAACGTCAACGGCTCTTTGTGCAGCGCGGGCGGCTGGCCGACGCCGCGGAACTCCCACGCCGACACATGCGAGAAGCGTTCGTCGTCGCGGCGGGCTTCACCGTCGGGCGTCTGACTCTCTTCGCGGAAGTGGCCGCCGCACGACTCGGTCCGATCGAGCGCGTCCGCGGCCAGCAGTTCTGCGAACTCCAGGTAATCGGCGACGCGGCCGGCGTACTCGAGGTTCTTGTTCATGTTGTTCGGCGCGCCGGGCACCGAGACGTTCTGCCAGAACTCCTCCCGCAACCTCGGAATCTCCTCGAGCGCCGATTTCAGGCCTGCCGCGTTGCGCGACATCCCGACCCGATCCCACATGATCTGGCCCAGCCGCCGATGGAGCTGGCGCGGTGTCTGCTTGCCCTTGATGGCGAGCAGCTTGTTGATGCGGGTCTGCACGGCGTCTTCCGCCTCACGGAACGCGTCGTCATCGCGCGTGACCGCCGGGAGCGGTGTCGACGCGAGGTAGTGCGCCAGGGTGTACGGGATCACGAAGTAGCCGTCGGCCAGCCCCTGCATGAGCGCGCTTGCGCCGAGCCGGTTGGCGCCGTGGTCCGAGAAATTCGCCTCGCCGAGGACGTGGAGGCCGGGCACGTTGCTCATCAGGTTGTAGTCCACCCACAGCCCGCCCATCGTGTAGTGGATGGCCGGGTAGATACGCATCGGCTCGCGATACGGATCCTCGTCGGTGATCTTGCGGTACATCTCAAAGAGGTTGCCGTAGCGATCCGCGATGACGTTCGGCCCGAGCCGCGAGATGGCGTCGCGGAAGTCGAGGTACACCGCGAGGCCGCTGTCGCCGACGCCGTGCCCCTCGTCGCACACCGCCTTCGCGTTGCGGGACGCCACGTCGCGCGGGACGAGGTTGCCGAAGCTCGGGTACTTGCGCTCGAGGTAGTAGTCGCGCTCGGCTTCGGGGATGTCGTTCGGATGCCGCTTGTCGCCGCCGGCCTTCGGTACCCAGACCCGGCCGTCGTTGCGCAGCGACTCGGACATCAACGTGAGCTTCGACTGGTGCTCGCCCGACACCGGGATGCACGTCGGGTGAATCTGCGTGAAGCACGGGTTCGCGAAGAGCGCGCCCCGTTTGTGCGCGCGCCACGCGGCCGTGACGTTCGAGTTCACGGCGTTCGTTGACAGGTAGTACGCCGTGCCGTACCCGCCGGTCGCCAGGCACACGGCGTCCGCGACGTGCCGCTCGATCTGCCCGGTGGTGAGGTTCCTGCACACGATGCCGCGGGCCCGGCCGCCGCTCACGACCAGGTCGAGCATCTCGCGCTGCGGGAACACCTTCACGCCGCCGGCCGCGACCTGCCGCATCATCGATTGATACGCGCCGAGCAGCAGTTGCTGCCCGGTCTGGCCGCGCGCGTAGAACGTGCGCGACACCTGCGCGCCGCCAAACGATCGGTTGTCGAGCTGACCGCCGTACTCGCGCGCGAACGGCACGCCCTGCGCCACGCACTGATCGATGATGTTCACCGACAGCTGCGCGAGCCGGTAGACGTTCGCCTCGCGCGATCGATAGTCCCCGCCCTTGATCGTGTCGTAGAAGAGCCGCCAGAGGCTGTCGCCGTCGTTGCGGTAGTTCTTCGCGGCGTTGATCCCGCCCTGCGCGGCGATGCTGTGCGCGCGCCTCGCGCTGTCGTGGATGCAGAAGCTCAGCACGTTGTAGCCGAGCTCGCCGAGCGAGGCCGCGGCCGACGCGCCCGCCAGGCCGGTGCCGACGATGATGACGGTGTGACGGCGGCGATTGGCCGGGTTGACGAGCTTCGACTCGAAGCGGTGCCGGTCCCATTTGTCCGCCAGCGGCCCCGACGGCACTTTCGCGTCGAGCGTCATAGGAAGAAGTAGATCCAGATGGGAATCAGCACGAAGCCGCCGGTGATGACGAGCGTCAGCACGACGCCCGCCGCGAGCACCCGCCGCGTCCACGCCTCGGGAATCAGGCCCAACGACTGCAAGGCGCTCGAGATCCCGTGGCGCAGATGCAGCCCGATGATGGTCAGCGTCACGACGTAGAACACCACGTACCAGCGACGATGAAACACCTCGATGAGCAGCCGATACAGATCGCGCTGGCTGGGGACGTGACTCTCGTAATGAGGGCCGTACTTGAACGTCGCCAGGTGCAGCACCACGAACGCCAGCGTCACGATCCCCGACACGATCATCGTGGTCGAGCCGAGCGTCTTGCGGCTGGCGCCGCCGGCCCACTTCTTCACGGCGTAACGCTGCGGCCGCGCGACCAGGTTGCGCCCGTAGTTCGCGACCGCCTTGTAGACATGGACGAGGAAGATCGCGAGGAGCCCGAGCTCAGCCGGCACGATGAGCGGGTTGTCGATGAGCCACTGCGCGTGCCCGTTGTATTCATCGGGCCCGAAGAAGACGAGCAGGTTGCCTGCCAGGTGGTAGATCAGGAAGCCAACGAGGGCGAGGCCCGTCAGCCCGATGACGATCTTGGTGCCCACAGATGTGCTGAGCGACTGCAGCACCTTCACGGCACGCTCCAATCCTTGATGTTATCTCAAGGCTGCCGAGCTCCCCTGGAAGCCCGCCGGATGCCGAGCTTCGCCATGCGGCTCTCGAGCGTCGTGGGCTTCATTCCCAGGCGCTCGGCCGCGCCGCCGTTGCCCCGCACGCGCCACGCGCACGCGTCGAGCACGTTCCGGATGTGTTCGGTCTCCATTTCGCTGAGGCGCGTCGTCCTGGTCCGGCCTGGCGTGGCGGCTCGCGGCGGCTCGAACACCAGGCGCGGCCCGGTCGCGACGATCATCGCGCGCTCGACGACGTTGCGGAGCTCCCGGACATTGCCCGGCCAGGAGTAGTGCTCGAGGGCCGTCAGGCTCTCCCTGGCAATCGACGTGATCGTCTTCCCGAACGACTTCGAGAACTCGTCGATGAACGTCCAGACGAGCAAGGGGATGTCCTCGCGCCGCTCGCGCAAGGGCGGCACGGTGATGGGGTAGACGTTGAGGCGGTAGTACAAGTCCTCGCGGAACGTCCGTTCCTCGATCGCGCGCTCGAGATCCCGGTTGGTCGCCGCGATGATCCGCACGTCGATCTTGACCGACTGCGTGCTGCCCAGCCGCTCGATCACCTTGTCCTGGAGCACGCGCAGGAGCTTGACCTGCGATTCGAGCGGGAGCTCGGCGATCTCGTCGAGGAAGATCGTCGAACCGTCCGCCGCTTCGAATCGCCCGATCTGTTTCGACAGCGCGCCGGTATACGCGCCCCGCTCGCGGCCGAAGAGCTCGCTCTCGATGAGCGCCGTGGGAATCGCGCCGCAATTGACGCGGACCATCGGCCGCGCGTGACGCTTGCTCATGTCGTGGATCGCCTGCGCCACCACGTCCTTGCCGCTGCCGGTTTCGCCCAGGAGCAGGACCGTCGCGTTCGTGGCCGCGACCGGCTCGAGGAGCGAGACGACGCGCCGGGCGGCGGGGCTTTCGGCGACGAGGGCACGCGGCAGCTGCAGAGCTTTGACCTCGCTGCGCAGGTGCGTGTTTTCGATCGCCAGGCGATCGCGCTGCCGCTCGAGCGCGTGCCGGCCGCTCACGTCCAGGATTGACGCGACGAGCACCCGGCGGCCCTCGTGCGAGGCCGAGGTCAATCCGATCTCGACTGGGACGGCGGAGCCGTCCTCGTGCCGCCCGCGAGTCTCGCGGCCGACGGGTCCGGGGAAGCCCGGCACCAATACGTTGACCGATTGCCCTATGAGGGCATCGGGTGTGTACCCGAAGACCGCTTTGACTTTCTCGTTGGCAAACAGGATCGTCCCGGCCTCGTCGTAGACCAGGATCGCGTTCGGCGAAGCATCCGCAGCGAGCTGAAAAGCGGCGTCGGCGAGGGGTGTCATTGCTGAGCCCACACCATCTTAGTCAGTACGCGTGGTAGGACGGGGTAGGAACTCCGAGATTTCGTAGGCGGGCGGAACGACGGGGCCGGTGGTGAGCCAGCCCCGTCAGCGTACTCAGAATCTGATGCCGAACGTGATGGGGAAGTACTGCCCGTTCGCGTTCTTGTCGACGAATCCTGCCGGCGGCGCGCCGTTGATGAACGACGACGCCTTCGGCCCCCAGATGTAGTGGTAGCGGGCCTCGAAGTAGGCCTCGGCGTGATGGGCCAGCCGGAAACCGAACCCGCCGCCGACGTTGATGCCGAAATCGGTGCTCGAGCGCTCGCCAAGGATGTTCGTCACCGGCACGGCGACGGGGTAGCAGACGTACCACCACGGGTCGCACACGGTGACGAGGCCCGTGCCCGGCGACGTGAGCTGGACCACGCGGTTGTAGATGCCGACGCCGCCGATCGCGTACGGACGAATCTTCGCGTCGGCCGCCCCGAAGCGGTTGATGGCGTTGAACGTGTACGAGTGCATGTGATGGCCTGCGGACACCGGCACGCTGGGCGACCCAATCGGGAACGCCGGCACCGGCACCTCCTTGGTGCCGATCGCCTCGTAGCCGTATTCGAACTGGATGCCGAGGTGCTCGTTCACATGGAACGTCGCGCCGATTCTGAAGTTGCCGCCGTTCCCGAGGTGGTTGTGTACCTCGCCCGTCGTCGCGGTGAAACCGCCGCCGATGTTGATGTCGAACTTCTTGTCCTGTGCACGTGCCGGGGTCGCGGCGTAAACAATCGCCGCCACCGTCAAGAGTCCCAGTGCCTTCGCACGCATGCTCGCTCCTTTATGCCGGGGAAATTCCATCCACCAACGGTGTCGGCATGTTGCCGCGCCCGCGACGAGCGCCGCCGCCGCCGCGTGACGCGCCGCCGCTCGGCCGGTAGCTGCCGGATCGCGAGGTCGAGCCGCTTCTCACGCTGCCCAGGTCCTGCGTTCGCTGCGTGCCGGTGCTTCGCGCGGACGAGTCTCGATTGAGCTGGCCCATCGTCGCCGAATCGCCGGTGACACCCGGTCGGCTCGACGATCCTGTCGTTCCTGCGCGGTTGGTGCCCGCCGTCCCCGTCTGGCCCGCGCGATTCGTGCCGGCCGCATCGCGATTCTGAGGATTTGGCGTGTCGACGTTGTTCCAGCCGCCGTTGTCATATTTCTGCCAGCCGCCGCCTTCATTGCGGTACACGTTGCCGTCGCGGCCCGCATAGACATCGCCGCTGCCGGTCCTGGCCACCCCGCCGCCGCCCGGTCCGGGCGTGTTGCGAGTCACCGAGCTGCCGCCGCCGCTGCCTTGCGTCACGCGCGTGGTGTTGCCGGTGCGGTTGTTCGTGTAGCGCGACGTGTTGGCCCAGTCATCGCCGCGCTGAACAGACGTCGATCCCCAGCTGCCGTAGACGTTCGAACCCTGGCGCGTGTTTGCGTAGGTGCCCGTGCGCGGGTTGTAGGCTTCGGCGTACCCGCGCGCCCCTCCGGGACCGTAGGCGGCCGCGCCGCGCGAGTAGGCGCCGGTGGCCGGGTTGTAACGTGCGCCGTAACCCGCGCCGCCGTACGGCCCGTAGGCCGCGTAGCCGCGTCCGTAGGCTCCGGTCCAGGGGTTGTAGTACGCGCCGTAGCCGTACGTCGGATAGTACGGACGGTAGTACCCGCCGTAGTAGTAGGGCGGGTAATAGTACCCGCTGCCCCACACGGCACATCCCCACGCGACCATGACGCCGGTGTACATCGCCGCCGCCGCGAACGTGACCCACTCATCGTCGTCGTCTTCGACCGTGACGTAGGTCACGTTGCTGGCCGACGAGCTGACGGGGATCTCGTAGATCTCCTTGGGAACTTTGCTGGTCACTTCCCACGGCCCTTCCGGTCCCTTACCCATGAACCAGACGCCCTGGAAGCACATGTAGTAGAGATCGCCGACCTTGATGATGTCCTTGTCGGTGTTCACTGCGTGCGAGACCGTCGTCTTCTCGATCGGCTCGAATTTTGGCTCGCCGCTGTACTTCACCTCCGGCGCCTGGAGGGTCTTCTTGTTGACCCGCGCGGTTTGCGGGATGCTGGCGAGCAGCACACCCTCAGCGGCCTGCGGCGATCCCGGCACAGACGCCAGGACGCGCGACCGATCGTGCTCGAGCGGAATCTTCTTGAAGTCCTCGGGCAGCGTCAGCGACGCGAACGTCCACGGACCGGTGAAGTCCGGCGCCGAGAACCAGCGCCCCGCGACGAGGTAGTAGATCAGGCCGGTCTTGCCGACGCGAAACACATCGCTTTCGGTGTTGCTGACCCACATGAGCGACGTGCCCTGGACGGTTTCATACGCCGGCTCCCCCTTGAGCAGAATCAGTTCGGCGGGCGTCGTATTGACGAACACGGTCGGGGCGTTCGACGTGGAGAACTTCTTGCCCGGGACGGCCTCTTTGACGTCCTTCCAGTTGTCGTCGGCGGGCAGCTTCTTGAAGCTGTCGGGCAGGTTGTCCACCGGCACCCAGCCGCCCATGAGATCTGTCGTCTTCATCCACGACTTGTCGCTGCGCAAGTAGTAGGTATTCGTCGGCGTGTGCTGGAAGACATCCCAGTTCGTGTTGATCGCAAATTTCAGGTCCAGACCCTTCACGTCGCTCCAGATCGGATCGCCATCGAAGTTGACGAGCGCGGCCGGCCGCTTGCTGAAGAAGATCCGCGGCGGGTCGGCTTTGATGCCTTCCATGTTCCGCGGAATGACCTTGCTCGTGTCGATGCTGGCGAGCACGCGGTCGAGCGCGATCACCCGATCCTCGACGGGGAAGCCGTCGGTGATTTCCTTGGCGATGTCCGCCGTTTGTTCTTTTTTCAGCGTCGAGAAGTTGGCCTCGAGGATCTTGAAGTCCGAGAAGCTCACGAGCCGCTCGGCCGTCGAGACCTTGGTGTTGGCCTCGACCTTCACCGTGCCGAGGTCGGGCTTGGTCGTCGACGCGCCCTGCGCCGAATACGCCACGGCGGCGTAAGCGGTCATCTTCTTCTGATCGTCCCAGGACGCGATCTGCGGCTGATAGACGACGAACGGCACGCCGTTCTTCGTCACGTACTGTCGGGGCCAGCCGCCGTCAGGCGGCGGTGGCTGAGCCGGCTTGGCGGCCGGCTTTTGCGCCGCGGCGGGCGCAGCCGTTTGCGCGGCCTGCGCGCGGATCACGGGCAGCCAGGAGCTCGCGACCAGATTCGCGCTCGTGATGAGCGCGACCAGGCCGCGGGTGCCACGAAGTCGATCAGTCATGGTCATGGGATTCCCTCTCGAGCAGTTCCTCTGCGTAGTCCAGACCGCGAACCGAGTTGGTCAAGCGAAACTGCACGAGCGGCCGATCGGTGGCGCGCTCGATGAGCTCAGCCAGCTTCGCGAAGCGAGGGCTCTTGACCTGGCGCTGCAAGTCTTCTTCAGTTTGCCACTCTTCACGGTATCTGACTTTCGCAAGATCGCCTAGTTCGGCGGACAGCGAGCAGTTTACATACCCGCGCTCGCTGCGCGCCGCGATCATCAACACGTGAAGCGCCTCGGTGATCGGCCGGGCTTCGCCCGGCGGCACGCTCCAGTTGAGCGTCATGGTCACTGAACGAGGCAGTCGCAATGCGTCCGCTGGCATCGGCACGCTACTGGGTGAACGGCAGAGCACGAGACGTGCCACCCGAAGGGCATCTCGAACGCCTGAAAACTCTAAGAAGGCGAGCGGGCCCGGACGAGTTCCCCCGAACCGGTGGGCGGCGGGCACGATATGTCGGGGGTTTTGACACGTCTCGTGGCCTGGGACGGACGGAGATCTCCTGCAACTCCTCATGCCGCAAGGAGATGACCGATTGCGACGGGCTGACGGTGCTTGGCACGGGCAGTGCTCTGGCAAGGGTGCCGTTTGTGTGTCTGAAGGGAGATCGGTGAGTGAAGCGAGTTCGAGCTGATCGAACCGTCTGGTTCCTGCTGACGCTGTTCTTGATCTTTGGGACAAGATCCGGAGCATTCGAGCAGACGGCCGACGTGCAGACACCACCGTCGCCCACGCCGCAACAAGTGGCGGCCGCGGCGCAGCAAAACGTGGTGACGTGCGCATCGCAGCCAGGTCAGCGCATTGAATGCGCCGCCAACACCGCGGCCGGCGTGGCGCTGCTGCGATCGACGGGCAGCGCCGCGTGCCTGCTCGGCAAGACGTGGGGCTACGACGACAAGGTCATCTGGGTCTCGGATGGATGTGGGGGGCAGTTCTACGCCGGACAGTTGGCCCAGGCACAGACACCCGTCAAGGCCAAGCCGCTCGAACACATTCCGAACGCCGGGTTTCTGCTGTATGACGGAGACCAGGGCCAGATCTACTTCCGGCTGTTCACTTACGCGCGGTACCTGAACCAGCGCAATCTGAACCCGACGTACGTCGACGCCTTCGGCAACACGAAGACCCTGCAGCTGCGGCAGGACGTGCAGCTGCAGAAATTCTTCGCGCCGTTTTCGGGCTGGTTCCTCACGCCGAAGTTTCGTTACTACCTGTACGTCTGGTCGTCGAATCCGTCGCAGGGCGATCCGGCGCAGGTCGTCGGGGCCGGCAACATCAGCTACAACTTCAATCGCTACATCAACGCCGGGTTCGGCATTACCTCATTGCCGACCGTACGCAGCACCGAGGGGCAGTTTCCGTACTGGCTTGGCGTCGATGATCGGTTGATCGCCGATGAGTTCTTCCGCGGCTCCTACACGAGCGGCGCCTGGGTCAAAGGCGAGATCGCGACCAAGTTCAAGTACCAGGCGATGATCGCCAACAACCTGAGCACGCTCGGCGTGAGCGCGGCCCAGATCGACAACAAGTTCAACACGCAGTCCTACATGCTCCAGTGGCTGCCGACGACGGGCGAGTTCGGCTTGTACGGAACCTTCGGCGACTACGACAACCACGAGAAGGTGGCGACGCGCCTGGCGGCGCACTACAGCTTCAGCCGCGAGGAAAAGCAGTCCCAGCCGGGGACGAACGCGATCGAGAACAGCCAGATCCGGTTGACCGACGGCAGCATCATCTTCACGCCCGATCTCTTCGCGCCCGGGATCACCGTCGACAGTGTCCGCTATCAGATGGTGAGCATCGACGCCGGCTACAAGCACAAAGGCCGATCGCTCGAGGCGGAATTCTACTGGCGGCATCTCAGCGACTTCACCGGCACGAATATCGGCAGCCTCGCCGAGATCAACGACAAGGGTTATCAGGTCCAGGCGTCGGCGATGCCCGTTCAGAAGGTCCTTCAGCTGTACCTGAGCTGGTCGCAGATCTTCGGAAACTACGGCAACCCGTGGGAAATGCGCGCGGGTGAGAACTGGTACTTCATGAAGGATCGCGGGCTGCGCCTCAACGGCGAGTTCATCCATGTGAAGGGCAGCCCGGTCGGGTACACGGCCTATCCCCTGCCGGTGGGCGCGACCGGCAACGTGTTTCACATCAACCTCGAGATGAATTTTTGAGGACGACGGCCATGAGGCAATGGGGCGATGCGGCAGTGAGGCACTGGGGACCGGCGGCGGTGGCGCTGTCGCTGGTGGTCCTCTGCGCGTCCGGGCCTGCGGCGCAGGCCGACGATCCCAAGTCGTTCAACGACTCGCACTTCCATCTGACGAACTACGTGCAGCAGGGGATCGACGTCCATGACTTTCTCAAGATCATGGGCACGCGCGTCCGCCGGTCCACGCTCTTCGGCATCCCGCTGCAGCAACAGTGGTCGTACGGCAACTCGGGCGACTTCGCGCCGACCTACTATCTGCAGAGCGACGCGCCGCTCTACTACTACTCGTTCACAGACGCGTGGATTGCGAGCCAGTACAAGTCCTTGACGAAGGACGAGCAGGCGCGCTTCGATCCGATGATCACGGGTTTCAATCCCGCCGACATGTACGCGGTCGATCACATCAAGCGCGTGCTGCAGGTGTTTCCGGGCGTCTTCAGCGGGATCGGCGAGTTCAGCATCCACAAGGAGTTCGTCTCGTCGAAGGTCTCGGGCGAGACCGCCAGTCTCACGAATCCTGCGCTCGATCGGATTCTCGATTTCGCGGCAGAATCCGGACTGGTGGTGATCCTTCACAGCGACCTCGACATGCCGTTCGCCAAGACGAACGCCGAGCCGGTCTACCTCACGCAGATGAAAGCGCTGTTCAAGCGTCATCCGAAGACGGCGATCATCTGGGCTCATATCGGCCTCGGCCGCGTCGTGCATCCGGTTCAGGTGTCCGCCGAGGCCGCCGAGCGCGATCCCGGACACATCGGGATCGTTGAATCGATCGTGAACGATCCGGCGTTCAGTCACGTCAGCTTCGACATCTCCTGGGACGAGGTGGCGAAGTACGCCATCGCGTCGCCGCAGACAATCGAGGCGACCGCAGCGATGCTCAATCGTCATCCGGATCGTTTCCTCTTCGGGACCGACACCGTCGCGCCCGCCGGTCCCGCGCCGTACTTCGCCGTGTTCGACATGTGGGCGCCCGTGTTTCAGAAGCTGACGCCCGAGGCGAGCCTCAAGGTTCGCAAGGGCAACTACGAACGTTTGTTTGACGAGGGGCGCAGACGCGTCCGCGAATGGGAACGCACGCACGTGAAGTGAACGAAGTCTTTCAAGGAGCCAGGAAACATGCACGTGACACGAACGTTGCAAGGTTCGATCATCCGTCTGGCCAGCCTCTCGCTCCTCATGCTGGTTGGAGTGTCGACCACCGCGTGGGCGCAGGCTGCCGTACAGCCATCGACCGCGCCATCGGTCCGGCTGACGCTGTCTCCGGCGTCGCTCCCCAACGCCGACAAGTCGGCACCGACGTCCGCACCGGCACCCGCGCCGGCGGCGACTCCTGCGCCTACGCCGGACCCGCCGTCCGGTGTGGCATTGCCCACGACCCGCGCGGGGTGGGAAGGCTTCGGCATCGCGCAACCCGCAGCCGACAAGGGGACGCTCGAGGTCTACGGCTTCGGCATGGCCGACGCCATCGCGGACTTCAATCAAAACAATCCGGACTGGTACGACATCGTCCGGCCCACGAAGCTGCCATCGTTCGCCAAGCAGTACGGCGAGGACGGCCACTTCTACCTGAGTCCGCGGCAGAGCCGCTTCGGCGTCAAGGGTGAGCTGCCGACCACGGACGGCAACGTCAAGGGTCAGTTCGAGTTCGACATGTTCGGCGTCGGCCCGGATGCCGGCATCACGACGATTCGCCTCCGTCACGCCTGGGGACAGTGGAAGCAAATCGGCGGCGGACAGACCAACAGCCAGTTCATGGACGTCGACGTGTTTCCGAACGTCGTCGAGTACTGGGGACCGCCCGGGATGCTCTTCGTGCGCAACCCGCAGGTGTTCTATGAGTTCAGGAACGACGACAAGTGGCAGGCGACGGCGGCCATTGAGGCGCCCGGGGCCAGCGGCGACGCCGGCCTGGTCGCCGATCGTATCGAGCTCCAGGGCATCCGGGCCCGGTTCCCGCTGCCTGACTTCACCGGTCACGTTCGCATGAAGGGCAAGAAGGGCTACATCCAGGTTGGCGGCGCCCTCCGCAAGATCAACTACGACGACACGGTGCAGGATCAGTTCGACCTGAGCGGCAGCGTGACCGGGTGGGGCTTCAGCTTCAGCTCGAACGTGAATGCCACGCCGAAGGACGTTCTGCGTCTGCAGTACATCTACGGTCACGGCATCCAGAACTTCTTCAACGACTCGCCTGTCGACGTAGCGGCCAAGAGCAATCCTGGCAATGCCGTGACCCCGGTCGTCGGCGAAGCGCTGCCGGTGCAGGGCCTCGTGCTCTTCATCGACCACCAGTGGAACGACAAGTACTCGACGTCGGCCGGTTATTCACGCGTCGACGTCGACAACACCGACCTGCAGCTGCCGAGCGCGTACAAGTCCGGTCAGTACGTCATCGCCAACCTGCTCTGCACGCCGGTCAAGAACGTGCTGATGGGCGTCGAGTTCCAGTGGGGGCACCGCGAGAACCACTCGGACGGCTTCAAGGTCGACGACGTTCGAATTCAGGCGTCGTTCAAGTACAGCTTCGGCATGAAGATCGGAGGCTAGTGATATGACGCAGCAACTACTCTCCCGGCGCCGCCGGGCATGGCTCGGCGGCGTGGCCGCGATCGTGGCGGTCGCGGTCTTCTCGCTTCAGGCGCGGCAGGCCGCGCCCGATCCGCAGGCGGCGGTGAACGCGGCGTTCGCCAAGTACAAGGACCTCAAGGAAGGGAAGAACGCCGACTACATCCCGGCGCTCGCGAAGGTCGATTCGAACCTGTTCGGCATCGCCCTCATCACCGTGGACGGCAAGGTGTATACCGCCGGCGACCTCAAGACCGAGGTCTCGATCCAGTCGATCTCCAAGGTCTTCACGATGGCGCAGGTGATCCAGGAACAGGGCCTCGATTCGGTCGCCAAGCGCATCGGCGTCGACGCGACCGGCGCGCGGTTCAACTCGATCATCGCGATCGAAGGCGCCAAGATGATGTCCGGCACGGGCGCCCCCGAGATGAACCCGCTCGTCAACCCGGGCGCGATCTCGGCCACGAGCATGGTGACCGGCGCCAACGCCGACGCGATCTGGAACAAGATCATCGGCTTCTACAACGACGCCGCCGGGCGGCAGTTGACCGTGCTCCAGGACGTCTACAAGTCCGAGTCGGACACCAATCAGCGCAACCAGGCCATTGGCGCGCTCATGCTCGCCTATGGCTACATCAAGTCCGATTGGCAGCGGGCCGTCGATCTCTACACCCGGCAGTGCTCGGTCGGCGTCAACGCGCGTGACCTCGCCAACATGGCCGCCATGCTCGCCAACGGCGGCAAAACGCTGAGCGGCAAGCAGCTGGTCGACCCGAACAAAGTGCCGGGCATCCTCGCGGTCATGGCCACGGCCGGGCTGTACGACGACTCCGGCAAGTGGCTCTACGCGACCGGGTTGCCCGCCAAAAGCGGCGTCGGTGGGGGTATCATCGCCGTTTCACCAGGGAAGTTCGGGATCGCCGTGATTTCACCGCCGCTCGACGACGCCGGCAACAGCGTCAAGGCGCAGAAGGCGATCACGGATATCTCGAACGCGCTCGGCGGCAATCCGTACGCATCGAAGCCGAAGTAGTCTCGCGACGCGTGTCGCAGGGCCGGGTCTCGCACCCCCACGCGGGGCCCGGCCTCGGTT
This sequence comes from Vicinamibacterales bacterium, assembly GCA_035279905.1. GTDB lineage: Bacteria > Acidobacteriota > Vicinamibacteria > Vicinamibacterales > SCN-69-37 > DATEGZ01. Next base: position 55,680 of record DATEGZ010000149.1, read on the forward strand.
TGGGGTCAGGAGAGGGCAGATGAGGACGACGCTGGTAGGTGGTGTGTGCAACCGCGCCTTGCGGGCGGGTTTGGCAACCGGCCTGGCCATGCTGGCCGGAATCGGCGCGGCCGGCTGCAACGAGAAACCCGCGCCGCCGCCTCCGCCGCCGCCCGAGGTGTACGTCGCCAACGTCGTGCAGCGCGACGTACCCGAATACCTTGACCTCGTCGGACAGACGCAGGGCATGCAGGACGTCGACATCCGTGCCCGCGTCGAGGGCTTCCTCGAGTCCGTGAACTTCCAGGAAGGTTCCTTTGTCCGCAAAGGCGCCTTGCTCTACCAAATCGATCCGAAGCCGCTCCAGGCGAGCCTGGCGGCGGCGAAAGCCGACGTCGCAACGGCGCAGGCGCGGCTCGAGAAGGCGACCAACGACGTCACGCGCTACACACCTCTGGTGGCCAAACAGGCCGTCAGCCAGCAGGAGCTCGACAACGCGAAGGCGGCACAGGACGCGGCCAGGTCGCAGGTCGAGGCGGCCAAAGCGGCCGTGGACAAGTCGACACTCGACCTGGGCTACACGAAGATCTACTCGCCGATTGACGGGTTGATTGGCACGACGCAGGTCAAGCCGGGCAACCTCGTCGGTCGCGGCGACGCGACACTCCTCACGACCGTGTCGCAAATCGATCCGATCATTTTTCGCGTCGGCATCACCGAAGCGGACTACCTGCGCATCGCGAAGCGCGGGGCAGGAAGCGGTCAGGCGGCGACGGCCGCAGGCATCGACCTGACGCTGGCCGACGGCACCGCGTATCCGCAGAAGGGCAAGATCGGCCCCGTCGAGCGCGCGGTCAATGCGACGACCGGCACCCTGGGCGTGCAACTGCTGTTTCCCAATCCCGACAACGTGCTCCGCCCGGGACAGTACGGACGCGCGCGGATCCTGGTCGACAACAGGGTCGGCGCGCTGCTGGTGCCGCAACGCGCCGTGCAGGAGCTGCAGGGGCTCTACAGCGTGGCGATCGTGGGCGCGGACAACAAGGTCGCGTTCAAGAGCGTGAAGGTCGGTCCGAAGGTTGACTCGTCCTGGGTCATCGAAGAGGGCGTAAGAAACGGCGACCGCGTGATCGTCGAGGGCTTGCAGCGCGTCACTGACGGCGCCACCGTCACGCCCAAACCGGCGCCGGCCGCCGGCGGCGAGGCGAAGTAAGTCATGGCCAAATTTTTCGTCAACCGGCCGATCGTCGCGATGGTGATCTCGATCATCACCATCCTCCTTGGCGTCGTGGCGATGAAGGGGCTGCCGATCGCGCAGTACCCGGAAATCGTGCCGCCGATGATCCAGGTGACGACGACGTTCATCGGCGCGAGCGCGACCGACGTCGAGGCGTCGGTGGCCACGCCGCTCGAGCAGCAGATCAACGGCGTCGAAAAAGGCATCTACATGAAGTCGACCAACGCCAACGACGGCACCTTGACGCTCAAGGTCTCGTTCGAGGTCGGGTCGAACCAGGACATGGACAACGTGTTCACGCAGAACCGCGTGTCCCAGGCCCTGCCGCTGATGCCGCAGTCGGTCAAGAACTACGGCGTCACCGTGAAGAAGGCGCTCGCGTTTCCGCTGCTCGTGATCTCGGTGAAGTCGCCGAATGGCACCTACGACAGCAACTTTCTCTCGAACTACGCCACGCTCAACATCAACGATCCGGTCGCGCGCATTCCCGGCGTCGGGCAGATCAACCTGTTCGGCGGCAGCGACTACGCGATGCGCGTGTGGTTGCGCCCGGATCGGATCGGGCGGCTCGGCATCACGATTCCCGACATCGTCAACGCGATCAACCAGCAGAACCAGCTGACGCCGGCCGGCCAGATCGGCGGTCCGCCCGCCGCGACCGGGACGGAGTACACCTACACGGTCCGGACGCAGGGCCGGCTGCTGAACCCGGACGAGTTCGGCAACATCATCCTCCGGACGAATCCCGACGGATCCGAAGTCCGGCTCAAGGACGTGGCGCGCCTCGAGCTGGGCACGATGCTCTACAACGCGGTCGGGCGGCACGACGGCACGCCGGCGGCCGTCATCGCGGTCTTCCAGATCCCGGGCACGAACGCGGTCGCGGTCGCCGACGCCGTCAAGGCGACGCTGGCCGATCTCAAGACGCGCTTCCCGCGTGACATGGACTACCTGATCTCGCTCGACACGACGCTTCCGGTCGTCGAGGGCATCAACGAGATCGTCCACACCCTGTTCGAAGCCGTCGTCCTCGTGATCGTCGTCGTCTTCATCTTCCTGCAGAACTGGCGCGCCACGCTGATTCCGCTGATGACTGTGCCGGTGTCGCTCATCGGCGCCTTCATCTTCTTCCCGGTGCTCGGCTTCTCGATCAACGTGCTCTCGCTGCTTGGCCTCGTGCTCGCCATCGGCATCGTCGTCGACGACGCGATCGTGGTCGTCGAGGCGGTCATGCATCACATCGAGCACGGCATGACGCCGAAGGACGCGACGATCAAGGCGATGGAGGAAGTGTCGGGCCCTGTCGTCGCCATTGGCCTCATCTTGATGGCCGTCTTCGTACCCGTGGGCTTCATGGGCGGGATCACCGGCCGCTTGTACCAGCAGTTCGCGATCACGATCGCGATCTCCGTGATGTTCTCGGTCATCAACGCGCTGACGCTCAGTCCGGCGCTGGCCGCGCTGCTGCTCAAGCCGGCCGGCGGCAAGAAGTCATTCCTGACGCCCTTCTACAACTGGTTCAACCGGATCTTCGGTCGATCGACGGATGCCTACGTCACGTTTTCAAGCCTGCTGATCCGCAAGGCGTTCTTCAGCTTCTCGTTCATCATCGCGCTGTGTTTCGTGATCGTCTGGCTGGTCGGCCATATTCCTGGCGGGTTCGTGCCGGAAGAGGACCAGGGCTACATCATGGTCAACGCGCAGCTGCCCGATGCGGCGTCGCTCGAGCGCACGGACGCCGTCATGAAGAGAGTCGAAGCGATTCTCGAGAAGAACGAGGCCATCGAAGGCTTCAACACGATCAGCGGCTACTCGCTCATCACCGCGGCGTACTCGTCGAACATGGGCTTCTTCTTCGTGCAGCTCAAGCCCTGGCACGAACGGCACACGGAGGAGGAGCACGCCAACGGCGTCGTCGCGGCGCTCAACCGGGCGTTCGCCCAGACGATCCCGGAGGCGGCGGTCGTCGCCTTCGGCCCGCCGGCCATTCCCGGCCTCGGGACGGGCGCGGGGTTTACGTTCGAGCTCCAGGATCGGAGCGGCGGCCCGCCGATCTACCTGGCGGAGCAGGCGCAGAAGTTCATGGAAGCGGCGCGCAAGCGGCCGGAGATCGGGCGCATCGCGACGCTCTATCGCGCGACCGTGCCGCAGGTGTTCGCGGACATCGATCGCAGCAAGGTCCTCAAGTCGGGCGTCGGGCTGAACGACGTGAACACCACGCTTGGCGCGCTGCTGGGCAGCTCGTACATCAATGACTTCAACCGGTTCGGCCGCGTCTACAAGGTGTACGTGCAGGCCGAAGCCGAGTTCCGCAAAGATCCGAAGCAGCTGGGGCTGTTCTTCGTGCGCAATCAGCAGGGCGCCATGGTGCCGCTCGATACGCTGGTGAGCACGAAGCCCGCGTCCGGACCGGAATTCACGAACCGGTTCAACCTGTTCCGTGCCGCCGAGCTCACCGGCGTTCCCGCGGAAGGCTTTTCCTCGGCCGCCGCACTCGATGCGCTGGAGCAGACCGCGAAGGAGGTGCTGCCGGCGGACATGAGCTTCGACTGGGCGGACATGTCGTATCAGGAGCGCAAGGCCCCGGGCGTGGCGGTCGTGTTCGCGCTGGCGGTGTTCCTGGTGTTCCTGATTCTGGCTGCGCAGTACGAGAGCTGGGGCTTGCCATTCAGCGTGCTCTTGGGCACGCCGTTCGCGGCGATCGGCGCGTACTTCGGCCTGTGGCTGCTCAGGCACTGGTCGCCGAGCTACGTCAACAACGTGTTCGCGCAGATCGGTTTGATCATGCTGATCGGCCTTGCCGCGAAAAACGCGATCCTGATCGTCGAGTTCGCGAAGGTCGAGCACGAGAAAGGCAAGGCGCTCGTCGATGCCGCGTTGCTGGCCGCGAAGCTGCGGCTCCGGCCCATCCTGATGACCGCCTTCGCCTTCATTCTCGGCGTCGTCCCGCTGCTCACGGCGACTGGCGCCGGCGCCGAGGCGCGCAAGGTGATGGGCGCCGCGGTCTTCTTCGGGATGCTCATCGCGACGATCCTCGGCGTGTGCCTTGTGCCGATGCTCTACGTTGTCGTCGAGCGCCTGCTTGGCAAGCGCACACCCGCGGGCGGACCCGCGCCGGTGGCGGCGCCGGCGGCGGGCGCGGGGCATGGAGGCCACTGAGGTGACCCGCTCCCCGTCGTTCCCGAGAATCGTCGCGACCGCAGTCGCGTCTGCCGTGCTTGCCGGCTGCAACCTGGGCCCGGCGTATCAGCGTCCGCAGATGCCGGCGCCTGCGCAGTACCGGTTCGTGGACGGACCGGCCCAGGCCGAGTCGATGGCCGACATGAAGTGGTGGCAGGTCTTCGACGACCCCGCGCTTCAGTCACTGATTCGTGAGGCCATCGCGAACAACCTCGACTTGAGAGTCGCGGCGGCGCGCGTGGAAGAAGCGCGGGCGCGCGCAGGAATCGCGAAGTCGTTCCTCTATCCGCAGGTCGACGGCGTGGCGGGCTACAGCATTCGCCAGGCCACCAACGCGCCGGTCACCGAGGACGATCCGAACGGCGACACGACGCATCAGAGCGGCACCTACGGCTTCAGGTTGTCGTGGGAGCTGGACCTTTTTGGCCGCATCCGCAAGGAGCGAGACGCGGCGCTGGCGATCGTCCTGGCGACCGAGCAAGGCCGGCGCGGGGTGATGGTGACGCTTGTCGCCGACACCGCGACCAACTACTTTCTGCTGCGCGAGCTGGACACGCAGCTGCAGGTGTCGCGCGACACGCTCGGGCTCAACGACCAGACGGTCGCATACTTCCGCAACCGGCTCGAAGGCGGCGTGTCCAATCGCCTCGAGCTGGATCAGGCGATTGCCAATCGGTCCCAGACCGCTGCGGCGATTCCGGACCTCGAACGGCAGATCGGCATCGTCGAGAACGCGATCGACATGTTGCTCGGGCGTCTTCCGGGACCGATCACGCGTCCGTCGGCCGGACCGATGGAAGAGCTGCCGCCCTCGATTCCTCCAGGGATGCCCGCGTCGTTGCTCGAGCGGCGGCCGGACGTGCTTCAGGCCGAGCAGTTGCTCGTCGCGGCCAACGCGGACGTCGGCGCCGCCAAGGCGCTGTTCTATCCGCAGATCAGCCTGACCGGCTTTCTCGGCGGCATCAGCGGCGATCTGACGTCATTTCTCGGCGGGTCCGGCGGCGTGTGGTCGCTCGCGACCGGACTCCTGCAACCGATTTACAACGGCGGACGTATCAAGAGCAATTACGAAGCGATGCAGGCGCGCTACACCGCAGCCGTCGCCGAGTACCAGAAGGCGGCGCTCAACGGCTATCGCGAGACCGCGAACGCGTTGATCACGATCCAGAAGCTGGCGCAGATGCGCGTCGAGATTCAATCCGGTGTCACGGTGCTCCAGGACGCCTCGGATCTTTCCCGCGCGCGCTACGACTCCGGACTGGCCAACTACCTCGAGATCATTCTGGCGGACCAGTCGCTCTTCCGGCAGCAGCTGCTGCTGGCGCAGACGCGCGGAGCGGAGCTCAGAGCGCGCGCTGAACTGTACCGGACACTCGGAGGGGGATGGCAGGAGCAATAAGGTTGGTGATCCAAGGAACGGTCGCTCAACGCGGCCGTTGTTGCTAGTATCTTTGGCTGGGGAGACAACTCGTATGTTGAAGAGAGCATTGGTTTGTGCCGCGTTGCTCGTGCTGGTGGCTGCACCCGCGCTTGCTCAGGCGCGCGGGGAAGTAACGGCGACGGTTGGGTGGACGTTCAGTGACGGTGTGTCGTTTTCGAACGCCATCCCCGTCAATGGCTCGACCTACAATCGTGCTGATCCAAAGGACAGTGTGAGCTTCGGGTTCGGTGGCGGCTTCTACGTGAACCATCAGGTCGAGCTCGAGTTCATGTGGAATCGTCAGCCGACGAAGCTGGAAGTGCGCGGCAATGGCCCGTTGTTCTCGGGCGACATGAACGTTGACACCTACCACGGCAACGTCGTCTTCCATGCGGGTGAAGAGGACGCCAAGGTGCGCCCGTACTTCTACTTCGGTCTCGGCGCCACGAACTACGGCGATGCGACCTTCCCGACGAAGACCATTCCCGGCGTCACGAAGTTCTCGTGGGCGCTCGGCGCGGGCGTCAAGGTCTTCCCGTCGCCGCACGTCGGGGTCCGCGCTGGCGTGCGTTGGGTGCCGACCTACATCAAGACGGATGGATACGGCTGGTGGTGCGACCCGTTCTGGGGATGCGTGCCGGTCGGCAACACGCAGTATTCCAATCAGTTCGAGCTTGGCGGCGGCATCGTGTTCAGATTCGAGCCCGAGCCGCTCGAGCAGTAAGCCGCGGAAGACGCGACCAGTCCGGGACGCGGGCAGCCCTTGCCCGCGTCCCTCTTTTTTTGCGAACCCGCTAAGCGTTCGGCCCCCGGCCGATCCCGAGCCCCTGTCGATCCACCACCGACGCATCGCGCCGCTCGTCGGCGTTGGTGAAGGACTGCGCGATGGATTCGTCCAGGCGGCGCTCCCACCGGCGCAGCGCCGGCTGCCGATCGGCGGGCACGACGAGGCTCAGCGACGCGATCAGCGCGCGCATGCGCCGCATCACCTGCACGCTCTGCGCGCCGTACATCCGGATTTCGTCGAAGGACAGGCGCAGGTAGTCGCTCCACTCGGGGAAGGGGACGATCACGCGCACGCGGCCGCTCGCGTCCGCGAACGCGCCGATGTCGAGGCGCCGGTTGCCGAGATGGGTGAGCAGGTCCTCGATTTGATCGAGCGCTTGTACCGCGGTCGTCGGATCGTTGATCGCCGGTGAGAGCGCGCGAATCGCGATGTCGACGAGCAGCCGGATGGCGTACTTCGGATCCTGTTCGAACGTCCGATCGTCGCCGACCACGATCGCGCCTTTGATAACGCTGGCGTCGAGCGGCCGGAGGCTCGTGATCCGCACGAGGGGCGTGCGTTCGACGAGCGTGTCGCCCACGGCGGCGAGGACCTCGATCACGCCGTCGGCAGCCACGGCGGCGGCGATGAGGGCCTCCACGCGGACGGCCTGGATCACCTGCGGGCGGCCGACGTGCGCGACGGTGCTCACAACCGCGCCAGCGGGCGGCGCCGCCGCGGCCGCTTGAGGCGCCGGCGCGTCGGCCGGCGGATACAGATCGGCAATGGCCTCGCGGCCCTGGTTGCCCGTGAAGATCAGCATGCGGTTGACCTGCAACCGCCCGATGCGCTCGATCAGCGCGACGAAGGCGCCCATGCTGGCGAGGAGCAGCCCGAAGACCATGTACTCGCTCACGAGCGGCACGCGCCCCGATCCGTCGCGATCGATCCACGCGATCATCAGCAGCGCGTAGAGGAACGTCGCGCTGAACAAGCCCATCGAATGGGTCAGCACCGGGTCGCGTGCGATCCACAGCACGAGCCTGGGCGAGTAGGCGGTGGCGCTGAACTGGACCATGACGAACGCGAGCGAGAAGACGATCGCCGTGAGCGAGATCATCCCCGAGGCGACCGCGGAAGAGATCGTGATCGCCGATGAGGGGGCCATCGAGGAGACGAGATCAGGGAAGAAATGATGCTCCAGCCGCGGAAACACCAATCCGGCGGCGATGGCCGCGGCCATGTAGGCCATCGGCACGCTCCACCCGATCTGCAACCGGCGTCCAAGGAGCTGGGGGAGCGGCGCCATATCAGAAGCTGTACGCCATGTAGACCATCCCGTACGTGAAGTTCTTCGTCCGGCCGGTCAACTGTTCGATGGCTTTGCCCGGCGAGTTGAACGCGAGCACGAAGCTCACGACGAAGTTGTTGTTGATGTTCCAGTCGACGTAGCCGTCGGTTTCGATCGCCGCATGCTTGTCGGTGACGTTGCCGCCGAACGACGGCGGATGATCCAGCAGGAAGTTGTAGACGATGACGCCGGCGTCGATCGAGTCCGTGGGATCGAGGTTCAGGCGCACCATGTGGGACCGCAGGTTGGAGTTGCTGAGAACGTATTCGCCGGCGATTTCGCCCTGCCACCAGACTCCCCAGTCGGCGAACCCCGTGAACAGCGGGTCGAACGCCTCGTTCTTCGGCGTCGCGGGATTGTCGCCCTGGAAGAACGCGTAGCGATACGACAACTTTGGCGTCCACCGGACGCGGCTCAGGAGATAGCCGCCCTGCGCCGTCCACGCGTGCGCGTCGATGAGCTCGCCGTTGCGCTCCGAGGCGTACTCGAACGCGAGTGACACGTCGGAGTATCTCGGCAGCGCGGCCGCGTGCGCGCGGACGTTGAACACGTTCATGCCGTCGCGGTGCGGCAGCACCGCCGGGTCCGCCCACGTCCGAACGTAGGTGGCGCCGAGCGTGTTCGAGTCGCGGGTGAATTCGTAGTTGACGCCCGCGAGCTTGCTCCCGGTCTCGTTCTCCGGCAGCTCATCGCGATCGAGATAGAAGCCTTCGATCTTGTGCGGACCCGGGGCGACGTGGCCGACCACGGCGAACGCAAACGCCTTGCGAGCGTTGGTCCAGTAGCCGCCGCGGCTGCCGCCTTCCGCCGACCCATCCCAGATCAGCATGCCGGTGCCGAGTTGGTACGGCAGGCGGCCCACCGAGATGCCGATCGGGTGCTCGTCGGGGTTCTCGGCGCCGGCGTTCGATCGCCAGCCGATCGCGAGATCGTCGACGCCGAACGACGAGACATCTTCGCCGGCCACGATGGGCGCCGATCCGTACGTGCGCTCGCCGACCGCGCTCAGCTTGCCGTAGATTTCGCTCGATTTCAGCTTGAACGTGCCCGAGAGCGCCGGTTTGACGAAGCCTTCGAACCACTGGTCGCTCAGGTTGCTCGGCACGTTCGGGTTCTTGGGATTGCGATAGAGCGAGTTGCCGAACCCGAACGAGCCCCATCCCGCGTCGAGGTTGAACGTCCAATCGATCTTCGCGGGCAGGCCGGTGGGACGCGATTCGCCCTGCGCGTCCTGCGCGAGCAGCATCGCGAGGGCCAGAGCGATCGGGGCAATCATCGCGCCACGAGCATGAGCCAGGCGGTGCCCACGACGAAGTAGACGAGCACATTGAGGGCGGTGGTGATGGCGCCGAGCCGGTACAGATCGGCCGACGACAGGAATCCGCTGCCGGCGAAGAGCAGGTTCGCGCTCGATCCCTGCGGCGTGATGCCCGAGAAGTAGTTCGTGGCAAACAACAGTTGAAACGCGAGCACGGCCGGGTTCACGCCGAGCTTCACGCCCACTTCGAGGAAGACGCCGAAGAGCGCGAGCAGATGCGCCGTCTGGCTCACGAACAGGTAGTGGAGGAGGACATACGCGAACACGAGGATCAAGCCGGCCGTCGGCGCGGCCATCCCGCCAAGGCGGGCGGCGAGCCGCTGACCGACGAAGCTCATGAACCCGAGCTCGTTGAGCTGGCTGCTGATCGTGAAGAGCACGGCAAACCAGATGAAGGTCGCGAGCACGTCGCCTTCCTTCGAGATGTCGGCGAGCGTGATCACGCCCGTGGCCAGAAGCGCGCCGAGCCCGAGGAAGGCGATCGCCGTCGAGTCCAGGCCCAGCGTCGCTGCCGACGCCCACAGCGCGACCATCGCGACGAAGACCACGAGCACGATGCGTTCGTTGCGGCTGAGCGGACCGAGCGCGGCGAGCGCGCGCCGCGCCGCCTCGGGCGCCTCAGGCGTCGACCGCACCTCCGGGCGTGTCACGCGGAAGAGCAGCAGCGGCAGCAGGGCCATCGCCAGCAGCGTCGGCACCGACGCGGCGATGAACCAGCGGCCGAAGCCGATCTCCACGCCGAACTTCCGCGCGATGTCCGTGCCCAGCGGGTTGGCGGCCATCGCCGTCAGCCAGAGCGCCGACGACACGCTGATGCTCGCGATGCCCGAGAACATCAGGAATCGCCCGACGCCCTGCCGGCTCGCGTCGGTCGGCTTGGCGCCCGCCGTTTCCGCCAGGGACAGCGCGAGCGGGTAGAGCACGCCCGACCGCGCGGTGTTGCTCGGGAACGCGGGCGCAATCACCGCGTCGAGCAGAAAAATCGAATACGACAGGCCGAGCGTCGATCGGCCGAAGCCGCGGACGATCCAGTGTCCCGCGCGCGCGCCGAGGCCGCTCTTGACCACCGCGCTCGCGACGAGGAACGCGATGACGATGAGCAGGATCGTGCCGTTGCCGAAGCCCGCGTAGGCGTCGGCGGCGGGGAGAATCCCGCTGAGCACCGCGATCGCCACCGCGAGGACTGACGCCGTGAGGATCGGCAGCGCGCCGGCGACCACCGAGAAGATCGCGCTCGCGAAGATCGCGAACAGCCGCCACGCCTGCACGCTCAGTCCCTCGGGCGGAGAAATCCACCAGATGCTGGCCGCGAGTACCGCGGTCGCGACGCGTGCGATGAGGGTTCGGGTCAGAGAGGCAGTATAGAATGCTCGACGCATGAAGATTCATGAATACCAGGCCAAAGCTCTCCTGGCGCGCCACGGTGTGCCGGTGCCGCGCGGGGAGATCGCGTTCACCGCGGACGAGGCGCGCGCCGTCGCCGATCGCCTCGGCGGCGGGACCGTCGTCGTCAAAGCACAGATTCACGCGGGCGGCCGCGGCAAGGGCGGCGGCGTCAAGGTCGCGAAGAACGCGGCCGAGGCGCGCGATCTCGCCGGCAAGATCATCGGGATGCAGCTCGTCACCGTCCAGACCGGGCCCGCCGGGCGCAAGGTCTCGCGCGTGCTCATCGAAGAGGGGCTGCAGATCGCCCGCGAGCTCTACCTCGGGGTCGTCATCGATCGTTCGTCGCAGAAGGTCGTCGTGATGGCGAGCTCTGAAGGCGGCGTCGAGATCGAAAAGGTCGCCGAGGAGACGCCGGAGAAGATTCACAAGGCGTTCGTGCATCCGGCGCTCGGCCTGCAGCCGTTCGAGGCGCGCCGGCTCGCGTTCGCGCTGGGCCTCAAAGACGACGAAATGAAGAAGGCGGTCAAGCTCACGATGGCCGTCTATCAGGCCTTCATCGCCGCCGATGCGTCGCTCGTCGAGGTCAACCCGCTCATCGTGACCGCGGGCGGCGATCTGCTCGCGCTCGACGCGAAGATGAGCTTCGATGACAACGCGAGCTATCGGCATCCTGACTACAAAGACCTGCGCGATCTCGGCGAGGAGGATCCGCTCGAGATCGAGGCGTCGAAGTTCTCGCTCAACTACATCAAGCTCGACGGCACGATCGGCTGCATGGTCAACGGCGCCGGGCTCGCGATGGCGACGATGGACATCATCAAGCTGGCGGGCGGCGAGCCGGCCAACTTCCTCGACGTCGGCGGCGGCGCCAACGCCGAGCAGATCAAGAACGCGTTCCGCATCCTGATGTCGGACACGGCCGTGAAAGCGGTGCTCATCAACATCTTCGGCGGCATCCTGCGCTGCGACGTGCTCGCGCAGGGCGTCATCGCCGCGGTCAAGGACCTCGGCGTGCGCGTGCCGATCGTCGTCCGCATGGAAGGGACGAACGTCGAGCTCGGCCGCCAGATGCTCAAGGACAGCGGCCTGAATTTCACGAATGCCGCCTCGATGGCCGAAGCGGCCGAGCGCGTTGTCGCGGCCTCATTGCCCCGTTAGCAACTAAATCATGTCTGTCTTAATCGATAAGAAAACTCGTCTGATCGTCCAGGGCATCACGGGCCGCGAGGGCACGTTTCACGCGAAGCAGGCGCAGGCGTACCACACGAACGTCGTCGGCGGCGTCACGCCCGGCAAGGGCGGGACGACGCATGAGGGCTGGCCGGTGTTCAACACGGTGGCCGACGCCGTGCGCGAGACCGGCGCCAACGCGACAGTGATCTTCGTGCCGCCGCCGGGCGGGGCAGACGCGGTGATGGAAGCGGCGGACGCGGGTCTTCCGCTCGCGGTGTGCATCACGGAAGGCATTCCGACGCTCGACATGCTGCGCGCGCTGACGTTTCTGAAGGACCGCAAGACGCGGCTCATCGGGCCGAACTGTCCCGGGCTCATCTCTGCTGGTCGCGGCAAGGCCGGCATCATCCCCGGCCACATCTGCAAGGAAGGCCGCGTCGGCATCGTCTCGAAGAGCGGAACGCTCACCTATGAGGCGATCCACCAGCTCACCGGCAACGGGCTCGGTCAGACCACGTGCATCGGGATCGGCGGCGATCCGCTGATCGGGACGTCGTTCATCGACGCGCTCACGTTGTTTGCGGACGATCCGGAAACGGAAGCCGTCGTGCTCATCGGCGAGATTGGCGGCAGCGCGGAGGAAGAGGCGGCGGCCTTCATCAAAGCGTCCTTTAAGAAACCAGTCGTCGGATTTATCGCCGGGCAGACCGCGCCGCCCGGCCGCCGCATGGGACATGCGGGCGCGATCATCGCGGGCGGCAAGGGCACGGCGGCCGAGAAGATGGCGGCGCTCTCCGCCGCCGGCGTGCGCGTCGTGAAGAGCCCGGCGGACATCGGCAAGGCCGCCGCGGACGCCCTGAAGGCGAAATAGTTTCGATATACTCGGTGGTACGTGTGAGCACACCCCTCCCTGCGGCAGAGACCGAGCGCACGCAAGCGCGCTCGCAGGTCGTCAACGACTTCAGCATCCAGGTCGCCACGGTCAACGGATCGGGCAGCCAGACGGCGAACCTCGTCTTGCTGCGGTCCATCTTTCAGATGGGCATCCCCGTCTCGGGGAAGAACCTGTTTCCGTCGAACATCGCCGGCCTCCCGACGTGGTACACGATCCGCGCGAATCGTCGTGGGTACATCAGCCGCAAGAAGGAAATCGATTTTCTCGTCGCGATGAACCCGGAGAGCGCGAAGGAAGACGTGATGTCGCTCGAGCCGGGCCGCGTCGTCGTCTATGACGAACCGCTGAAGCTCGACGCGCTGCGCAGCGACCTCATTTTCTATCCGGTCCCGTTCGACAAGATCGTCGCCGAGGTCTGCACGGACGCGAAGCTGCGCCGCCTCGTCAAGAACATGATCTACGACGGCGTGCTGGCCGAGCTCCTGTCGATCGAGCTCGGCGAGATGGAGAAGGCGCTCGCCAAGCAGCTCGGCAAGAAGCCGAAGGCGATGGCGCTCAACATGGGCGCGCTCGAGGCGGGAAAGAAGTTCGCGGTCGAGCACCTCGAGCGGCGACATCCGTATCGCGTCGAGCGGATGAACAAGACCGCCGGGCAGATCCTGATCGAGGGCAACGCGGCCGCGGCGATGGGCTGTATGTTCGCCGGCGTCACGGTCGTGGCCTGGTATCCGATCACGCCGTCGTCGTCGCTGCCCGAGTCGCTGATCAGCTACATGCGCAAGTACCGCATGGACAAGGACGGCAAGGCGACGTTCGCGATCGTCCAGGCGGAAGATGAGATTGCCGCGCTCGGCATGGTCGTGGGCGCGAGCTGGGCGGGCGCGCGGGCGATGACGTCCACGTCCGGCCCGGGCATCTCGCTCATGTCCGAGTTCGCGGGCCTCGCGTACTACGCCGAAGTGCCGGCGGTCGTGTTCGACATCCAGCGCGTCGGTCCCTCGACGGGTCTGCCGACACGCACGGCGCAGGGCGATCTGCTCTTCGTCGCGCTCAACTCTCACGGCGACACGCGCCACGTCATGCTGCTGCCCGCGTCCGTCCAGGAATGCTTCGACATGTCGATCGAGGCGTTCAACCTGTCCGAGCGGCTCCAGACGATCGTGTTCGTCATGAGCGATCTCGACCTGGGCATGAACAACTGGATGGCGCACCCGTTCGAGTATCCCGATCAGCCGTTCGATCGCGGCAAGGTGCTCGACGAAGCGAAGCTGCGCAGCCTCAACGCGTCGTGGGGCCGCTACAAGGACATCGACGGCGACGGGATCCCGTGGCGCACGCTGCCCGGCACCAACATGCCGTCGTTTTTCACCCGTGGCTCCGGCCACAACGAGAACGCGGTGTACACCGAGCGGCCGGACGACTACGTGCGCAACGTCGATCGGCTCGCCCAGAAGTTCCACACGGCGCGCTCGCTCGTGCCGAAGCCCGTGGTCGATCACGATCCGGAAGCGAAGGTCGGGATCATCGCGTTCGGGTCGAGCCACTGGGCGGTGGAGGAGTCGCGCGACCAGCTCCGCGAGGAAGCCGGGCTGCGGACGTCGTACCTCCGGCTGCGCGCCTACCCGTTCACGCCCGAGGTCGACGAGTTCATCCGCAAGTACGACCGCATCTACGTCGTGGAGCAGAACCGCGACGCGCAGATGCTGAGCCTGCTGCTCATGGACGGCGAGGCGCAGTTCGCCGAGCGGCTGCGGAGCGTGCTGCATTACAACGGCCTGCCGATCGACGCGCGCAGCATCACCGACGACGTGCTCGAGCAGGAAGGGTCGCGGCCGAAGCGGCGCAAGGTCGCGCCCGCGCCCGCGATCGACTCGCAGAACCAGAGGACTTATGAGTGACGGCCCGGTTTCGGCGAAGAAAACCAACCGCATCGGCCTCGACGTCTCGAGCTACCGCGGCAGCAAGACGACGCTCTGCGCGGGATGCGGGCACAACGCGATCTCGGAGCGCGTCATCGACGCGTTCTTCGAGATGGGGGTCGATCCCAAGCGCGTGCTGAAGCTCTCGGGCATCGGCTGCTCGAGCAAGAGCCCGGCGTACTTCCTCAACCCGTCGCACGGGTTCAACTCCGTGCACGGCCGCATGCCGTCGGTCGCGACCGGCGCGATGCTGGCCAATCGCAGCATGCTGTCGATCGGCGTCAGCGGCGACGGCGACACGGGCGCGATCGGCATCGGACAGTTCGTGCACCTGATGCGGCGCAATCTGCCGCTCATCTACATCATCGAGGACAACGGCTGCTACGGCCTGACGAAAGGGCAATTCTCGCCGACGGCCGACATGGGCTCGAAGGCGAAGAACGGCGTCGTCAACGACCTGCCGCCGATTGACACGTGCGCGCTCGCGATCGAGCTGGGCGCGTCGCTGGTCGCGCGGTCGTTCTCCGGCGACAAGAAGCAGCTCCTCTCGGTGCTCAAGGCCGCGATCTCGCACCGCGGCACGTCGATGATCGACGTCATCTCGCCGTGCGTTACGTTCAACGACCACGACGGCTCGACGAAGAGCTACTCGTACGTGAAGGACCACGACGAGCCGCTCGGCGAGATCAGCTTCATCCCGTATTTCGAGGACATCAACGTCGAGTACGACGCCGGATCGACGACCGCGGTGAAGATGCACGACGGGTCGCAGCTGCTGCTCCGCAAGGTGGCCGAGGACTACAACCCGTCCGACAAGATCTCGGCGATCCGCCTGCTCCACGAAACCGCGCGCCGCGGCGAGTTCGCCACCGGCATCCTCTATGTCGAGCCCGACAAGGACGATTTCATCGACTCGCTCAACCTCGTCGAAACCCCGCTGGCGTTCCTGACGCCGGAACAGGTCCGGCCGCCGAAGGCGGTTTTGGACGAGCTGATGGAGAGCCTTCGGTAGTGGTTCCGGGGTTCCGAGGTTCCGGGGTTCCGAGGTTCGCGCCCGACCGCCCGTAACTCGCGGTCGTCTCAACCCGCGGAGGCGTTTATGGCGTCACGGATGGTTTCATTCGCCGGCGTCGTTTCACTCGCGGTAGTGGGGCTCGTCAGCCAGTCATTTGCTCAATCCCAAGCCGCTTTCGGCCAGGGCGCGTTCCGGCCCGGCGACGGCATCAGTCCGCCCGCGCTCATCCGTCAGGTCGAGCCCAAGTACACGCAGGACGCGATGCGGGCGAAGATCCAGGGCGACGTCGAGCTCGAGGTCGTCGTCACCGCTGACGGCAAGGTCGGGGACGTGCGCGTGATGCGCTCGCTGGACGACCGGTTCGGGCTCGATGAGAACGCGATCATGGCGGCCAAGCAGTGGGTGTTCACGCCCGCACACGATCGAGATGGCCGCGCCGTGCCGGTGATCGTCACGCTCATTCTGAGCTACCGGACCGCGAAACCCACCACGCTCGGCGCGACGCAGTTCCCGGACGATGACTTTGTGAAAGGCGCGTGTCGAGTTCCGTCTGAGGGTGCCACATCACCGAAGCTCGTCGACCAGGTCGAGCCGAAGTACACGTCCGACGCGCTTCGCGCCAAGGTCGAGGGCACCGTGACCGTCGAGGCGATCGTCAACGCCGACGGCACGGTGGCACGAGCCCGTGTCACCAAGTCGCTGGACAAGCTCTACGGCCTGGACGAGCAGGCGCTCATGGCGGTGAGTCACTGGACGTTCGAGCCGGACTCGGGCAAGTGTCAGGGCCTGTCAGCGCCCACGCTGGTCACCCTCGTTCTGAACTTCCGCATCCACTGAAGGCTTCGGAGACGCGCATGACACCTCGACTTGTCCTCATTCTCGGTCTGGCCGCCGCGGCGGGATTCGCGCAGACGCCGGCCCAGGAATCGCAGACCTTCGGCGCCGGCGCAGTTCGTCTGGGCGACGGGATTACGCCGCCGAGCGTCGTGAAGCAGGTTCAACCGCGGTACACGGACGACGCCCGCAATCGGGGCGTCGAGGGCGAGGTGCAGATCGAGGTGGTCGTCAAGGCAGACGGCACGGTCGGCGACGTGCGCGTCACGAAGAAGCTCGATCCGGGTCTCGATGCCGAGGCGATGACGGCCGCCAGACAATGGCTGTTCAAGCCAGGGAAGGATCGCGACGGCAACGCGATTCCGGTCATCGTGACGATCATGCTGTCGTTCCGCACGGGCACGGCCACCGACTTTGCCGCAGCCGACTTCGCCAAGGGCGCGTGCCGCGCCGGTGTGAGCGGGACCACGGAGCCGAAGCTGCTCAGCGACGTCGAGCCGAAGTACACGAGCGACGCGATGCGGGCGAAGATCGCGGGCACGGTGACCGTCGAAGCCGTGGTCGGGCCGGACGGCAAAGTCATGCGCTCCCGTGTGTCGAAGTCGCTCGACCCCGTCCACGGACTCGACCACGAGGCGCTCAAAGCGATGAACCAGTGGACGTTCGAGAAGGGCTCGGGGAAGTGTCAGGGAGTGCCCGCGCCGGTGCTCGTGACCTACGACCTGCAGTTCCGGCTCCACTGACGACTCGTTATAAGATCGACGGGATATGACCGTCGAGCGAACGTTTGCCATCATCAAGCCGGATGCCGTGAAGGCGCGGAAAGCGGGCCGGATCCTCGCCCGCATCGAGGACGCCGGCTTCACCATCCGCGCCCTGCGCTTCACGCACCTGACCAGGGCGGAAGCCGAGGGCTTCTACGCCGTGCACCGCGCGCGGCCGTTTTTCGCGAGTCTTACCGACTTCATGTCGTCGGGCCCGTGCATCGTGATGGTGCTCGAGGCGCCCGACGCCATCAAGAAGTGGCGCACGCTCATGGGCGCGACCGACCCGGCAAAAGCCGACGCCGGCACGCTGCGCAAGGAGTTCGGCGCGTCGATCGAGCACAACGCGACGCACGGCTCGGACGCGCCGGAAACGGCAGCCTTTGAAATCAACTATTTCTTTAGAGGGATGGAACTGGGTTAACTTAGAACTTCAAACTTAGAACTTAGAACTTCGGAGTGTCGCGCTATCACGTGTGATCATCCGAAGTTCTAAGTTTTGAGTTCTAAGTTCTAAGTTGATCCAATGGCCCGCTTCCTGATCGCCGCCGGCGTCCTGCTCATCCTCGCCGGCCTCGCCATCAAGGCGGGCCTGCCGCTCGGCCGCCTCCCGGGCGACATCGTCGTGCACCGCGGCAACAGCACGTTCTACTTCCCGATCGTCACGTGCCTCGTCGTGAGCGTGCTGCTGTCGCTCGTCGCCGCGATTCTCCGGCGCTGACCGCCGGCGCTACCGCATTCCGAACGCCTGCCGCAGCTTCGTCATCTGCTGCTGCACGTCCAGCCAGTCGGCCGAGGCCGCGGGCACGGGGTGCGCGTCGATCCAGCTCTGGACCTTCGCCGTCTGCGTGACGAGCTGCTGGAACTCCGCGGACGCGGGTTTGCCGTCGCTCGCCCGCGACTTCACGGCGTCGGCGAGCTTGCTGAGCTTCTCGACTTCCTTCTTCGCGCTGTCGCGATCGGCCTTGGGCACCGTGCTGTTCTTGTCGATGTTGTCTTTGAAGTGATCGGCGGCCGTCTTGATGGCGTCCGCGGATTGCGCCGTTTCCTTGTCGTTGATCCGGCGCACGGGCGCGCCCTCCGGCGTCGGAAACGTCGTGCCGTACGCCTCGGCCAGGCTCTTCAGCGACGCGGCTTCGCGATCCCACTCGCTGCGGCCCTTGGTGTTGATCGGCGCGTTCTTCATGTAGACGTCGATCCTCGTGCCCTGCTGCAGCACCGTCGCCAGCTCCGTGCTCGCAGAGTAGTCGTCGGTGAACCGATCCTTCAGCTTGTTGATGTTGTCCTTGTAGTCCTTCAGGAAGTCGGAGACGTCCATTTCGCCGTTCGGGCCGCGCAGCTTCGAGTTCTTGAGGTCACCCGAGAGGTTGCCCTCGAACTTGTCGCGGTTCTGCTCGACCTGCTCGATGAGCGCCTTGATGTCTTTGTCGGGCGGCCGCGCGGGCACGGTCTGCGCCCTGAGGCACAGCGGGCTGAGCGCGAGCGCCATCGACGCTACCAACGACAGCGCGACTCGGATTCGCCGATCGACGACACGGATGTTCGTCATAGAGCCTCCGGAGAGGGGAGAGAGGTGTGGCTGGGGATTTCGAGGCCAGTCTAGCATATTGATAAGATGGCCCGCCCGCGTTCAGGCGGGCACATGAGGAGTCGCGTGGCGATCAAGGCAGACAAGTGGATTCGGCGGATGGCGCTCGAGCACAAGATGATCGAGCCGTTCGTGGACACACAGGTGCGCGAGGGCGTCGTGTCCTACGGCTTGTCGTCGTACGGCTACGACATCCGCGTGGCCGATGAGTTCAAGATCTTCACGAACATCAACAACACGGTGATCGACCCCAAGCAGTTCGACCCACGATCTTTCGTGGATATCAAGGCGGACATGTGCATCGTCCCGCCGAACTCGTTCGCGCTGGCCAGGACGATCGAGTACTTCCGCATCCCGCGGGACGTGCTGACCGTGTGCCTCGGGAAGTCCACCTACGCGCGCTGCGGGATCATCGTCAACGTCACGCCGTTCGAGCCCGAGTGGGAAGGCTTCGTCACGCTCGAGATCTCGAACACGACGCCGCTGCCGGCGCGCATCTACTCGAACGAAGGCATCGCGCAGGTGCTGTTCTTCCAGAGCGACGAGCCGTGCGAGAGGTCGTACGCGGACAAGAAGGGGAAGTATCAGGGACAGCAGGGAGTGGTGTTGCCGAAGATCTGAACCATTGGGCCATTGGGTCATTGGGTCATTGGGTCATTGGGTCATTGACATGACGAGTCTAAGCTCGAGGGCTTTCCTCGGTTGGACGGCCGCGTTCGTTGCCATCCTGGCCCTGGGGCAGTGGGGCGCGCTGGCCCACATGGGGCGCGGGGCGTTTACCCTCTGGTTCGGGCCCGCGTTCATCCTGTCGCTCGTCGTGAGCTGGCAGGGACGCTGGCAGCGCCTGCTCGCGGCAGCGATCTCGACCGTGCTCGTCGGTCTCTGGCCGGTTTCCCACTGGCTCACGACTGGCGACCCGCGACCCGCGAAGCTCTACCTCGTCATCGCCGGGATGGTCGACGTCGTCTTCCTCTTGTCGTTCGCGATGGATGTCGGGTCGCGGCGAGGGTGGATCGTCAATTCGCCGATTCGGCGGCGGATCAGCTACGGATTCTTGTTCGCGGTCTTTCTGGCGGACCTGACCGGATGGCCGACGGGACCGTGGCGAAGCGCGCTCTCATCCGCCTGGCTGCTCGTGCTTGTATTTGCGATGTTCTGGCCCGCGCGCAGAGTGGCAGCCCAGTTCTAAGTTCCAAGTTTGAAGTTCTAAGTTTGAAGTTCTAAGTTGGACCGCGTTATTCCTCGTTCGGCGGTCCGCCGCCGGCTTTCGCCACGTCGTCCTGCTTCACCTTCTCCACGTTGAACTTCTGCGCGCTCGCGGTGATCTTGTCGAAGGCCTCGTCGAAATCGATCGACGGCGCCTTGACGAAGCGCGTGTAGTTCACGCGCGCGACGACGAACGCCTTGAGGTACGGGCTCGTGAGGCCCTTCGCCTTCAGCTTCTCGACCACGGCGACCACCGCGTCATCGAGCTTGAGCACTTTCTTGCCGCGCCGCTCGCGCTCCTTGAGCGCTTTGTCCATCGCCTGGTCGAGGAACTCGTCGGTGCGGCGGAGGATCGACTGGTACGCGCCGCCGCTGAATCGGGGCCGTTCCTCGTAGCAGACGCCGAGCGTGAGGAACGACGGCTGCTCGAACTCGAAGGCGAAGCTCTCTTCCTTCGAGTCGCTCGTCTCGGCGAGCGCGCGCGCCATGCGAATCACCTCGAGCGACTTCTCGCGCAGGTTGTGCGCCTTCTCGGTGTTGAGCGCGAGGATCTTGAACGCGACTTCGGCGTCCGGCACGACCAGCGCCGTCACCGCGCGGTAGCCGAGCTTCTTCAGTGCCTGCAGGCGGTGATTGCCGTTCGGCGTCCAATACCCCTTGTCCTTGTGGACGACGATGATCGGGTCGAGGAAGCGGCCGATCTTCTCGACGACGCCCATCAGGCGCTTGACGTGCGTGTCCGAAGGGTCGCGCTGGTACGGCGTCGGCTCCACGCGGTCGACCGGCAGGCTCGCGAGCATCAGCGGCTTGCCGCCGACAGGATCGCGAAAGCGCGCGAGCACGGCGCCGCCGTCGCCGGTGATGGCGGACGCCAAGGCGTCGAGCTCGCGGCCGTCAACTTCTGCCATCTCGGCGGCAGCCAGGCCGAGCGACGATGCGGCGACTTTCTTGCGGCGGACGGGGGCTTTGCGCTTGGCCATAGGGGTCAGGATGCCAGGGCCGGCAGGATCTCCTCGGCCTTGCCTTTGATCGCGACATCCACGCTCGTGGACGCGTCGGTGTCGTCGATGTTGATCTCAATCGTCATCGCGCCGTGTCGTTTCGCCTGGTGCACGAGTCCCGCGGCAGGATAAACGATCGCCGAGGTGCCGATCGCGAGAAAGACGTCGCACTCGGTTGCGGCCGTCGCGGCCTCGACGTCGTCGGGATTGAGCGACTCGCCGAACCACACGACGCCCGGCCTGACCGTGGCGCCGCAGTGCGGGCAGAGCGGCGGCAGGCGAGGGTGCGGGACCGTCGTGTCGAGCCAGTCGCGCCGGCCGGCGGCGCACGCCTGGTAGCAGCGGACGTGCCAGATGGATCCGTGCAGGCGGATCAGCCGTTCGGCGCCGGCTTTCTCGTGCAGCCCGTCGACGTTCTGCGTCAGCAGCGTGAAGCCGGCCCGCTCGCGCGTCCAGCGGGCCAGCACGTCGTGCGCGGCGTTCGGCTGCGCCTGCTGGATGAGTCCACGGCGCCAGTCGTACCACTCCCAGACGAGTCGGGGGTCTTTGTCGAAGGCCTCGGGCGTGGCGAGCGTTTCTGCGCGGAAGTTCTTCCAGAGGCCGTTGGCGCCGCGAAACGTCGGGATGCCGGACGCCGCCGACACGCCGGCGCCGGTGAGCGCGGTCACGCGCCGGGCGGTGCGGAGACGATCGGCGACGCGGGCGAGCTGGTCCACGCTCGCCGTTCAGAGCTTGCCGGCCGCGGCGGCTGCGAGTGTTTTGGCCACGGTCTTCGCTTGCGCGAGATCGAAGCCGTAGATACGAATCTCGAACGCGGACGTGCCTTTCTTGACGACCAGCCCGCAGCCCGCGCGGTTCGTGCCCGCGAAGTACACGTAATACGCATCGTCACCGACCCCGCTCACGGGTTCGACGGTGACGCCAGGAAGCGTGGAGGCTTTCCCGGCATTGAACTGTTCAACAGGGCTCTTCCCGCTGCGAGGCTGGTTGATGGTCAGCGTCACCATCTTGCCTGGACCGGCCCACTGACACGAGGTTGGCGCGCTGATCGCCGTGCCGGCAGCGACGGTGACGCCGGTTGCCTGGTTGACTTGAGCCGTGGTCAGAAGGTCGCAGGCGATTGGCGCAGCGGACGCGGGTGGTTTGGCGGATGCTTGAAAAGCGAGAAAGGTGGCCAGGATCAGAATCATGTGAGCAGGGTACACCAGTCGGTTCACCGCGGGCGCGACACGATGATGCCCGTCTCTCCCTTGATTTCGATCGACGTCCCGAACGGCCGTGACGCGTCGGCGAGGCGTTGGAGGATGTAGGTGGCCCTGGGCCCCGTTGCCGGGCTGGGCAGGCCGCGCGTGTGCAGGAACTCGTTGCTGGCGTACGCGTTGTGGACATCCGGCTGTCCGTCGCCGATGTTGTTCAGCACCACGGGGCGGAGAGCGATCGAGGTAAGCGTTTTGTCGAACTGGACCGAGGCCACGACGCTTTCCCACGCCATCGGCTCGTCGATGTACGTCAGCGTCGGCGGCACGTTGTAGATGAAGTTGCCGAGGTCGTAGAAAATCGGCCGGCCTTTGTAGATCTCCACGCCGTGGATCAACGGTGCGCCGTGCATGACGATGATGTCGGCGCCCGCGTCGATCTCGTCGTGCGTCCACTTCACCAGCCACGGGTTCGGGGCGAGCCGCTCGGGCATCCCCTCCGTGAAGATCGTCGAGAACGAGTGATTTCCGAAGACGTGATTGTGCTGGTAGACGATCACGACGTCCGCCCGCTGGCGCGCGTCGCGGATGCTCTGGAGAATGCGCCGCGCGTCCTCTTGATTCGGAGTGTTTGCTGGCGCTCCCGGCAGATCCTCGGTGGCCCCGTTCGGCCGATCGCCGGCCAGGATCCGAAGTTCGTTCACGCCCGGGTGATCCGCGGTGGCGCCTCCGCCGGCGGCGATCAATCCCGACGCGCTCGCGATGAGCGCAATCGTTCCCTTCGGTGTCTTCAGATACGCCGGCGATGCCGCGTCCGAGATCGTTGCGCCGGTGCCCGCGTGGACGATGCGCCGGCGGTCGGCTTCGCTGATCGTGTTCCGAATGCCGGTCTCTTTCAGATCGAAGGCGTGATTGCCGGAGAGCGCCAGCAGATTGAAGCCCATGGCCGATAGCGCGTCGAGCGCCTCCGGCGGCGTGAGAAATCCGCGGCCTTCCTGGATGGTCTGGCCCGGTTGAGCGACGGCGGCCTCGAGGTTGGTGAAAATCACATCGCCGTTCAGCAGGGCCTTGATCGACGACACGGCCTCCGGCTTGGTCGCGCGCAAGTCCGAGCGGATCATCGATTGTCCGGCCAGCACGATGGTCATCGCAGGCGTCTGGCTCATCGGGAACGCAGACACCGCGCCCGTCATTGCCAGCAGCGCCGCAAGGCGCAGGGTCTTGCCCACCTCAGTTCCTGCGGCTCCCGGTGAACCGCAGCAGCATCAGAAACAGGTTAATGAAGTCGAGGTAGAGCGTGAGCGCGCCGACGATCGCGTAGGAGCCCGTCTGGCCGGAGGGCATGGCCGTCGCCATCACGCGAAGGCGTTGCGCGTCATACGCCGTGAGACCGGTGAAGACGATGACGCCGATCACGCTGATGACGAACTGCAGGCCGTCGCTGTGCCAGAACATGCCGACGATGGACGCGATCACGACGCCGACGAGCCCCATGAACAGGAACTGGCCCCAGCCCGCCAGGCTGCGGCTCGTCGTCGTGCCGTAGAGCGCCAGCGCGCCGAACATCGTCGCGCACGTGAGAAAGGTCGTCGCGATCGACTGGCCCGTGAACGCGAGCAGAATGAACGAGAACGTCAAGCCCGTGAGGCCGGAGTAGAGCAGGAAGAGCAGCGACGCGGTCCCGGGCGCCATCTTGTGCACGCGCGCCGACAGCCAGAACACGAGGCCGAGCTGCGCGAGCAGGAGGACCCAGTAGATGCCGCGATTGGCCGCAATCGCGCTGAGCACCGCCGGAGATTGCGCGACCGCGTAGGCCACGAAGGCCGTGACGCCGAGGCCGGCGCACATCCAGCTGTAGACGCTGCGGAGAAAGCTCGTCACTCGTGCGTCGACGTCGGTTGTCCCGAGCGTTCGGTCCGCCTGAAGGTCGTACTGGGCCATGGGCGTGCTCCTTGGAGAGGCCGGCTTTTTCAGGATGCTAGAGCCGTTCTCACTTCCGCGTAGAGCAAAGTCTACGTGAATCGTCAGACTTCCGGCCCAATTTCATCGGGTGGCTCACTACAGGAAGGAAAGTGAGAACGGCTCTAGCACCTGTCGGACTCGATGAGGCGAAGCGGTTGAGACGCTTGTGATACGATGATTGTCTCGACGCGGGGTGGAGCAGTCCGGTAGCTCGTTGGGCTCATAACCCAAAGGTCGCGGGTTCAAATCCCGCCCCCGCAACCAATTTCAACCTACAGCGAGAGGTCGCCGAATCCCGGCGACCTCCTCGTTTTTCTGGTCCCCACAGGAGCGAGTCAACGAATGACAGGAACCATCAAGACACTGCGCGCAGACAAAGGATTCGGGTTTATTCGAGATGCCTCCGGTAAAGAGGTGTTTTTTCATTCCAGCGCCATTTATGGCGAGGGCATCGACATGCTGCGCGAGGGCGACGGCGTCGAGTTCGAGCTTGGCGACGGCGGCGCGAAAGGGCCTCGGGCGACCAGCGTCCGCCGGACCACCACGTAGACCGTCTTCACTTGGCGCTGCAAGTCCTCGGCTTCGGCCGTGGGACTTGCAGCCGCCAGCATCGCCGCAAGATCGCCCTTCAGTTAGAATCACTCACCCCAGCACGAAACGTCGAGAGGCTCGAAGTCGTGTGCCCCGAACACGCCTACGTCAAGGCGGTGGCTTTTCCTGACGGCGTCGCTTCGCAGGACGGCGCAGTCGGGTTCCTCGAACTGCGTAGGGGCGGCGTTCTTTCGTTGGATCTGGACTCAGGACAGGAGCTGTGGACCGTGCCGCTGGACGCTCGTCCGCGGCTGGCCCTCACCACACGCCTCGTCGTCGAGGACCGCGCGCGCTCGCAGGGCAACCTTCTACAGCTGCTGATTCTGAACGTCCAGGCGCAGGGCGCTGTCGATCGTGACCTCGAGCCGGTGGTCCTGCCCGAGTGGGTGTCCGTTTCCGATCCCGAACAATCGCTTGATCTGGAATTCGAGGCCGAGGGCGAGTCGTTGGTGATCTGCTGGCGGGCAGAGTCGCGTTATCAGGGGGGCGCCCCGCCGCCGCCGGAGATCGAGGCGCGTGCGCGCCGGAAATCAAGCGGGGAAGTCCACGTGAACCTGGGAACTGGACGTATCGTCACGGACATAGGGCGGACCCCGACGGCCCGAGCGGGACGATCGGTCGGCGACGCGCCAGCGACCCATGACTCCGACGCGATCGCGCGGCTGACGCCGCCTGGCGCGCGCGCGCCCTCCGTGGTGAACGGTCGACTGTTCTATCTCGTCGAACCCGCCACGGACGGAACGAGCCCCGGATCGCGGCTGGTGTGTCTTGACCTGAAGGACGAGGCAGTCCGGTGGGAACGACTGCTGCCCGGACGACGCGTGATGCGGGCGCCGGCGCGACGGCAATGAAGGTGAGGATCCATGGCCAAGCGGAGATCTACCTCAAAGACGACGAAGTCAACTGGCAAGGCGCGCCGGAAGCGTGCGACGAAAGCGGCCCGAAAGAGCGCAGCCTCAGGCGTGACGGCTGCGGATCGCCGCGTCGCCGAGCGGCGTAGAGTTCGTGCCGAGCAGGTCAGTCGTCTGCGGAGCATCCGTGGGCTCAGTGACGCTGCATTCGCAAAGATTTCGCAGGGCCGGCTCCGTCGCGCGGTCGCGCGCTTCGACTACTACGACTTGCCGCGCGCCAGAGAGGCGTTTCGCCTCTTGTCGCTGAAAGACGATCAGGGCGTCGTTCCCACGCTCGGACTGAACACCGCGCTTCGCCAGCTCGCGACGGCGCGTCGCGCTATGACGGCGCGGCCCTCCGCCGCAGGTCTGCCAGCCGGCGGCGACGTCAAGCCTCGCGCGCTCGCTCCGCTGACGACCGGCGGCCTCTCGCCGGCGCACACCGGCTGGATCGCGCTCGGTCCCGGCAATATCGGCGGCCGGACTCGCGCGATCGTAGTGCATCCGACGTCGCAGTCCACGATGTGGGCGGCCAGCTCAGGCGGCGGAGTGTGGCGATCCGCCGATGCCGGAGCGTCGTGGCAGCCCGTGGACGATTTCATGGCGAACCTCGCCACGTGCTGCCTGGCAATGGATCCGACGAACCCGGACATCATCTATGCCGGCACCGGCGAAGGATTCAGCAACGTCGACGCGATTCGTGGTGCGGGGATCTTCCGGACCATGGACGGGACGACGTGGCAGCAGCTGGCGGCAACCGCCGGGCAGGACTTTCAGTACGTGAACCGACTGGGCGTGTCGAAGGATGGAAAAGTGCTCCTTGCCGCGACGCCGGTTGGCATCTTCAGAAGTGCCGACGCCGCGCGAGCGACGTGGACGCGCGTCAGTGCGGAAGCGATGGCCGATGTCGATTGCCATCCGACGAATGCAGCTCGTGCAGTAGCTGGAGGCCTGCAGAACGGCACGGCGTACTTCTCGACCGATGGCGGCCAGACGTGGACACCGGCGACGCATCCGGGCAACTGGGCCGGCCGTGTCGAAGTCGCCTATGCGCTCAAGGATCCCAACATCGCGTACGCGTCGGTCGACGTGAATGGGGGCGAGATTTGGCGCTCGACCGACGGCGGCCAGACCTACGCGAAGCGGACCAGTACCACGACCGCTGGCCAACCGGCGAAATTCCTGGGCGATCAGGGATGGTACGCCAACGCGATCTGGGCCGGCGATCCGACGAATGAGAACTTCGTCGTGGTCGGCGGCCTCGATCTCTGGCGCAGTACGAATGGCGGAAACACGTTGACTGACATTTCGACCTGGTGGGATCCGCGATCGGCGCACGCCGATCACCACTGCATCACCGGCCATCCAGGATTCAACGGGTCGTCCAACACGCGGGTGTTCTTCGGTAACGACGGCGGCATCTACACCGCGGCTGATGTGCGCACCGTGGGGAACGACGCTCAACTTCCGCGCGTCGCCGGCTGGACCGAGCTCATCAACACGTACAGCGTGACGCAGTTCTATGGCGGCGCCGGGAATCCCACGAGCGGGGTGATTGTCGGCGGGGCGCAGGACAACGGCACGGTATCGCGCCAGGCGACCGACACGAGTGAACAATGGCGCTCGTGGTTCGGCGGAGATGGCGGCTGGTGCGCCGCCGATCCGACCGACCCCAAGGTGTTCTACGGCGAGTACGTCTTCCTCAATATCCACAGAAACCTGGACGGCGCCACGACGGATGACACGGAGGGCGATCGGTATATCAGCGGCCAGTTCTGGAACGATCCGGCGCGGAAGTGGGACTGGAAGCCGATGCCGTTTACGATCGGCGACGCGAAGAACCAGCAGGCCTTGTTCATCGCGCCGTTCATCCTCGATCCAAACGAGCCGAACCGATTGCTGGCCGGAGGCCTCTCACTCTGGCGGACGAACGACGCGAAGACGCCCAACACCCCGACGAGCGGCCCGTCGTGGACGGCGATCAAACCGAGCGCTGGGGCTCCCATCAGCGCGATTGCCGTGGCGAATGGCAAGAGTCAGATCATCTGGGTCGGCCACAAGGACGGGCAGGTGTTCAGGACGACGAACGGTCTCGCGGCCTCGCCGGTCTGGCAGCGAGTCGATCGCACCGGCCCGAGTCCGCTCACGCCGGCCCGTTACTGCACGAACATCACGATCGATCCCAGGAACTCACAGGTGGTCTACGTGACATACGGCGGGTATGTCACCGGCAACGTGTGGAAAACGACCGACGGCGGCGGAACGTGGACCGACATCAGCGGCACGCTCCCGCAAGCTCCGGCGCGGGCGCTCGCGGTGCATCCGCGCAAGAACGACTTCATCTATCTCGGCACAGAGGTCGGCGTATTTGCCAGCGAGAACGCGGGAATGGCGTGGTCACCGACCAACGAAGGTCCGACGAACTGTTCCGTCGATGGGTTGTTCTGGATGAAGGAGACGCTTGTGTCAGTGACGCATGGACGCGGGATGTTCAAGATCGATCTGTCAGCGGTGTGACACCAATATTGATCCGGGGGGCATTCGCCCCCGGACCCCCTTCACGCTCACTCGCACAACTCGCCTCCAGCGAAGAGCACGTAGGCAAGTTGTGCTCCGTTCGCGTGCGCGGCTTCGCTGCCGCTCGCCGCGTTGGCATTCGCCCCCGGTGTGCGCGGCCTACCTACTCGAGTTGACTGCGCCACGTTCCGCGCGCGTGAGGCAGCGCCGTGGCGAGCGTCTTGAACTCCTCCGCGGCAAAGTGCAGGGGCAATTCGAGGATGCGCACTGACCGCAAATGCGCGAGCGGCGCCAGGCTCCGATCGGCGACGCGGAAGCCGGACAGCGTCAGGCTCAAAAGCCCTCGAGCGCCGGCAAGCGGGGCGAGGGAAGGCACGCGGATGGGCCGATACATGCCGCCAGCAAGAAAGAGCACGCGTAGTCCGGCCAACCGCTCAACGGCCTGAATGGACGCGAGGCGTGGAACGTGCCACGCAGAAAAGAGCTCGAGATGTCTGAGCGTCTCGATCCCATCGAGTGACTTCAGTCTCGATCCAACGGAAATACTGAGAGTTCTCAGCCGCCGCAGCCCTGAGATCGCGCGCAAGTCGGACACTTTCAGATTCATGAGCTGGAGGTGCTCGAGTGAAGCGATACGTCCAACCACCCGCAGGCACTCGTCGTCGAAGCCGCTTGCGCCGAGCTGACGCAGGCGAACACGGTGCCGAAGGTCGAGAAGTCCCGCCGTTTTGTGGGAGACTCGCGCGCACTCGGCATCGGCAGGAAGATCACTGACCGACACCACCGGCGGCGGCAGCGCCTCCACGAGCTTTGCCGTCAGTGCATCTACTTCCTGAATGCCAGTAGCGACTCGCATGCTAAGTCTCGCGCCGCAAGGCGACGATCGGGTTCACTCTGGCCGCGCGCCGCGCCGGGATGTAGCTCGCCAGAAGTACAACGACCATGAGGATCGCCGGCACCGTGATGAACACTTGCGGATCAAGCGGTCTCACTCCGTAGAGCACGCTTGAAATCAGCGGAGCCATGAGGCCCGACAAGATCAGGCCGATCCCCACACCGACGGCGGCAAGGCCCGCACCACGGCTCACAATCATCTTCCCGATGGTCGAGGGCACGGCTCCCAGCGCCAGACGCACGCCGATCTCGTGCGCCCGTTGCCCCACCATGTAGGCCAACAGACCGTAAATGCCCACCGACGCCAACAGCAGCGCCACCACGGCAAAGACACCCACCAACTCCGCGGAGAAGCGGCGCGACGCCAGAGAGCCCTCGATGACGTCATTCATCGTCCGGACATCGAACACCGGCAGATTGGGATCGACGGCCTGTATCTCACGACGGATCTGCGGCTCCAGGCTGGTGGCGGACAACGAGGTCCGGACCGTCACGCTCAACGACAACACCCTGGATCCTCGAAACTGGTAGATCGGTCGGTAGACGTGGGGAGCTCCGGATTGGTCGAGGCCATCAGCGTTGATGTCCTTGATCACGCCAACCACGGTGCACCACGGCGGGGTGCTTGCGCCCCTCGTGCCCCGAATGCTCAAACGGCGGCCAATGGCATCGCGGTCCGGCCAGTAGGTACGAGCGGTGCTTTCATCGACGATGACCACCGCCGCTTTGGCGGTGTCATCGTCTTCCGTGAAGTACCGTCCGCGGACCAACGAGGCCTGTAGCACCGTGAAATACTCAGGAGTCACACTCGTGACTTCAGAGAACAGACCTTTGCCGGATTCTTCCGGATGGTCCTCGACGATGACGGGGCGTCGCCACGACAGGTGGGCGACTGGCAAGTCAGTGGTCAGGGAAGCGAGGTCAATTCCCGGCAACGAGCCCACGCGCCGCACCGCCTCCCGCACAAAGGCGTTGAAAGCTCCCGGCTTGGCGTAGGGATCCAGGTCGGGATTGTTGGGCACCGGCAGGTAGACATTGGCCGCGACAATGCTTGATGGATTGAACCCGGGACTTTCCTGCAGCAGTCCCCAGAACGTGCGCAAGAGCAGGCCGGCTCCCACCATCAGCACGACCGCCAGGGCTGTTTCTGAGGCAATCAGCAGACCGCGCAGCCTGTTGGTCTTGCCACTGGTGCCCGAGCCTCGCGCTCCTTCCCGAATGGCGACGGCAATTTCGTTTTTCGAGGATTGCAGGGCCGGAACCAATCCAAATCCGAGTCCGGCAAGCAGGGAAACCAGCAAGGCGAAAGAGAGCACCACCCAATCCACCTGCACCTCGGCCAGCCGGGGAATCTGGACGGGTAGAAGTGGTAGCAAATGCAACGCGGTCGTTGCGGTCAGAACACCGATCGCGCCGGAGACCAACGAGAGAATCACCGACTCGGTGAGCAGCTGACGAATCATCCGCGCACGGGTCGCCCCCAGCGCCAGGCGCACGGCCACCTCTCGTTGTCTTCCGGAAGCGCGAGCCAGCAGCAGATTCGCAACGTTGACCGAGGCGAGGAGAACGATCAGCACCACCGCGCCCATCAGCACCAACAACATGGGCCGGACATTGCCCACCAGCGACTCCCGCAACGGCTCCGCCTCAATCGACCAGCCTGACCCCGCCGGATAGTCGGCGTATTCCGCCCGCAGCTGGGAGGAGAGCGCGTCCAACCGGGATTGCGCCTGCTCGAGGCCGATTCCGGGCTTCAACAGTCCGATCACTCCGGGCAGGAACCGCAGGCTGCGATCCGGTTTCGGGAACGGATCCGCCCTGAATCCACAGGCCAGCCAGATTTCGACGTCCGTCGACACCGTGCTGCCCGGATGGCGGAATCCTGGCGGGAGCACGCCGACGATCGTGTAGGGATCGTTGTCGAGTTGTATCTTTCGCCCCAGCACCCCGGGATCTCTGCCAAACTCGCGAGCCCACAGACCGTCGCTGATGACTGCCGCTTCCGCAAAGCCCGGCGTGTCGTCGCCCGGGCCAAACACCCGTCCGATCTGCGCGGACGTGCCGAGCATGGAAAAATAGTTCGAGCTCACTTCCAGCAGCTCAAAACGCTGCGGATGCTCTCCGCCGGTCAAGTTTGTCGGGCCGCCCTGGGTGGCAACCACCTGGTCGAAGACACCCGCTCGTGTCCTGAGATCGTCCAGTTCGGGAACGGAGAGCCCGATATCCCGCGCGCCCACCCCACGATTGCTGGCGACGATCTTCACGAGACGCTCTGGATGCGAGAAGGGAAGCGCACGCAACAACACCGCGTTCACGACGCCAAACATCGCCGTGTTCGCGCCTACGCCCAACGCCAGGGACAGCACCGCGACGATCGCAAACCCCGGACTCTTCAAAAGCACTCGCAGTCCGTAGCGCAGATCCTGCAATAGCGTGCTCATCCCAGCGTCCCCTCTTACTTCGACCAGGGCGGTACGACACCGTTGATTCGTGCATAGGCGATCGACTGGCCGAGGTGCTCGTGCTGGTCCCCGAGAAGATAGCGGACGGCAGTTTCCTTGGTGAAATCTTTGCCGAACAGCTTCACCGGCGCCTTCAGGTCGGCGTCCGAGAGTCCCTCGATCGCTTTTTGCAGGTTGGCGTAGGAGGTCTTCAGCGCTTCCTGCATTTTTACCGGCTCGATGACCTGTGCTCCGCGCCCACCGCCCGGGCCGGCACCCGCGCCGGTCAGTGTTCCCACGAGGAGGCCGTTCTCCGTCACGATCAGGTTGAACACGTCGCCAACGGAACGCACACCCTCACCGGGCTTCCAGTCGTACTTTCCCCCCATGACCCGCGCCAGGCCGACGAACTTGTCGGACAGCGTCCCTGCTTCCCTGGACAGGGCAGCTTGCGTAGTCTCTGCGCCCAGCGGGGCAAGAGGTAGCACCGCCGCCATCGCGACCGCCCATGCAATCGTCGTCGTCAGAATCGTGCTCATAGACATCTCCTGTCCTCCCTTTATGACGAAGAATCGACAATTCCGCAGCTTCATAATGATCACCATAATATTGATTGCCGGGCACGATTCTGCTGCCCGGTGGAAGGAGGGGTTCCCGTGTTCGATGACTTGCGCGCCCTCGTCGAGTTTGCCCGGGCTGGTTCGATCGCCGGTGCAGCCGATCGTCTGTACCGGACACCATCCGCGGTCACGAGGCAGCTCCAACGGCTGGAGGCGGCATTGGGCGCGGAGTTGCTCGACCGTTCGGTCAAGCCGCCGCGCCTGAACTCGCTCGGCTCCAGAGTGCTCGAACACGCGCGCGATCTGTTGCAGCGGACGGAGGCGCTGAAATCCGTGACGTCGTGCGACGCTGAACCTCAGGGCCTCTTGCGCATCGGGCTCTCGCATCCGCTGGCCGAGGGGACGCTGATCGGCCCGATTCTGGCGCTGACTGAAAAGTACCCCAGGGTCCGACTGCGGCTGTTGAGCGAACTGACCGCTGAATTGTTTCGGCGGCTGCTCGCGGGCGAACTCGACGCTGCCATCGTGCTCTTACCCGAAGGTAGAACTGCGCCTCCGCCCCTTCTGACGAATGTCATCGCCAGCGACCGCATGGAGATCGTTCAGGGCGCCGCAGGCAACGTTGACGGTGATTGGAAAAGTCTGGGCAGCGCGCCCTGGGTGCTCAATCCGCCCGGGTGCCCGCTTCGGGCGAGACTCATCGAACGGATGGAGCGTGACGGCTTCACCCCGATGATTGCGGCCGAAGTCCACAACATGCACTTGCAGCTGGCGTTCGTGCAATCAGGATATGGCGTCGGGCTGCTGCCTGCTCGCTTTATCGTCAGGAATCAGTCGATCGACACCGTGAAAGTATTGCGTCCACCATCGTTCGAGTTGCGCCCGTCCATCGCGATCGTGCGGATTGGACAACTCGGCGCCCTGGAGAAGGCCGTCGGACTGTTGGAGCACGGCATTCGACAGTTGTTTGAGGCCGCCAACACAGGGAAGCCCGTAAGGAAGAGCCGCAGGAGTGTGCCCGCGAAGCGGCGGGCGGCGCGACGGCCCAGGTAGTTCCCGGTGTGTTACCTCAAGCCTTGACGACGAGGTCGATCTCAACGCAGGCCCCAAGCGGCAGCGCGGCCACCCCGATCGTCGTGCGGGCCGGAAAGGGCTGGCTGACATACTTTGCGTAGATGCCGTTCATCACAGCGAAGTCACTGATGTTCGTGAGAAACACACCGACGCGCACGACATCGTCGAAACTCTTGCCGGCCGCCTTGAGAAGCGCCGACAGATTCTGGAAGATACGGTCCGTCTCGGCCGCAATTCCTCCCGCCACCACCTTGCCCGTCGTCGGATCCTGGCCGACCTGACCGCTGAAGTAGATGAAACCGCCTGCGTCAACGGCCTGGGAAAACGGGCCCACGGGCGGCGCGAGTTCCGGCGAACTGATTGCCGTCTTGCTCATGGAAAGCTCCTGTGTAAGAGGACAAACCCTTCGTCTTTATGACGGAGAACAGACAATTCCACCACTTCATTATTGTCACAATGATATTGACCGAAACGCACGACGCCTCTATCTGATCCGGGGGCGCGCCCGAATCGCTGGAAGCACTGTTCGTCCCGGCAGGGCATCGCCCTGTCACTGCGCCGCTAACCGGCGCGTGACCGTGGCTATCATTTCACCTCGATGACGCTCAATCGACGAGAGTTCATTCAGTTGGCCGCATCCCTGGGGGCCGCGCTGGCCTGGGGCGGCCCGGCTCGAGCGTCAACCACCGGCTGGAATGAGCGGCGCGACTTTTATCCCGAGGGCGTCGCGTCCGGCGATCCCGATCCGACGAGCGTGATCCTCTGGACTCGGCGGCCGTTCGAGTCTGGCGGCCGGCACGTGCTCACAGTGGAGGTGGCCGAAGATGAGGCGTTCCGCCGGGTCGTCGCCAAAGCGTCCGCGCCCGTCTCGGCGCAATCGGATTGGACGACGCGCGTGCTGGTCGGTCATCTCAAGCCTGCGCGCATCTACTGGTACCGCTTCACTGATCCAGAAGGGAACGGGAGCCGCGTCGGACGGACGATCACCGCGCCGCTCTCGAACGATCCACGACCGGTCAATTTCGCCTTCGTCAGCTGCCAGAGCGTCAATGAAGGCAAGCTCAACGGCTATCGCCGGATGATCTTCGAGGATGAGCGCGCGGCGCCAGCTGATCAACTCGGCTTCGTGCTCCACCTCGGTGATTTCATTTACGAGATCGTCGAATATCCCGACGAGGTGCCGACACGCTACGACCGCACGATCTACGACGTCTGCCGGATTCCCGATGGCGGTCAAAGCGGAGTCGGCAAATTCCATTACCCGCTGACGGTCGAGGGCTATCGCGTCGTCTACAAGGGCTACCTGGCCGATCCCGATCTGCAAGACGCGAGAGCGAGGTGGCCGTTCGTCGCCATCTGGGACAATCACGAATTCTCCTGGCAAGGCCGCCAGAGCATCCAGCAGGCCGGAGGCGATCCGCGACCGGGCCAGACGATCAAGGTCGCCGCCAACCAGGCATGGTTCGAATACATTCCCGCGCGCGTGAAGCCGCCGAGCGGATCGCTCGACACGTTCGGCACGGTGGCGGTGAAAAATGTCCCGATTGAAAAGTGGGACGACAGTGGCCTCGGGATCGAACCCAACAATCTGACGGCCATCAACAGCCTGATCGGCTATCGGACTTTTCGCTACGGCCGGCACCTCGATCTCCTGCTCACCGACCAGCATAGCTTCTGTGGCGACGACCCGACCGATGCGGAGGGTGTTGGCAAGATTTACGATCCGGCGTTCAACGGGATGTTCTCTGAACCGGCGATGATCGCGCTCGATGCCGGCCGCACGTTCAACGGCGGCAAACCGCCCGCCGAGCTCGGCTTTCGCGATGTCAGCATCCCGAATCCGCGAAAGGACTCGCCGCCGCGCACGATCCTCGGGACTCGTCAGAAGCAATGGTTCATGGACCAGCTCCGCCGGTCCGCGGCCACCTGGAAGATCTGGGGTAATTCGCAGGGTGCCCTCGACTTGCGCGCCGACCCGCAGAACCTTCCCGATGGACTGACGAAGCAGAAGTGGCCGGCCGACACCTTCGCGCAGATCGGCAGCGCCGACTGGGGCAGCGCCTACCACGAGCGTGGCGAGATCTACGACCTCGTCCGCGATTCGAAGATCACCGGATTCGCAATCGTGTCGGGCGACCGCCACAGTTTTTGGGCCGGCTATGCCGCCGCGCTACTGCCACCTGCCAGGTTCGAGCCGGTCGGGATCAGTTTCGTCGGCGCCTCGCTGGCCAGCCCCGGGGCGATGGAGGGGCTCGAGCACAATCTTCGCAAGGATCATCCGCTCCGTGCGCTGTTCCTGGCCGATCGGCCAGCGGGTCCGCCCGACTGGACCTACAACATGCTCCTCAAGCACGGCGTCCGCTCGTGCCTTGAGTACGCGAAGAGTTTCGACCTGAAGCGCGCTCACGCCGTGTCCAATCCGAACCTTTCCCCGCACCTTGAATTCGTGGATATGGGCGGTCATGGCTATGCGACCGTGCGGCTCACCAGCGATGAAATGCGGACCGAGTTCGTGTGCATTCCGCGCCCGATCACGCGCAGCGACCGCCCCGATGGCGGTCCGCTTCGCTACCGGGTCGTGCACACGGCGTCGCTCTGGAAACCGGGCGAGCGGCCGGTGCTGCGCCAGCAAGTCATTGAGGGCGATCCTGGCCTGTCGATCTGAGATCGATGAAAATGACCCCTGGGGTCGTTTCGGGCGACTCGGGAAACTCGAGTTTCCAAAACACCAAAAACGGAAACTCGAGTTTCCGTTCAGGTCCGAAACGACCCCAGAGGTCGTTTATGATGCCGTCAAACGAAGAGCCGTGATCCTGGCTTGCTCTTCGGCGGCCACTCGAATCTCGTCGGCTGGGTCGTTTGTGAGCCGTTGGCGAAGCAACGCGAGCATCTCGGCCGCGCTTTTGCCCGTGGCGCAGACGATGAAGATGTAGCCGAATCTGGCCTTGTACTCTTGATTGCCGGAGGCGAGCGCACCGAGCACGTCTCCGTGCGCGCCGTCGACACCAGCCTGTTCCCGTGCAGACAGATGATGGCTTTCGGGAAACCGGCGCCGGAGCGCCTCCCGGTCGCCGATCTTCGGATGGTGGCTGAACGCCTCTTTCCAATCTGTTTCGTCCAGCGCACGCCACACGTCGCGAGCCGCCGACAACGCGGTCTCGCGGCTCGCGAACGGCCGGCGGCGCATCATCTCCTCGACCCAGCGCTCCGATCCGCAGCAAGAGCGCAGGAGGCGGCGTGCGTCCTCCGGCTGTGCGGCGTCAATCGCCTGCCACTGTTCCATAGACGCGAAGCCGGCTGACGCCGCCGTCAGGAAAGATGTTCAGTCGAACGTGCGAGACCGCGCTCAGGCGGTTGAGTGTCTTGCTGAACACGTGGCGATGATTGGGCTGCAACTTGACCCGCGGCAGAAGTTCCTTCCAAGAGGACGATGCCAGCTGGTCGACCCGGGCGTCACCCGCGAGCACACCTTCGAGCGACGCGCTCTCGGGATAGTTGCCCTTGAAGTGATTCGTATCGATCTCGATCTTCGAGATCACGCCGGCCGTTCCCAGCCGGACGATCGCCCAGTCATATCCCGGACCGCGCCGGCGGCGCGTTTCCCATCCGTCCGCCATGTTCTGTGCGCGGCCGGGCATGATCATGTTGTCCTTCGCGCCGAAGTGCATGTCGCTCGCGAGGAGGACGAGGCCGCCGTTGGTGATGGCCGCGAGATCGACTGTCTGCTTGCGTCGCGCGATGGCCTTCCAGTCGACGGACGCGTCGCCGTGCACGCGGAGCCGCGCCACGCCGCCATCCGGAAAGATGTTCAGCCGCACGTGCGTCCACGGGCGGTCGTTGTCGATCGAAAAGATGTTCTCGGCATTGCCGCGAAGCTCCGTTCGCTGAAGCAGCGGCGTCCACGGGGCGCCCTCCGCCGCGCACACGGCGGCCGACAACGTGCGGCCGCTGTCGATCGCGTCGATGGAGCAGTGCGACGGATAGTTGCCCGTGAAGAAACTCGTGTCGACGTTGACGCCGCGGATCACCCCGCGCATGCCCAGGGCGACCACGCACCAGTCGTGGCCGGGCGTGCGGCGCCGGCGCGATTCCCAGCCGTCCATCCATTTGCCGCGCGCGGTGAACTTGTCCGGGATGAAGATCGCGCGCCCGGGCTTCACCAGATTCGATCGGGGCGCGAAGAACTCGTCGTTCGTCGCGACCGCCCGGCCCCCGACTCGTGCCGAGGCGAGATCCGCCAGGGCGGTCAGGGACGCGATGCTATGATCGCCGCCCACTGGATCGTGTCCTTTCTGCATAGACCGGGATTCCATCATGCTCGCTGAGACAGCCTACGGTAAATCGAATGTCAGGCTCGTCAAGTTATCGCGCCGCGGCGATCGTCACGACCTGAAGGATCTGACCATCGCGATCCGGTTCGAGGGCGATTACGACCAATCCTATACGGACGGCGACAACAGCGGCGTGCTGCCGACCGACACGATGAAGAATACCGTCTACGCGCTGGCCGCGCGGGAAGCCGTTGACGAGCCAGAGGCTTTCGGACTGACGCTGGCGCGTCATTTCCTCGGACGGAATCCGCGCCTCGCTCGCGTCCGCGTCGACCTGACCGAGCATCCGTGGGGCCGGATTGTCGTCGGCAATCGTGAGCACGGCCAGGCATTCGTCCGCCAGGGCGGCGAATCGCGGACGGCGACGGTTCACGGTGATCGGACGAAGCTCACCGTTGCCGCAGGCATCACCGATCTCGTCGTCTTGAAGTCGTCGCAGTCGGCGTTTGCCGGCTTCCTGCGGGATGAGTACACGACGCTCGCGGAGACGGAGGATCGACTGCTCGCGACGTCGCTGTCGGCGACCTGGTGGTATCGCGACCTCGATGTCGAGTTCGGCCAGGCCTGGCGCGCGGTGCGGCAAACGCTGCTCGAGACCTTTGCCGAGCACGACAGCAAATCGGTGCAACACACGCTTCACGCGATGGGGCAGGCGGTGCTGGACAGCATTGCCGATGTGACGTCTATTCGGCTCGTGATGCCCAATAAGCACCATCTGCCGTTCGACCTCACGCGCGTTGGGCTTCAGAATCGAAACGAGATCTTCGTACCCGCCGACGAACCGTTCGGGCTGATCGAGGCCACCCTGGTTCGCTGAGGCTCACGACGATGGACTCTCTCATCGTTCGAAGCGAGCGGGTCGTCTCTCCGGACGGCGTACGTCCGGCCTCCGTGCACATCGCCGACGGCCGGATCGCCGCGATCGCCGCGTACGCCGACGTACCGAGTGGCGTGCGGCTGCTGGATGCCGGTCCGCACATGCTGCTCCCCGGGCTCGTGGACACACACGTCCACATCAACGATCCCGGCAGGGAAGAGTGGGAGGGATTCGAGCACGCGACGAAGTCCGCCGCGGCTGGCGGCGTGACCACGCTCGTCGACATGCCGTTGAACAGCATTCCGCCGACGACAGACGTGCGAGCGCTCGAGGCGAAGCGCGCGGCCGCAAACGGTCGCTGTCATGTCGACGTCGGCTTCTGGGGCGGCGTGGTGCCAGGCAACGTCGACTCACTGGAGCCGCTCGCGCGAGCCGGTGTCCTGGGCTTCAAGTGCTTTCTCTGTCCGTCGGGCGTCGACGAGTTCGAGCACGTGAGCGAGAAGGATCTCCGTGCGGCGCTTCCTGTGCTCTCGAGGCTCCGCCTTCCGCTGCTTGCGCATTCCGAGTTGCCGGCGCTCTTGAACGGACGCGCGGCAGGCGATCCAAGGCGCTACGCGACCTGGCTCGAGAGCCGGCCGCCAGCAAGCGAGCACGCCGCGATCGATCTCCTCGTGAGGCTCGCCCGGGAGTACGACGCCGCCGTTCACATCGTCCATCTCGCATCAAGTGACGCGCTGTCGTCGCTCCAGGCGGCACGGACGGCCGGCGCGAGGGTGACGACTGAAACCTGCCCGCACTACCTGACGTTTGCTGCCGAGGACATCCCGGACGGCGCGACCGCGTTCAAATGTGCTCCGCCGATTCGCTCGCGAGCGCATCGCGAAGGCTTGTGGCGGGGACTCGCGGATGGGGTCATCGATCTCGTCGCCACGGATCATTCACCCGCGCCGCCATCCCTGAAACGCCTCGACAGCGGTGATTTCGTGCAGGCATGGGGCGGGATTGCGTCGCTGCAGATTGGGCTGTCAGCCGTCTGGACGGGGGCGTCCGCGCGTGGGTTCTCGATAGAGGACGTCGTTCGCTGGATGTGTCGAACGCCCGCACGGCTTGCCGGTCTGGAGGCGCGCAAGGGTGCCATCGCACCCGGGAAAGACGCCGATCTCGTCGTCTGGGATCCGGAAGCGGAATCGATCGTCGATCCGGCGGCGCTCTACCATCGTCATTCCGTCACGCCCTACGCGGGTCTCCGTTTGCGAGGGCGCGTGGTCACCACGCTCGTGCGTGGCGAAACGGTGCTGCGGGAAGGACGGTTCGCGCCTGGGCCGCTCGGGCAGGCGCTTCGGAGGATCCACTGAATGTCGACGCTGTACAATTGCCCCGCTTGAGCGCGATCACGACTCACGTTCTCGACACCTCTCTCGGGCGACCTGCCGCGGGCGTCAGCGTCGTGCTGGATCGTGGTGGGGACGCCGGTCAGT
Organism: Vicinamibacterales bacterium; assembly: GCA_035279905.1. Taxonomy (GTDB): domain Bacteria; phylum Acidobacteriota; class Vicinamibacteria; order Vicinamibacterales; family SCN-69-37; genus DATEGZ01. The sequence continues at coordinate 95,463 of DATEGZ010000149.1, forward strand.
GGCAGCTCGTGGGTCGCGGGCAGACCGACGCGGACGGACGCCTACGGACGCTGATGCCAGCCGACGCGCCGCTCACTCCCGGACCGTACAGGCTCGTGTTCGACACGGGAAAGTATTTCGAGCTGCGCGGGATTCGTCCGTTCCACCCGTCGATCGTCATCCTCTTCGAGGTTGTGGCGGGCGAGGCGCACTATCACGTCCCACTCCTGATCAGCGCATTCGGCTACACGACCTATCGCGGGTCATAGCGTCATCAATCGATCCGGCCGAGATACTTGTCGAGCCACCCGAGGACGACTTTGACGAGGTCCGGCCGCGCCTCGGTCACGTCGTGCGGCGTCTCAAACACGACGTGCTGTTTGTCGGCCGGCGGCGCGCCAAGCATGCGGAAGAGCGGATCCTGCGACTGTTCGACTGAGAACACGAAATCCTGTTTCCCATTGACCATGAGCACCGGCGCCCTGAGTCGCGGCGCGAAATCGGCCTGGTCACCGCCCGCATGTGGCGTGTCCAGAAAGAAGCCGCCATCGAGGAGGATCACGGCCTTGAGTCGGCTCTGGGAGACGGTCGTGAAAATGACGCCCTCGGCTGAGCCCATGCTCACGCCGAGGTACGCGGTCTGACCCTTGGCGATGTCGGGGCGAGCGTCGAGATAATCCAGCGAGCGACCGAGGTCCTTCGAGCGCTTGGTCAGATACTCGATCGTCTGTCCGGCGCCGACGAACGGTCTCTTGGCTTGCCGCTCGTACATGCCATACAAAACCGGATACAGCACGGCCCGGCCGCTCTGGACGATGTAGTCGAAGAACTTGATGTCGCCCAGGGTGCTGCTGTCGTGCAGGTTCAGGATCCGCGCGCTCGGCGAGAACACCACCGTCTGATAGGGCGGCCGGACGTGCTTCGGCACGAAGAGGTACGCCGCCATGCGATCGGCGTCGTACGCGGCGTTGAACGTGATCTTCTCCTCGCGCCAATCGTCCGTCTCGGCGACGACGCCTTCTTCCTTGGCCTCGAGCGGCGTCCTGTCGTACGCATACATCGCGAGGTACGCGCGAAAGACGTCGTCGGAAACGGGGGTGTACCTCGAAAAATCTCGAGTGAGATGCTTGACTGGCGCGAGCACGGCGGCTGACAACGGCGCGGTGTTGCGCACGCAGCGCAGTCCATTTTCCGGCGAGCGATCGAATGGGGAGAGGGCCTCCGGGTCGCCGAACATGTACGTCTGAGAGTGCCACGCGCCGCCAAGGATGAATTTCGTTCCCGTTCCCGTGTCGGTCAGCGCCCACTCCCGCACGTTTCCCGCCATGTCGTAGGTGCCGTAGGGACCGAGTCCAGGGAAAGATCCGACGGGCGCGACCTGCGACTTCGAGATGTTGCTGTCCTGGACGACGTCCATGCTGCCGCCTCGTCTTGGGATCGCGGCCGGGTACCACTGGGCGAGGGCCGGGAGGCTCTTCCCAACGAACGCCGCGTACGCGGACGCTTCATGCCAACTCAGGCCAGAAACCGGATAGTCGTCCTGCCCGGCAGCGTAGTGACCGCCTTGCCACGTCGACGGTCCCGGCCGCCCAGTGCTGTCGCGAAAGAGCGCCATCGCGTCTTCCCACGTCATCTCGCGCCCGTCGCGCATGAATGCCGTCGTCCAGTACTCGCGCTTCTGATAAGCGCCGGCGTCGACGAACTTCTGATACTCGCGGTTCGTGACCTCGTTGCGATCGATGTAGTACGCCGCAAGCGGAAAGGGACCAACCATGCCGATGAACCCGATGATCCCTCCCCAGGTGCCTGCGTCCACCAGCGACATCCCGGCGGGCGCCGCCATCTGCTTGTCCAGATCGAAGTTCATCGTCGCCGTCGTTTCCGGAGCGGAGACGTACTCGCCAACGCCAGGCTTCGACACGCGCCATCGAAAATGGCCGGCGGCGATATTGATGCCGGTCAAGGGCGTGGCGCCCAGTCGGTACCACGCGCTCGTCGGCGAAAGGTAGTCCTTGATTTCGACCGTCGCGCCGGAAGGCGATGACGTGATCGAGACGACCTGCGAATCCTGCGCCGCGAGCTGGGCGAGGCGAGCGTCGCCGGGCAGGTACCGTTCAGCTTGTTTGAGGAGGAAAAACGCCTCCAGCGCTTTCCGTTCTTTCTGGAGCTCCGCGATCCGGGGGATGGCTTGTTCGCGAGCCCACACACGCCCGGTCCACTGGTGATAAAACCAGGCCCCGGCGCCAACCAGTCCGACGAGAAGGATTGCCGCCGGAATCGCGTAGGGCAGTGGTAGCCGCAGCTCGCGCGCTGGAGCCGGCGCGGGCGGTGCGCTCAACCGCTGGAGAACGCTCGACAGGTCGCTGGCCATCTCGACCGCCGACTGATAACGACGTGTCCGATCCTTTTCGAGCGCGCGGGTCACGATGCGCGCCAGATCCTCTGGGACGTCGGGCCGTAACTCTCGCACCGGCGTGGGCGTCGCTTCGGTGATCGCCCGAAACAGCGACAGGGCGTTGCCGTCGAACGGCGGCCGACCCGCGAGCGACTCGTACAGCACCGCGCCAAGACTCCACACGTCGGTGCGCGCGTCCACGGCGGCGCCGCCGGCCTGCTCCGGGGACATATAGAGCGGTGTGCCGATGATGCCCTTCGTTCCGGACAACGTCTCGGCGTGGGCGATGTCCGTCACGGAGGCGAGCTTGGCGAGTCCGAAGTCGAGCACCTTCGCCTGACCCTTCGGCGTGAGGATGATGTTTGCCGGCTTCAGATCGCGGTGAACGATCCCGCGGTCGTGCGCTTCCTGCAGCGCCGTGGCCGCCTGCACGCCGAGGGACGCCGCGTCGACCACGGCGATCGGGCCGGACTTGAGCCGCTGGGCGAGCGACTGACCAGGCACGTACTCCATGACCAGGTAGTCGGCGCCGCTCGATTCGCCGACATCGTAGACCGCCGCGATGTTCTGGTGGTTCACCTTGGCGAGCGCGAGCGCTTCCTGGCGAAAGCGCTTGCGAGCCGACTCATTGGTGATGGCCTGCGGAGGCAGAAACTTGATCGCGACGTCCCGCTCCAGCCTGGCGTCGCGCGCTTGGTAGACGACGCCCATGCCGCCCGCGCCGAGCAGCGAGACGATCTGGTAGGGGCCGAGGGTCGTCCCGACGGACGGGGTCTTGAATGTTCTGAAGGAGGCAGCCTCAGTGGGCGCGTCCGGTCCGGTGTCGTGAAGGTCTTGCCCACGTTCCGATGTCACGGGTCCACGTCCTCGCTCTGGACTGGCTTCTCTCGATCTGGCGCCCTGAGTGTGGGCGGATCTTCTCACAACTTGTCGCCGCTAAGCGACTCGGCCCACCGCCTTCGCGACCTTGCGCTAGACTGCGCGAATCCATATGCGATCCCGCCGACCGTTTGTCATCATCACCGTCACAGCCTCGATTCTGATTGGCTCCGCTGGACGTGCGCGGCCCGCCCTCGAACCGGCCATGCAGGCCGCCATGGATCGCGATCTCATCGAGGTCACGATTCCCGCGCTTCAGGCGGTGTACGTTGCGAAGAAGTACACGGTCGCGCAGGTCACCGATTGGTACCTGAGCCGCATCTCGCGGTACAACGGCGTCTACCGCGCCGTGCTGCACGTCGATGCGTCGGGCGCGAAGACGACGGCGGCGGCTGAAGACAACGCGGCGAGAAACGGCGGCGCGAGCTTCACCCGCGGACCACTGTGGGGCGTGCCGATGGTGATCAAGGCCAACACGAGCGTGAAGGGGTTCGTGACAAGTGCCGGCTGGTCAGGGTTTCTCATTCCCGGCTACGAGCTCGTCGCACCGGCCGATGCGACCATCGTCGCCAAGCTGCGCGCCGCAGGTGCGGTCATTCTCGGCCAGACGAACATGCCCGACTTCGCGGCGAGCGACGGCAACATCAGCTCGGCGTACGGCCGTACCGGCGACGCGTACGACTGGCGCTTCAGCCCCGGTGGCTCATCTGGCGGGACCGTCACCTCGATTGCCGCGAACTTTGCGCTCGTCGGCAACGGGACGGATACGGCGAATTCGATCCGCATGCCAGCCGCCACGAGCGCGGTCGTCGGTGTGCTTCCCACGCGCGGACTCGTCAGCATCGCCGGCATCAATCCGCTCGACTGGCTGCGCGACAACACCGGGCCGATCGCGAGAACCGTCACCGACGCCGCCATCACGCTCGGCGTGATGGCCGGTGAGGATTCGAAAGATTTTCAAACGAAGGGCTCGACGAAGCTCGCGCAATCCGGTCCGTATACGAAGTACCTGAAGGCCGATGCCCTGCAAGGCAAACGCTTCGGCGTGCCGGCGTTCATCGTCGCGGCCGGCGGACCAGGCGCGCTCGATCCCTCGACGCGCGAGATCTTCATGCAGTCGCTCGAAGGGATGCGTGCGGCAGGCGCGACGATTGTCTTCGATGATGCGCTGCTGCCGGAGAGCTTCAATGCGCTGACCAATAAGGTGAGCACGCGTCCGTATATCGCGGAGGGGATGGAGACCTTCCTGCGCGATTTCGGGCCGCCTCAATACCATTCGTCGGTCGAGTATGCGATCGCGATCGGCACGCCGCTTCCGGCGACCGTCGTGCCGCCGCTCACACCCGCGCAACCTGGCGGGCCGATTCCTGCACCCCGGCCGCCGGTCCAGCAGGATCCCGAGGCCACCGCGAATATCTGGGAGCCCCAGCAGCGCGCGCTCGCGGCATACAACGACGCGCTCGATCAGTTTCATCTCGACGGTCTCGTCTATCCGGCGATTCAGATGCCGCCGTTCGACGAAGTCGCGATGGCGGCCGACGGCCGCCGCAGCGCGGGGCCGCACAGCAACACCGGATGGGTCAACCGCATTGGCGTGCCGGCGATTTCACTGCCGGGGGGTTTCTACGCGAATGGTCTGCCGTTCGGTCTCGAGATCTCGACGAAGCGTTGGAAAGACGGCGATCTGCTCGGATATGCATTTGCGTACGAGCAGGCCACGCATCACCGGCATCCGCCCGTGCTGGTGGAGAAGCGGTAGAGCGACCGGCTTCAGGAAGCCTGGCGGACTTCTTTCGGCCTGCGATTGCCGGTGTCGATTCGTCCCCGGACCTGGGCGCCGTCTGCCACCCGGACGCCAGGAGCGGTCAGCTCACCTTCGATCACCGCAGTCTCACTGACGACAATCTTGTCGTTGGCGCAAAGGCTTCCCTCCACGGCCCCGCCCACCACAATCGTGTCCGCCAGCAGGTTGGCCGTCGCCCTGCCGCCTTCTGCGATCGTGAGGACGTGTCCCGCCGCATCCACGGACCCGTCGACGTGACCGGCGATGGTCAGCGGTTCCTGCGACAGGACTTCACCTTTGATTGAAATGGTCGGACCGATGAGCGACATGGCGTTGATACTCCTTCGACCCGAATACGACTGGCAAAAAGCATTCCTATGTGCTGCTCGCCTTTACCTCGAAGGAGTGACGATCGATGAGGGCGGCGGGTCCGAACGTCGGACGGAAAGCGGCGTGAGATTACGAATCGGTGCACCGCTTTGCAGCCGCCTGCTGACGGTCTTCAGACCTGGCGCAGCACGCTCACAGGATCCACCCGCGTCGCGCGCCGCGTGGGAAGCCACGCGGCGGCGGCACCCGTCGCGATGAGCACGATCGCCGCCGTCACCCATCCAGCCGGGCTGCGCGGGCCAACGTCAAACAGCAGCGGCGCGATGTAACGCGACAGCCAGAGGCTTGCACCAACGCCGATCGCGAGGCCGGCCATCACGGCGAGCCCGGTCCGCAGTACCACGAGCCGGACGACGGCGGCAGGTTGAGACCCAAGCGCGATCCGGATGCCGATTTCCACGCGGCGCCGAGCCACGCCGTACGACGTGACACCGTAGAGGCCAAGCGCCGTCAACGAGAGCGCCACCACGCCGAATGCCGACGCAAGCAGCGCGACGAGACGTTCCTGTGCCATCTCGTCGTCCGCGTCCGCGCGGAGCGGACGCAGGCTGAACACGGGCGCAGGCGTGAGCCCGCGCAGCGCCGACGTGATCGCCCGCCCCAGCG